>CAZSLS010000003.1:0-101020 GCA_964607575.1 uncultured Planctomycetaceae bacterium | reverse complement strand
GCCTGTGATGTCTGCGGGTCGCTGACGGTACGAAACGGTAATTGCTACAAGTGCTTCAACTGCGGGACGTCGTTAGGTTGCAGTTGAGCACCCCGCAGGGAGCTGGGTTTCGTTTTCCCTCTCCAGGCGGTAATGGTGCGGTGCCCAGGGAAGGGTGCTAGCTGAATGGCACGGATTGAGGCGCCTGCCGGTCGATCACCGGCGGGCGCCTCAAGCAGCCAACCGCCACGGCGCCGAGACGTTCGAGTCGCAGATTAGTCGCGAAAGAGAACAATCAAAAAAATATCAGAAAAATCGGTTAACGCTTGCAGGCCGCAAATGTCGAATTATAATGCGGTTTGGGTTATTTTGAGTCATAGTCTGTCAGGGTCATTGGGTCGTAGCCCAAACAGACCGGCATGATATTGGTTGTCCGCTGCACCCCATTACATGTAGGTCTCCCTCCACCTGCATATTAGGGATGCGGCTTTGGGCGACGTTTAGGTCTCCCTCCGCCTAGGCGTCGCCATTTTTTTGCGCCCGCTTCACGCGATGGTCAGTTGCTGTAAGGTACTGTCCCACGGGCATTAACCTTGTAGCCCCACTTGTCGATGTACTTCGTCCCGGGCAGGAAGTCGTCGCCGGTGCTTTTGAGTTTACCCGCCAGCAGCGAATCGAGCCGCTTCTGTAGATCGGCGGAATCGGCCTTGCCAGCGAGATTGTTCAACTGGTAAGGATCCTCCTGATTGTCGTAGAGCAGCCAGGGACCCTTGAGGTCGCGAACGTACGTATATCGCCGCGTGCGTATACCTCGGAACTCACGCCCCCGGCCTCTGTGCCACTCCCCGAACGGCGAGACGCACGTAATCAACGCGGCATCGTTTGAAGGCTCGCCTCGCCCGGTCAGCACTCCGGAGTAATCGACACCTTCGACGCTCTTGGGAATCTTTATCCCGCTCAACCCCAACAGCGTGGGCATGATGTCGGGGGTATTGATCGGCATGTCGATGGTTCGGGGCTTGGCGCCCAGAGCGGCGGGATATCGCAACAGGAACGGAACCATGATCGATTCGTCCCATGGCTTTTGCTTCCTGCTCATGCCCTGAGAGCCCAGCATGTCTCCGTGATCCGAGGTAAAGACGAATATCGTGTTGTCGGCGATACCGGACTTGTCGATAGTGTCGAGCAGGCCGCCGACACATGCATCCAACGCGGAGATGTGCGCGTAGTAGCCCGCCAGGTCCTTGCGTGCCCGCCCCCGGGCCGAGACCGGAACGTTTTCCCGGAGCTTGAGTTTCTTGTTAGCGTACAACTCGCGATACTTCTTCGGCGCCGTCTGATACGGATTGTGCGGCGGACCGAACGACAGCACGAGAATAAATGGCTTGCTAGCCCGCGCGCGGTTGCGAATGTACGCCCGCGCATCGTCGCTCTGCGCCTTTGCATCGTATCCGGACCAGGTGAGCCTGGTCTTGCTGTCTGCGGCGTAGTAGAACGACCGGTTGTAATTGTGCGTACACTCCAGCACCTTCCAATAGTCAAAACCGTGGCGCCGCTCTCTGGGGATATACGAGGCCCGCCCATGCCCGTCGAGGTGCCACTTGCCGATATACGCCGTATCGTAACCGGCTTTGGCGTAAGCCTCGGCAAGCGTGACGCCCTTGGTCGAGAGGCACAGATCGTTGAGGAACACGCCATGGGTCAGCGGGTACTGCCCCGTAAGCAGGCTCGCGCGATACGGACAGCATACCGGGCAACCGGAAACGGCGTTCGTGAGATTGACGCTCTGGCCCGCCAGCTTGTCCAGATTCGGCGTCAGGGCGTTCGGCCCGCCGCCATATCCGGTAGACTGCCTGCGCCACTGATCGGTCAGAACGAATACGACGTTGGGGCGTGCCGTTTTTTTGGCGCGGACCTCGGCGGCATGGAGTACGCCATTTAGTGACGCGGCGCCGGCAGCCAGACCGGCGGCCTTTATGAAGTCGCGTCTGCTCAGATCGCCTGGTTTTCCGTTCATCGTATCCTTCTCCAGATCCGAAATTGAATATTAACTGATCAGGACCATATTTCGTTCGCTGCATATCCCCGCCGCGTCGAGTTCCGCGATCTGCTCGGCGGTAAGCTGCACGTTCTCGACCGCCAGATTCTCCCGCAGGTGTTCGGGATTACCGGTGGCGATCAGCGGGATAATCGGCGGGTCGCCCTGCATCATCCATGCCAGGACAATCTGGTTCGGCGTGGCGCCGAGCTCGCCGGCGAGTTTCCGCACGGCCTGGAGGCGATTGTCCGAATCGACGCCCTGATACTGCGCCGGTAGTTGGCGGTCTTGGCGTACGTAGCACCCGCCCAGAAGCGGTGTGTAGGCGAGCATGGGAAAGTTCTCGGCCCGGCTGTATGCCCTAAGATCCTCGTTGACGGTCAACTGTGGCGCAAATGTCGTACCGGCCTGAAGCCGCAGATACGAATGCCGCTGCTGGAGGCAGCAGTATTCGGCCCATCCGTTTGCCTGCGAGAGATTGCGGGCCCTTTCCAGGCGCCATGCCATGAAGTTCGAGGCACCCAGGAATCGTACCTTACCGCCCGCCACCAGTTCGTCGAATGCCTTGAGCGTCTCTTCGAGCGGCGTTTCCTGGTCGTCCCTGTGTGCGTAATAGAGGTCGATAGTATCGATCCCCATACGCTCGAGGCTGGCCTCGCATTCTGATTTTATCGCGTCGGCCCGCAGCGTCCCGGTTTCACCGGGCATATCGAAACCGAGCTTCGTCGCGACGAACATCTCGCCGCGGTTACCGCGATCGCGCATCCACTGACCGATGAAGGCCTCGCTGTCTCCACCTTTGCCCCCTTCGAGCCAGTGGGCGTAGATGTTGGCGGTGTCGAGAAACCTACCGCCATTTTCGAAGTACATGTCCAGCACCTCGTATGATTTATCCTTGGAGATAGCCGTCCCGAACTCCATCGCACCCAGGCAAATCGCGCTAACCTCGACACCGGTCTGACCGAAACTGATTGTTTTCATTGTAGTGTTCTCCTAAAGGCATTTCCGTTCGGGCAGTGACCGTATCAGATTTCGGACCTAACGACAAGTAGCGAACGACAACGACAACGGCTTTAGCCACGGATGAACACGGATGGCCCGGATATGAAACGGCAACGACAAAGGCCGCGGGACCTGCCTGCCGCATCGTAGCCGGACGGATGGCCCAAAAAAAGTCGTTGTCGTTGTCTTTGCATCCGTGTAATCCGTGCCATCCGTGGCTAAAGCCGTTGCCGTTCGCCGTTTCTACATTTGAACTATCCGTTTTCATCCGTGTTCATCCGTGGCTAAAGCCGTTGCCGTGTTTTCCGCGCCCCTCGCTCCGCCTCGGACAAGGGCATTGTCCCGCGGTACCCAAACTGGTATGATCCGCCTCAGGAGTAATCTATGCTGGAACTTGACGGACTGAAAGAACGAATCGACGATCTCAGCGCCCGGATAATCGCAATCCGGGACTCTCTTTGACGTACCAGGTCAGCAACGCCGGATGGTCGAACTCGAAAAGCAGATGGCCACACCAGGATTCTGGGACAACCAGGAAGCGGCCGCTCCGATCATCGCGGAACTCAAAACTCTCAAAGCCGTAGTCGCCCCGGTTACCACGCTCCTGACGGGAATAGAAGACCTCGATGTCCTGCACGAGCTGGCAACCGAAGCCGACAGCGCCGAAGATCTCCAGGACGCAGCCGCCCAGGAACAAACCCTCTGCGCGGACCTCGACCGCCTGGAACTGCGCACGCTTCTGTCCGGGGCGCACGACAAGGGCAGTTGCTACTTCTCCATACATGCCGGCGCCGGCGGAACCGAAAGCTGCGACTGGGCCGAAATGCTCATGAGAATGTACCTTCGCTACTTCGAACGCAACGGGTACAAGTTCAGCGAAATCGACCGCACCGACGGTGAAGAAGCCGGTATCCGCTCGATCACCCTGCAGGTTAGCGGACCGTATGCCTACGGATACCTGTCCTGCGAACGAGGCGTCCATCGCCTGGTCAGGATCAGCCCGTTCGACTCGCAAAACCGCCGACACACGAGCTTCGCTTCGGTTAACGTCCTTCCGGAACTCGACGATATCGACATTGATATCGACTACGAGAAAGATGTACGCGAAGACACATACCGCGCCAGCGGAGCAGGTGGACAGCACGTAAACAAAACCGACAGCGCCATACGAATGACCCACACACCAACCGGTATCGTCGTGCAATGCCAGAACGAGCGGTCTCAGCACAAGAACCGCGCGTCAGCCAAGAAAATGCTCGCCGCGAAACTCTACCAGCACGAACAAGCCAAGCGAGACGCCGAACTGGCGAAACTATACGGCGACAAGGGGGAAATCGCCTTTGGTAACCAGATACGGTCGTACGTCCTGTATCCCTACCAACTGGTGAGAGACGAACGATCCGAACTCAAATCACCCCATACCGACAAAGTTCTCGACGGCGATCTCCAGGAGTTCATCGACGCCTATCTCCGCCATCGCGCCAGCATAACCAAGTAAAAACACGGCGCCTGCCCTGCATAGCTCGAAGAGCGACGCAGGGACGGATCATTCCACCTCGCGGCGCGGTGACGCCAACCTCAATACTATCGCCCCGATCGCCCCCGCCAGCCACAACCCCCCGCCGGTAGCATGCCAAATATCCCTGATCTCCGGCGTTTGGGTCCAGACGCTCGCGGCGAAGAGGGCTATCCCGATAGAAGAACTCCACGCCAATACCAGCGCCCCGGTGTGACACCGCCCAACGACCGCCGCACAGGTCATCGCGTATCTGGCGACTGCAACCATCACCACCAGGCACAGCACCTGCAGCGGATAGCCCGCCAGAAGATCGCACCGCAGATTCAGCACTTCCTGCCGCCAACCGGTCACCACCGCCAGCGCCGTCGGTAAGAGCACCCCCGCCAGCAGCGTTCGCCCACGACCGGCGAGGTACAACCCGCCGGCCAACAAGGCCGCCGCGGGAATAACAAAATCGTCCAGAGGCCGACCCGGAACGGGCGCCGTCTTGTGCTCTATTAACCACGATACCCCCCCCGCCGCGGACAAGGCGCCCGACGCGGTCAACGCCGCCAGAAGCCGCCAACGCTCGGAGAACCCCCGCCCGCGGTGACGTTCGACTATCTCCCCGTTGAGAATCACCAGCATTGTCACCGTGTAGAAAATAAAGACCACCAGTGCGGCGACCGCCTGGAGCGTAACCTCCGGAAGGCCCAGCCAACCGGTGACCGATTGAAAGCCCCCGAGCAGCCCGGATAGAGCCCCGTCGCCGAGCACTATCTCGCCGGAGGGAAAATACCTTCCCAGCAACCAGATCAATCCAAATGCAATCAGGGTCGAGATTATCGGACAAGGCAAGCGCAGGCCCGCCACAAGGGTCCCGTTGATCAGTCCGCAGATTGCTCCTGCCGATATGCCCGCAAATATCGCCACCGGGGCGGGACATCCCGCGCCGATTATCGCCGCACTGACCACGCCTCCGAGGCCCGCGGTCGCCCAGACGCTCAGATCGACCGCCCCGCATCGCAGCGCCAACATGAACCCCATCGCCGGGAGCAGCCAGAACGACAGCATCAGGCGCGAGAAACGCTCGATTACGTCACTGAAATCCGAGAACTCCCCGCTACCGAGGCTCGATACGAGATCCCCGTCGACCCACCACACCGGAAGCAGCGCAACAAATACCGCCACCAGCATCATCCATACAAGCACGTCCCGCAGGTGCGCCGAGGGGGTATCAGCGCGGGGGCGGAGTTTTTCTTCCAGAGATATCATCTCGCAATCTCGCAGTCCCTTGCGCCGAGTCTAAGACAATCCCGGGCGGAATGAAACCCATGCGTGTCACTCGACAACCGGTACGGGCCCGGCGAGGATCTCGAATTCCTCGACGATCTGCGTGTCGCCGCTGCGGATCATCTCGGCATCCATCCTGATCTCAGGCATGCGCCAAGCCAACCACCGCCTGGCGACGGAGTGTTTGGTTTCGCTGGCGAGGGCATGGTCGCAGAACAGTGCGCCCACGATCAGGTACAAAGCCATATCCACCAGCTTGCGGGCGTACAGGTCGCGATGCGTCGCTCCGGGCTGGTCCTTGACGAACACCACGCACTCCTCGAGCAGTGCGGCGCCCTGGCGGATCTGGTCGATCAGCGGTTGGAGTTCACTGGTCCACTTCCGATCGAGAAGGTCCTCGATTATCGTCTTCGCCGTACCGCTGGTCACACCGGCGACGGCGGCTAGTACCTGCAACTGGCTCGTGCCCTCGTAGATCGTGGTGATCCGGCTGTCGCGAAGGTATCGCTCGCAGGCGTAGTCCTTCATGTACCCGCTCCCGCCGAGCACGGCGATCGCGTCGTTCGAGACGCGCATCGACATCTCCGAAGCGTAGTACTTGCTCATGGGAGTAAGTACCTTGTTGAAGCGTCCTATTTTGCGTGCCTGCTGCTTGAAATCCCTTCGCAGATCTTTGTCGTTCTGGGCGGCTTCGGACTCCAGACCACGCAGGGCCCCGTTCTCGATGTCCACGCAGAAGCTGGCGTGGTATGTAAGTGCCCGGGCGGCCTGTATGTCGATCTGCATGTTCACCAGCAGTTCCCGGACGGCGGGGAACGTGTCGATCGCCGTACCGAACTGCTTGCGGGAGTGTCCGTATTCTCGCGCGGCGCGGTAGGCGGCTTCTCCGATACCGATCGATTGGGCGGCGATACCGACGCGGGCGCCGTTCATCAGGCTCATGACGTAGGTGATCAGACCTCTCTGTCGATCGCCAATAAGCTGTGCCGGCGAATTATCGAAGAATATCTCGCAGGTCGGGCTTCCGTTTATGCCCAGTTTGTGTTCGAGCCGGCGGATCTTGACGGTCGGACCGCGATCGACTACCAGCAGGCTCAAACCGCGCCCGTCGGAGATATCCGGTTCGGTTCGCGCCAGAACGAGCAGCACTTCGCCGCAACCGTTGGTGATGAATCTCTTGACTCCGTGGACGAACCAGTTGCCTTCGTCGTCCTGGTAGGCGCGGGTCTTTACCGCCTGCAGATCGCTGCCGGCGTCGGGCTCGGTGAGCACCATCGCTCCGGTCCACCCAGCCGACATTCCGTGCAGGTACTGCTGCTTGATTTCTTCCGAGGCAAATGCGTTGATCGTTTCGGCGATTCCCTGTAGCCCGTAGATATTCATGAGTGCGGCGTCGGCGCGGCTGATGAGTTCGTTGCTCATCGTGTATACGAGATTGGGGCAGTTAATGCCTCCGAACCGGTACGGAAGGGTGAAGCCCATCAAATCGGCCTGCGAAAGCCTCATCAGGGCGTTGGCGATACCCGACGCGTACGTTACCGAACCGTCTTCGTTGAGTACGTTTCCGACGGTGTCGGTGTCTTCGGCCGTCGGTGCAACCTCTTCAGCGGAGATCTGCCCGACGGTCTCGAGGATTCGCCTGTAGTTGTCGATGGCGTCTTCGGAGTTTTCCGGAGCGTAATCGAATTCCGCGTGGAATCGGAAGTCCTCTTCCAGGATGTCGGCGGTTCGGGCGATGTCCATGTGCCCGAAGAGGAACTTGATGTCTTCATTGTCGCTATAGAAATTAGCCATGGTTTAATCCTTAGTCCGCCGCGGCTTGCGCTACCGAAGCACCGCTCCGGATGGCCTTTATGAGTTTTGGGATCACGATATTCATGTCGCCCACGATACCCATGTGGGCGGCCTGGAAGATCGGCGCGTCGGGGTCTGTATTGATCGCGAGTATTTTGCCCGCCTCCTGCATGCCCGCACAATGCTGGACCGCTCCGGAGATACCGCAGGCGATATAGAGCGCCGGGCGAACCGTCGTGCCTGTCTGCCCGACCTGGTGGTCGTGCGCCACGTACCCCAGATCGACCGCCGCACGAGACCCGCCCACTTCGGCGCCGAGGCACCGGGCAAGCTCGTGAATCAGCTTGAAGTTGTCCTTGCTTCCCACGCCCGCCCCGCCGGAAACGATGATCCGAGCGGCTTTGAGATTCACCTTCTTCTCGCGCCGAACAGACTCGATGATCTCCAGAGGCAGTTCGACGTCGTCCAGCCCCGCCGCGCATTGCACAATCTCGCCGGTGCGCGACCCGTCGGCCTCGGGCATGACCATCACACCTTCGCGAACGGTCGCCATCTGGGGCCAGCGATCGTAATTCACGATCGTCGCGATGATATTACCCCCGAAAGCCGGGCGGATCTGGAACAGCAGATTCTTGTGAACCGTATCGTCGCCCGGCGGTTTGTGATCGCCGATCTGCAGATCGGTGCAGTCTGCGGTCAGCCCGCACTTGGCGGCGCTGGCGACGGTGGGCGCCAGGTCCCGCCCAATCGGCGTTGCTCCGTACATCATGATCTGCGGTTTGTGCTCTTCGATGAGATTGCAGATCACGTGCGAATACGGCACCGTCTGGTAGTGGTCGAGTTTCGCGTCGGAGACAACGTAGACCTTGTCGGCGCCGCAGGCTATCAGCTTGCCGGCAAGGGTGGCAGTCTTCTCGTCGCCGAGCAGAACCGCCCCCAGCGGAACGTCCAGTTCGTCGGCAAGTTCGCGTCCCTTGCTCAACAGTTCCAGCGGTACGTCCGAAAGCTCGCCGCCTTCAGCCTCGGCGAACACCCATACTTCACCTTGTCGATTTACTTCTATCATGGTTATTTCAGCCTGTCAGTTAAGCGGTCAACGAATCAACCGATCGTATGATCCTGTATAAGTGAAGCCACCAGCTCGTTAATGTCGCCGTCGGTGGGAGCGTATTCCTTGTACTCGCCGCCCTTGAGAACGACCGACTGGATGCGATGCACCTTGGTCGGGCTTCCGCTCCGCCCGCACCATTGCAGATCCGCCTCGAGGAAATCCAGGTCCCACTGCTCTATCAGCAAACCTTTTTCTTCGAGTTGGGCGCAGTGCTTCTCGACCTCGCTGGCCTGAAGCTCCGCCGTGTAATCCTCGTAATCCCCCATCAGAAGATGCTCCGCCACCTTCTCGATTTCCGCGCGGCTTCGCGCCTTCTTGAATTTCATGATCCGCCTTGCCGCCGGGGGTCTCGGCGTGTTGGCGGTATCCATCACGGTCACCAGCACGGGCAGGTTGGCCTTGACGATCTCGAACCCGTTACCGACATTACGCTCGACGGTAATCGTCTCGCCGTCCAGCGCATCGAGCTTCTCGAGGTAGGTAATCACCGGCACGGAGAGCTTCTCCGCCAGTTGCGGTCCGACCTGGGCGGTGTCGCCATCGATCGCCTGGCGCCCGCACAACACGATGTCCGCCTCGAGCTTGGCGATCGCACACGACAGAATGTAGGAAGTCGCCAGGGTGTCGGAGGCCGCGGCGCGCCGATCGGTTATTAGTATCGCCCGATCGGCCCCGCAGTACAGGGCCTCTCGCAGCACTTCGCACGCCGCGGGCAGACCCATCGCAATGGCGGTAACCGTCCCGCCATGTTCGTCGCGGATCGCCAGCGCCTGTTCCAGGGCGTTGAGGTCCTCTGGGTTGAAGACCGCCGGAAGAGCGGCCCGGTTGACCGTTCCGTCTTCCTGCATCGCCTCGCCGGTTATACGTTTGGTATCCGGTACCT
The DNA here is from genome assembly GCA_964607575.1 of uncultured Planctomycetaceae bacterium. GTDB lineage: Bacteria > Planctomycetota > Phycisphaerae > SM23-33 > SM23-33 > BS750m-G57. The sequence goes on along the minus strand of CAZSLS010000003.1, from coordinate 91,422 downwards.
GTTTTATACACACTACGCAGTTATATCCCACGCTGAGGGCTCCTGTTCTATAGTCCTGACAAGCTCGAACGGCCGAAACAACAACGGTCCGCGCCATGGCGGACCGCGAATCCATCGGCGGAATCATAGGCACATCATCACGTATAGTCAAGACGTTTCGTAGGATATCCCGCGGCGACCGCATCTGACTGGAGGAATTGAGACAACGATCCCGACTGCGTACGACTCCGCAAAGCGTCGCTTCGCCACGAAGCACAAGTCGGGATTGTTGACGTGTCGCCGTTGCCCGTCGCCGTTCGCTTGCGGTGTCGCATGCAGTTGCCTTCGCCTGGTACTTCGTCTATGATCGATGACACGAAACACTAACCCCTGGAAAGGTGGACATTAACCATGGAAATCGAAGATGCAATTACTCACCTTATTGAGGCGGCGTCCTCGGAAGAGGCAAGCGAAGCTTCTATTTATGAAGCACTTGCGGCCGCAAGTATTCCAGAAGATCAAGCAGATCGACTTTACAAATTCACCCAGATTGCCTGGAGTCGAGAGTTCTTTGATGGAATGGGAATTAGGTTTTCCGAGGAATACTACTGTTTTGACGCCAATGGATTAGTAATAGAATCTGGCCTATTAGATAATGAACCACATTTCAAGTTTGCCGCAACAATTGCACGTCAACACAAAGGCAGTAGTGCATTTGAACAACTTATTCTCAACTCGTCGGAATTCGACTCAGTCAATCAAGCGCTCAATGCGGGATCAAATCCCAAGGATTTGGTTATGATCCCATCCATTCTATTCATGGAATCGCCATCAGAGGCAGGAATAGAAAACGTACAAGATTTCATTGCACAGCATTTGGAATCACTTAGAGCCAATGCAACCAAGAAACCCAAATGGAAGTTTTGGGGCTAATCATGACATTCAGCGGATCCCGATGCTGGAGCGAAAGCGGAAGTCTCGATGCACATCGGGGCACCCCGAAAAGTTCTTCGGGACTTGCAGCATCGGGACCGATAACACGAAACGTTAGCCGGCAAAGGAACAGATCGATGGGCGTGTCGATTCGACCAGCCCTGAAGACGCCCTTGGAACCCGCCTGTTGTTACATGTCAGCGATATAACAACCTGCGAAATCATGAGTTAATTGCCTGTGACATATCACGCGGTGTCAAATGATTATGTGAGACCCCTCCGGCGCGGATCGTGTTGCTATAAGCATCTTACTCAAAAATGGTTATCGCGACATGCGGAGCGGGTACTTGCGATTGGTGCCCTCGGGCGGAAGGTTCCCATTTTTGGCGCGGCGGCCGAGCGGGATTGCTTCGAACCACATCGCATCGGCTCTTGTGTATATATCATAAGCGTTTATGCACAGACCGGATAGATTGGTTGCGCGGGCGTATTGTGCGGCGGGAACGGACGGTCCGCAGCCAAAGGGGCGCGGGCGAAGGGTGTGAACCATCTGTGACATACCGGCGATTACGACTATGGGGCCGTCTCTTTCTGCTGTGCTTCCAACCACGCCAATCGTTCCCTGGCCAGCGGCTTCCAGGGGTTGTCCGGTGCGGCGATCACCAGCTTGAAATACTCCTCGGGCTTGCGGAGATCCTCGATCAGGCCCACCGCCACGGCGTCGGCGGTACCGGAAGCCAATATGCCCAGTTCGAAACTCGCCTGGATGGCCGCGTCGGTCGGCGGACGCACCTCGGCAAGCGGGATAAGAGCCAGGGCCCGATCGTACGGTTCGCGGGCCGGATCGTACGGAGCGAGGTCCGGATCGAGCGGATCGGGCGGCGCGCTGGCCCATGCCACCGTAAGATTGTCACCAAGATTCGTGCCCTCGAATCTATCTATCAGCGTCCCGAGAGCCTTGCGATAATTCGCCGCGGTCAGACCATTAGCGTCGATCCGCAAATAGCCCGACAACGCCATCAGCAACTTCGTCGCGTCAGCGCGGGCCTTCGGCTTACCGCCCGCCACGACCTTATCCCACGTTTCAATCACCCCGTTTGCCACTATCAACCATCGCAATCGCTGCACTTCAACCAGCCCCTGGCGGTAGCAACCGCGTGTGGGGAGCAGTGGAACGGGCAGAAAGACACGGTCAACCGACTGGTCGGAGTCCGCATCACCTGCAGCAGCCACTATCTCCGTCAACCGTTCCTCGGCTGCGACAAGGTGTTTGTCGGCCCGGGTCAGGAGTTCTGAGATCGACTTGTCACTCAGGGTCGGATCCCCCACCTTTCGCAGCGCAAGGGTCCCCAAGTGCCAATGGGCAAGCGCCGCCTGCCGCGACTTGCGGTATTCATCGACGAGTTTCTCCCATGTTTCCCGCGATTCCTTCGAGAGGTGCGAGGCGTAGTACATGACCCGCCCGTCGGCCATCGCGGGCCTGGATACCCTGAGGCTGTGACACTGCGCAGCGACCCAGAGTACTGCCGGGGCGCGCCGCGAGTCGGGATAGCGGTCCACGAACTGCAGGCAGGCCTGTATCAGCCTCTCCCGTCGTATCTTGAGCGAACCGCGGATTGCGTTGAACATTTTATCGCCGGTCAGGTCCTCGGCACCGTCGCCCTTCTGCAGATTCGCCAGGGACAGCGATCTGTAGATGGAATCGCCGGGTGCAAGGCGGTTGGTGAGCAGCGAGTACTCAAGCTCGTCGGTTCCGACGGCGATGTAGAAGACCGTCATCGGACCGGACATGAGGACAATGATGACCGGCCAGACCACCCACTGACGATACCCGACCCACCGCGCCACAGACAGCGCCAACCCGCAGACCAACGAGGCGCTGAGCAGAGCGATCAGGAACGGGGCGCCGGCCACCCCGCGCTGGAGAGGCAGCACCGCCGCCTCGGAAACCACCGACAAACCGAACAGATACAAATACACCACCACCGGAACGAGTCCCAGCAACACCGCCAGAAACGGCGTGTCCGATCGCAGAGGCGTCCTTGACGACAGCACGCAGGCAACTAACAGCGCGCCGGCCAACACCGGAGCATGCCCCAGCACGGCAACGATCACGACAAAGACCGCGGCGGTACGCAGGCGATGCAATACCGCCACGAGTATCGGTACGAATATCACCACCGCCAGAATGAATCCGGTAACCAGCGTCATCCACGGGTAGTTGAATATGCTCAGGGGCGCAAGAAGCATCTGTCCGAGCGGGACGGCAAGATCGTGTCGGAACGCCTCGCCGCGATAGTCGATCCATCTTCCCGTCGACAGGAACTGCCAGAACGCATTTACCGACGCATACGCAATTACGGTTATCATCATCAGCGGATGCGTAAGCCAGCGACTGCCCTGTCGCAACAGCGGGACAGTTCCCGCTCCCCACGACTGCGTCTCAGATTGACTAAGGACGACCATCGGCAGTTACCTCGGGCTGTTAGCTATCAGCCGATAGCTAACAGCTTGCCATAATATCACTTTCCCTGACTGGCCAGAAAAGCCCTGTACAGTATATTGTTCTTCAGAAGTATCACACCGAGCGACTCGTTGGGCCAGGGATAGCTCACGAAAACATCATGCATCTTACCGCCTTCTATGCGAGCCTTGAACTTCAGAATCGGCAGGCGCCCCTGTCGCCAGATGTGGTTCCATTCCGGCGTCTGGGGCGTACCGATGAGAATCAGACCGATTTCATACCGTCCGATCTTCTTGGTATCGGTTGTACCTTCCATATACATATCGTACGTCTGGCCGTTAAATATCATGTCGCTGTAGGCGCTCCCGTCGGCATGCAACTCCGAAAACGCCGTCATCTTCAGATACCGATAGCTGGTCATGTTCAGCCCGGGAAACATCGCGGTCACAAACTTCGGCGCCGCGCGCCCCTGGGTCATCCCGTCGACCGTAACGGTCTTCGCGGTCCCGACCGGATTAACGGGCATGTTCGGATCGGCCGCACTGGCAACAAAATCCACCAGCGACATCTTCACGTCCTGACGCCGATTGAACTGACCGTAGACCGTGTTCCCGGGAAAGAACAGCGCCAATTGCGGTTGGATGTTCTCCCTGGCCGCAACGTCTCGAATGTCCTGCCACACAGAAACCTCAACTGCCCGGTCCTCGGGCGGATCATCTTTGAGATTGACTTTCACCCCGCCTCGAACCGATCCGGCGTTCAGCCCGCAGGCATAGACCGCTTCAATGAGCCCGCGATCGACGGTAGCGGTCAGCTTCATATCGCGGGTATCGTAGTATTGTGAAACATTCTCGTCCCACAATCGCAGGTGGGCTATCCGCACGGTGGCTTTAATGTTGCTGGCGCGAAGCAAGGGTAGCTTCGATGCGATCAGGGCCTTTGCCCGCCGCCTTGCCTCGGTGTAGTTATCCGGCTTTTCGGCGGCATCGTCCGCCGCCGGGGCTACCGGACGAGTGGTTGGGCGAGTATCCGGGCGAGGACCGCCGATCCACCGGCGGATGTCCCGGGTGTCGAGGTATCGCCCAAGCAGCGTGATAGTCCCCGCCGGCGATGAGTCGAGGTCTTTGAGGTCAGCGATCAACCATGCGTGATTCCTGCCCGCCTGCATCTGGAGGTTCTTTGTCCGGACTCCGCGGACCGTCCACCGCCGGCGCTTGTCGCGGGCGATACCCTTGACGAGCAGCTCGCCCGAGAGTTTCACCTTCTTGCCCCGCCATGTACCGCCCAGCGACTTGCTGTGGAAGGACACGTAAGGCGCCGACCCGGACGCACCGCCGGTCCACTGGCCTTCCACGATCGCGTCCCCGGATATCTTGTGGGGCTCGAGGCGGGCTATCATTTTATCGAGCGTCTCGGCACGGCGCGTCCAGGCGGTAACGTGCAGTTCCCCCGGTTCGATCCGCCACCGCCCGCCGGTCCGGACAGGCAGGACCGATCCAGCGGCCAGCACGTGTACGTCGCCGATACGGGCCTTAAAATCGTTCAACCGAAACTGCGACAGGTCGACGGGAATCTCCATGCGAACGGAGAGGGTGGCGGGCATATCCGCGGGTTTGGCAAATTCGCTTCCGGCGGCGAACGATGCTTTGTCGGCATCGAGTCGCAGGTCAACCTCCAGACCGCTGTCGGAGGCATCGACAGAAGCGGTGAACTCACCGTATCCGCCCAGGCTCAGCCGTTTGACCTCTCCGCGAAGTTCCGGAAACAGATCGGTGAGGGTCTCGTCGGCGGCAAGGCGACCGCCGGCATGCACCACGCATCGAGGGAGGACTTCAGGCCAGGTCTTCAGGGAGACAACCTTCGGTATCTTGGCGACAAGCTCGGCTTCACCCGCGAGTTGTGCATAACTGTTACCGAAGGTGACCTTCAGGTTCTCCAGCGTGGCCGATACCCGGGAGTCATCGCCGGTCGACAACTTCCCCGCCAGGTGTACCTGCAGCGGTACGCCGGCGGATTTTCGCCGAGCGGTACGATCGTTGGATTGGTACGCCAGGGCATCGGCGTCGCAGAGGACCTCGCCCCTCAGGCTCCCGGGTCGCCAGTTCCCACGAGCGGTAAGGGTCATCGCCCCGGTCAAACGCCCGGTCCCCAAGGCTTCGGACACCAGTGGCAGGGACCTCGCCAACCAGCGAGCATCGCGGATATCGGCGCGGAAGGAACCGCCTGCCTGAGGCCCGCCGGGTTCCGCGGCGAAACTCACCTGCCCGCGGAGATCGGCGTGCGGTTCCCGCCACGAACACCGCAGGATATTCCGCGGATCTCGCGACATTCGACCGTCCGCAATGAAGTCCAGATTTATCGCGGCCTTGACGCCGGAGGGTTTGGCGAAGATCCTGCCCGCCTGGAACTCGAGGTCCGTCGTGTCGACCACCGCCAAGTGCAGTCGATGGGCTTCGGGCGACAGGCGAACCACGTACTTACCGTTCATCGACCCGCGGATTTTTAACCCCGGCGTCCCGCCCGGTTGCAGACCGGTCAATATGTGTTCGATACCGGCGGCGGAAAAATCCCCGCTGATATCCACCTGCGCGCCGGTCTTGCCCTTGGGATCGGGACCCGCGAATCGCACACACCCGCGATCGAACACGATCCTCCCCTCCCCGACGGTAAGGCGGAACTCCACATCATCCAGACCGGCGGACTTTCGATTCCCCGAAGCCCTTGCCGACAGCTTCATCGCCTGGTCGGCGGGCTTCAGGATACGCCCGGATCGCCTCAGAGCGGTCCCTTTTGGCAGACTGAGAGATCCCTGGGCCACCAGTCCGTCGCGGCTGTCTATGGCGAGGTCCCCGATCACCGGACCCGAAAGTTCGGCGCCTTGCAACGCCCGCTCGAGGCCGGCGGACAGACTTCGCAGCGAATCGAGATCCTGACATTCGGCGCGTCCCTTCCATTGCCAATTGGCCAGCGCGTACCATGCGGCCAGGGGTGAGTCGCCCCGCCCGGCGGCAAGCAGTTCTCGCACGTCGCGAACGGTCCCCTGCCCGATGAATGTATTACCGCCCAGGTCCACCTGCAGGCGACCGACATCGAGCTTGAAGGTCCTTTTGTCCAGCGTGGTTTTCGTTTCCACGCGGAACTTCCGTTTGGACGGTTTGATAACCCTCTTATCTTGTCGAACCTCCGCCGACGTGGCATCCGTCATGCCCGAAAACACCAGGTCATTTCCCCTGTGGTCGAGTTCCACATCGACGCGGATCGGCCCGGCGATACTGAGGTTTGCGGGCAGTTGATTCGTTCCGGTCAGCATCGCCACAAGCTGCGTGGGGTAAACCTCTCCACCCATTTTTAGACGGTTTATCGCCTGCCACTTGCCCGCAAGCGCTTCGGTAAACAGCGTACCGGTCCCCGACATGTCCAGCCCGGGCAGTCGCACGCTGAATGGCTGGAGGTCGACGCGTCCACCAACGGGATCGTAGCTGGCCGACACGCTGAAACCCGCTTCGGCGATAACGGGCAGTTTGATCCGGGTATCGAGCGGTTGGAGGTCCAGTTGACGCATTGTCAGCTTGCACCGGACATGATCGATCTGTCCGTCGGCGTTTGCCTGGAGGCTCAGCTTTCCACTGCATCGCCCGGCGAGTTTCCTTAATGGTAAGCCCAGTATTTTCACGAGGTTGAGCTGGGCCATATCGACGCGGGCAAACTTGAAAGACGCCGTTGCCGAAACCGGGTTGGCGTCCTGAACGGTATCTAGCGACAGCGCTACCGGCGCCATGGACCGATCCTGTCTGAGTTCGGCGGACACGGTGATCCGCCCGAGGTGTTTGGTCCGCCCGGCGATGAACTGCATGTCCTGCACGCCCACCACGAGCCGCTGTTTGTGCTTGGGCAGCAGGATGTTGACCTCGGCTTGTTTGACCGAAATACGATCCGTCCGGGCGTCGAACTTCAGGCGATCGAGCACGCTTACGTTCACGTTGCCCTCGGCATCGATTTCGACGTTGAGGACCGGGCGCTCGACCTCCATCCATCCGATTCGCTTCCGCCAGAAGAAGTTTATCGGCGAGAGTTCGGTGCGTATCACCGCCGCGCGGAGCATGGTTTTTCCCGAACCGGCGGAGAAGCCCTCGGGCGAATCGATCTCCAGGTCTCGCAGCTCGAGCCCCTCGCCCCAACTCAATGATATCTTACCGATGCGAACGTCCAGGCCAAGCTGGCGTGACATCTCGTCGGCAAGGTGTTGGCGGATCAGTCCCGTCGGCGCCCACCACGGCAGGGTTATATACGCCGCCGCAAAGAACATCCCCATCGCCACGAGTATTCGGCAAGACCTTTGCCACCAGTGGAGTCTGGGTTTCTTGACGTTAGGGATCTGTGACATGCCTACACGTTAAATCGATAGTTTATAATGTCCCCGTCCTGGACGACATAGCCCTTGCCTTCGAGGCGGACCTTTCCGGCGGCTTTGGCGCCTTTCATGTCGCCGGCGGATTTGTAATCGTCAAATGCCACCGTCTCAGCCCGGATGAATCCGCGGGCAATATCGCTGTGAATCTCACCGGCGGCATCGACCGCCGTCGTACCGGATCGAATGGTCCAGGCGCGGCACTCGTCTTCGCCCGTTGTCAGGAAGCTCACGAGATCCAACCCATCGTAGCAGGCGCGGATCAGGCGATCGCCCGCCGGTGATTCCAGCCCGAGATCCGCGAGAAACTCACCTCGCTCATCGGCGGGGAGTTCGGCGATTTCCTCCTCTATCTGTGCCGAAAGATAAAGGCACGGGCGACCCGCGAATTCATGGGGCTTCTCGCCTTCCAGCGCATCTTCCCCGCAGTTCAAGGCGATCAGCATGGGCTTTTGAGACAGGAACGCGAAACTCGAAACCATCTTGGCTTCGATCTCGGTGGCGATCGCCTCGCTGATGGGCCTTTCGTCTTCCAGGGTCGCCACCAGCCTGGACATCAGCTCCATCTCGCGCTTGATCTCGTCCTTGTTACCGACGGGTTTCTTGAGGGAGGCCTCGAGCTTGGCGATCCGATTGGTCACCTGCTCGAGATCGGCGAAGATCATTTCGGTCAGCAGTTCCTCGATATCGCCCGCCGGATCGACGCGATCGCGATATGCAGCAACCGCGTCATTCTCAAACGCCCGGACCACAAAAACCATCATTTCGCTCTGGCGCATCGCCGCCCAATGTATCTTGGCTCGCTGCCTCCCGGCGTCACCGGTCAGATCGAATCCGGGCAGATCGAGGAACGCCAACTCAGCGGGAGTAGTCTTCTTGGGATTAAACTGCTCGGCGAGCCAGTACACGCGATCGTCGGGGACCTTGACCGTCGCCAGATGCGGTTGATCGGGGCGCGACATGTCCACACCGGACCCGCACCCCGCCGCGATGGCCTGGAACAGCGTACTCTTGCCCGACTGGGGCGGACCGATCAGTGCGACGCGCATATCATACCTCGGTAGTTTCGGCGATTCTCAAACGCCTTGCTTACCGCGCAGCCGCCCAAAAAGCAACACCCCATTACTCGTTAACCACTTGCGATCCGGCGATATTTGACCCTCCGACGCCGCGACGGCGTTTATTGCACTGTAAATGTTGTCGCGGGGGCCGCGGAGAGTTGTTGGGGTTCGTAATAGGGGTAAACTGTTGTCGGAGCGGCCTGGGCTTTCAGCGGAATTCGCGCGGTCATCCGGTACTCGAGTGTGATACTCATACCAGCGCTCAATTTGCTGATATAGAAGATCACTCCGTGTGATGTGACGGTGTAGCGGTCGATCTTGCCCGCGGCGCGCAGCTTTTCCAGGGTGGTCGTATCGACCGAGAAACCTGGTGGCGTTCCGACGTCCGCCAGCAGCATGTTGGCCGGTGCGTTCGCCGTGTTGGTGATGGTGGCTTTTACGGTGACGCTCTGCCCGACTTGCAGGTTTGACCGGTCGTAATCGACCTTTATCTGAACGGGCGCCTGGGCCCTGGTCGTGGGCTTCTGTGTGTAGTAGTGGATTACCACCTGGTATGGCAGGCCCTCGGCGCCTCGCGCGTCGACGTCGAGTTGCATGCTGTTTCCGTCGGCCGGCGGTTCGATGACCGCCGTATGAACCGCGTCGGACGCCGCAGCCGGGACGTTCATCATTACCGGCGCCTTGTCGGCCCCGACGGTGCGGATCGCCAGCGCGACATCCTTATCCCGCTTACCACCCGCTTTCGGGGCGCCTTCGGTGAGCGCCTTCAGGGCCATTATCGTAGACTGCGTGGCGCCCCACGTTCCGCTGGGGTCGCGGCGGCTGGCGAGCCATCGCAGGGCGTCGTTGATCATCCCGCCGTACCACTTTTCGCCCCGCAGCGCCAGAATCGCCAGCGCGGTGGCCCGGACGTCATTGCTCCCGCCGCCGGCACGCCAGTATGCCTGGTCCTTCCCGACGCGTCGTACCTTGCCCGCCAACTGTTCGATCAGCGGTTTGCCCATGCCTGGCGAGTCTGCGGCCCGCAGTGCATTGGCGCACAGGGCCAGCGTGTAATCGTTCGATATGTCGCCCGTGTTTGCGGAGATGTACTTCGCTCCGCGCACCGCGGCGGGATGATCTGGATCGTAACTCGCGATGGCCCACGTCACGTATGCCGTAATCGCCAGTTCGCTGTTATCGCCTCCGGTGAACGGTTCGTGGAAGCAGCCCGGTTGGAACCGCCACACGCCGCTGGCGGTCTGCTGACTGGCGAGCCATGCCGCTGTGCGGGCCAGAAGTTTCGCATCGACGTTGTGAACTTTTGCCATGTCGGCGAACTCCATCAGTCCGTACGCGGTCAGTACGACGTTCGCCGGTCCGCGCCCGAACCAGTCGAACCCGCCGCCCTTGACCTCGAAGCTCAGCAGCCGCTGATAGCCCATCTGGATGTATCGCGTGGCCTTTGCGATCGCCTCGGGATTGTCCAGACCGTTGGCCCGCATGTACGACAGCGCCATCACGTTGGGATAGGTTGTCGACGATGTCTGTTCGAAGCATCCGTGCGGTTGGCGGAAGACGCCCTCGAGCCCATCCATAAGTTCGCTGAACGTGCTGGGATAGAGCTTCAGGCGCAGCGCGATGCTCCCGGCGACAGCGTCGGAGGGAATGGGTACGTTTATCGTTTGGCGACCATCGGTCAGTGTGCTGTTTACGACCGTCGATGCCGGTCGCCCCGGTGGTGCTATGCGGATATCTCGGCGGATCGAGTCGCTGAGATCGTCGCTGACGGCGACAACTTTGAGCGCGCCGGCGCCGATCTTGTCGGCCTTTACGCGAACCATCACGCGCGAGACTTTGCCGGAGGCTATTTTGACCTCGCTTGCGCCGTCGCCGACGATCGTGAGTCCGTTGGCGCCAGTGCATTTCAAGCGGACGGTCAGGGTCTTATCGGCGTAGTTGTAGAGTACAAGCGGAACGGAGACCTCGTCGCCGCGGGTGAGGGAGGTCGGTGCATTTACGTCCACGAAGAACGGTTGGAACACTCTTATCGACCCGGATACCCGCCCGAGTCGCCCGGTTTTGCTGACGGCGGAACCGCTCAATCGCCAGGTGGTTATACTGTCTGCCAGCGGGACGGTGAGATTCGCCCGCCCTTGGGGGTCGGTGATTATCTGTGGCCGCCAGAGCATCGTCTCGGGGAAGTATGTCCGCGTCCGCACGCCCTTGGCGGGCCGGCTGAGACGGAATTTATCCTCAGTGAGGGTGATCTTGGAATTCGCAGCATCCAGTGACAGAGGGGCTCTCGCAAAAAACTCGGATTTATCCGACCCCGACCACTCTCCACCGAACTCGCCAGGGTCCAAGGTGCCACTCGCCGAGCCGGATCGGCGCGCCAACTCCGTACTCCTGTGCATGGCAGGTAGGGACATAATCCAGACCACGCACCCGAAGATGAACACGATTACAACAACCGTCCAGTTGATCCGCTTGAGGATATTCATGTCCGTGGAAACAGAGACGAACGAGACGCCGAAGAACACAAGCGCCGCGGCGATCCCCAGTGAACACCAAATGGTTGCAGTCGTGGCGCTATTTTCTGCTCTGTGCCTGGCCGTGTAGTAGTTGTTCAAAGCCGCCGACTCGTTGCTCACATCGAGTGAGTGCAGAAGACCGGCGGATGCGGGGTAAATAATCCTGGAGTTGGGATCGCGTTGGGAGTCGGCCTCGTCGCGCCTGCCTGCTTCACCGGCGGCCGCGGACAGTACCGCCTGGGCGTACGGCGTGGATTTCTGCATCAGGCCCATCGAGAAACCGTGTACCTCGACCGCGGGGATCAGCAGCTCTTCGTCCAGCCCGTTGAGCAGGCCTTCGAGACCGGGCGCCGACTGCTGGAGCGAGAATACCGCCTCATCGACGCCCGCCAGTGAGATCGCGGCGGCCTGCCCTTGGCCTTTGGCGTCGGTCACGAGGAAACTGAGTTTGGCGTCTTCGCCCGGGCGGTGGGTTTTCTTTCCGGCCGAGACCGCGACCTTCAGTTCGCCGGCTTGCCTGACGACCACGACGGCGTCCCGACCGATCCATCCGTTCTCACGGTCCAGCCTGTATGCGTGCAGGCGCAGCGTTCCCGAGAGCATCGGCGGGATGTCGATCGCCACGGTCCCTCGCCCCTTTACCATCCGAACGGTTTTTGTCAGTATGGTCTGGCGGTCTTTCACCACGTCCACGAAGACCTCGTTGACTTGGTTGGCAAGGGCCTGGAGGGCGATCGTCTCGCCGCCGGCGTATACCGGTTTGTCCGTGCGCAGCACAAGCGACCTGCCCCCTGCCACGGGCATCGAGATCGACATCTGCCCGGTGCGTCCGCCCTCGTCCCTTACCGAGATCTGCAGTCTATCGGGCAGCGTGTCCGATTCGATTACCGCCACGCCTGTTTCGTCGGTGCGAATGCTCCGACCGATGGTGCGGATATCCACAATAGTTTTGGCCGCCCTGCCGTCTGGATAGCTGGTGACCACGAACAGTTTTCCGGGCAGATCCCGGGGAATCGAGCCGTTTTCAGCCACTACCGCAATGCGGATGTCCACGGCGGATACCGGTATGTTGCGGTATCCGACGTTTTCCTGCCCGGCCGGGTCGGTTGCCTTGCCGCTCAGGAGCAGGTGCGCACTTTGGTGAGTCCTTTCGGCGCCGAAGAGCGTTTTTGGCAGGGGGATCTCAAAGCCTGCGACCCCGTTTTCGCCCGCGGTGACGGTAATCTCCCGCAGGCGGTCGGCCTGGGCGACAGTGCGGTCGAGCAGTTCGAGTTTGACTTTCGCGTCCTTGACCGGCTTGCCGAAGTTGTATTTCAGATGCACCTTTCCGCTGACTGTTTCGCCGGGTCGGTAATACGGTTTGTCGGTGGTGATCTTCACCGAGAAGGCGGGCAGTTTGTAGTGTGATATCTCGACGGTCTGCTCGCTCTTGTCGCTACCGGCGGACGCAATTATCCGATACCGCCCCGGAGCAATCATCGAATCGAGCGGCAGGTCCGCCCACGCCAGACCGTACTGGCTGAGCGTCCGCGTCTGGCGAAAGATCACATTGTCGGACGGGTCGGTCACCGTAAGCTCGACCGCTCGCCCGGCGTCGGGCTTGAGGGAGTCTTTCCGCAGGACCAGCGACCGCATGTGAATGGTCTGTCCGGGTTGGTAGATGGGCTTGTCGGTGGCCAGGAAAACCTTTGACGCACGCTTCAGTTCGATCGACGCCCCGACCAACTGGAAACGGTTGTTACCGGCCCGGGCGGTGAGTTTGCAGTCGCCTTCCCATGCGGGCAGATGGACCTGCCCGCCGGCGACGCCGTTGTCGCCCGTTCGCCACGACGCCAGGACAACCTCCCGGGGCGTCTGACCGTCATGCCCGGTCAGTACAAGGTCGACGGGCATATCGGGCGATGGACGGCGGTGAAAGTCGGTTACTATCGCACTCAAGGAGACAGTCGACCCGCTGATCAGTTCGGTCTGTCCGACCAGTCGCACAACGTGGGTGGGCGGGGCGATCGAGGCGTATGCGAACCACATCACGGTGATAATGACCGAGGCCGCGGCGGCAAGACCACCGGAACACCAGCGAACGATCCTTCGCCGCTGCAGACGGGCGCCATATAGGGTTGCAACGGCTGCGATGGCTTTGGCGGCGGTGGTTTCGGCGGGCGGTGCTTCGGTGGCGTCGGGACGCACCGCCCCCGCCAGCAGTCGTTTGCGTTCGACGGCGTCTTCGTAAGCGAGCTGCCATTCGGGATCGTTCTCGATTTTCGAGAGGATGCGGTCGACCCGGCGCCCGGTGATCAGCCCATAGACGTAGTCGTCCATCATTTTGTCGAGTTTGTCCAGTCGCGTGTTATTCATGGGGCACCTGACCTTTCGCCAGGGGTTCGGTTGTCGGGGATTTGTGGACCAGGATACGCCGCAGGTTTTTCAAGGCGAGAGACATGTGGCTGCGGACCGTGCCCTTGCGAAGTTTGAGTGTCTCGGCGATCAGCGAATAGTCCGAGTCGTACAGGAGGTATAACAGTACGACCGTTCGCTGCTTTTCCGGGAGGAGATCGACGGCCTGTCGGACATGGCGATACTGTTCGTTGCCGATCAGGGCATCCAGAGGTTCCGGTTCGTTCGACAGGGAGTCGGGCTCTGTGCTGTCGTTCGGCATATAATACGCCGGACATGCGGCGTGTTTGGGGAGATCTTTCGCCATGTTCGTTCGGCAGCAGTTGACCACCACCCGGAAGAGGTACGATTTGAAAGTTCTACCGGGATCGTAGCTATCGCGGTAAAGATATATCCGCATCCAGACGTCCTGGAAGATATCGTCGGTTCTACCGAGCCGCCCGCACATGCGATCGATAAACGCCCAGACCCGCGCCCGCCAGCGGTCGATCAGGATCGTGAAGGCATCGTCCTGCCCCCCGGCGACCCGACTCATCAGTTGTGCATCATCGCCCATACGCTGCTCCCAGTGGTATCCACTGACATATACCCAACGTAACGCAAATGCGCTGAAGCAAAAATCTAATTTTAGGAAGAAAATTGCTCCCGCGCCGTATTCTTCGTATTTCCAGGTATCCCGGTTTTGTTTGGCGAAAACGGTGCTGACAGGATAGCATGAAGGGATATGTTTACGGGCATAGTACAACATGTTGGCGTTATCCGGGCGGTTCGTGACACCTCCGACGGTGCGCGATTGGCGATCGATCTGGGACCACTGTCCGGCGATCTGAAACGCGGTGACAGTGTCGCCGTCAGCGGTGCGTGCCTTACGGCTGCTGAATGCTCGGGACAGACCGCCGAGTTCGACGTGATGTCCGAAACGCTCAAATGTACCACGCTGGGCGCGTTTCGCCCGGGAGCGAAAGTCAATCTCGAACGGGCTATGACGCTGGGCGACGGGCTCGACGGGCATCTCGTACAGGGACACGTCGACGCCACGGCCACCGTGCGCCGCGTCGATCGCGGGCAGCAGTGCGTCCTGGAATTCCAGGCGACCGGCGATCTGACCGCACTGATGGTGCCCAAAGGCTCGGTGGCGATCGATGGAGTGTCCCTGACGCTCGTCGACGTCTCGCCGGATCGATTCAGCGTGGCGTTGATTCCCACCACTCTCGCCGAGACAACGCTGGAGGCGCTGTCGGCTGGGGATACGGTCAACATCGAGGCCGACGTGATCGGAAAGTACGTGGTGACGTTCCTTCGGAGAATGACCGACCAGGGCTCCGGCGGCGGTGTGACCCTCGATAAATTGCGGGAGGCGGGCTTCATCTAGCCCGAAGACCCGTGGGAACCGACAGACCCGTAATTGGTATAACGATGGGCGACCCCTGCGGTATAGGGGCTGAAATCATCATAAAATCACTGACCGACCCAGACCTCCGCCAACGGGCCACGTATATCGTTTTCGGCTTCTCCGAGCAGTTATCCTACACCGCTGACCGTCTGGATATGGACTTCGTATTCTTCCGCGATCACCACGAGGACATCCGGGCGTACAATCACCAGATAACCGTACTGGACTACGACGAGTTTTCGGTGCCTGCGTCCATGCCTCGCGGAGCGAGCAAGATCGGCGGGGCCGCTTCAATGGCATTCTGCGAAGGTGCGATATCCGCCGCCCGCAGGGGCCTGATCGACGCGATGGTGACCGCGCCGGTCTCCAAGACTTCCTGGAAACTCGCCGGTCAGAACAGGTTCCCCGGACATACGGAACTGCTGGCCAAGCGATGCGGCACGAAGAACGTGGCGATGATGTTCGTCTCGCCGAAACTCAAGGTAGTGCTCGCCACGATCCACCAGGCGCTGTTCGACGTTCGCAACTCCTTCACGATCGGATGCGTGTTCAACCCGATGGACCTGGCCGACCAGGCGCTGCGAGACTGGTTCGGAATCGAAAAGCCCCGGTTGGGCATAGCGGGCCTGAACCCGCACGCCGGCGAAGACGGGCGGTTCGGCGACGAGGAGCAGCGGATCATAGAACCGGCGATCCTCCTGGCCAACGAAGCCGGAATCAACGCCACGGGCCCCCTACCGGCGGATACGATATTCCTCAAGGCCCTCGACGGCGAGTTCGACGCGGTGGTGGCGATGTACCACGACCAGGGACTGATACCGATCAAACTCCTGGCATGGAAGGATGCGGTTAATCTCACCCTCGGGCTACCGATCATACGCACCAGCCCCGACCACGGAACGGCGTTCGACATCGCCGCCAAAGACATCGCCGACCCGTCGTCCATGAAAGCCGCCATCCGACTTGCAATAGAACTGGCCCTGAGAAAGGCCGACAAGCAGACTCCAGCGTAAAAACGTCCTCGAATCAAGTTTCCGATCGCGGTTTGGCTTTCGATTTCGCGGAGATGATGGTATTTTGGGGACACTCGGGAGACTTCCAGTGGCTGGTTATGAATTTGGTATTATCGGCGGCGGGCGGATGGCGGAGGCGATCATACGCGGCCTGATCGATTCGGTCATATGCAGCCGCAACACCATGGTAATATCCGATCCCGATTCGACCCGGCGTCAGAGCCTCTCTAACGACCTCCGTCTGGTCTGCGTACCGAACAACCGCATCCCGGGGTCCTGCCAATGCGTCCTGCTGGCGGTGGAAACCCGCGTAATGAAGCAGGTTCTCGAAGAAATCGCACCGATTGTCCGGGAAGACGCGCTGGTGATCTCCATTGCACCCGACATCAGCACACAGTTAATGGACAAAGCGCTGGGGCAGCGAGGACATATCGTTCGGGTCGTGCCCAACACGCCGGTACTGGTCGGGGCGGGGATGTCGGCGTTGTGTGCGGGGCCCAGGGCTACGGGCAAAGATCTCAAACAGGCAGGAAGAATCTTGTCCACGTGCGGAAAGACCGCCATAGTAGACGAAAAACTGGCGGGCGCTGTCGAGGCCATCTCTCGCTGCGGACCGGCGTATCTGTTCTATCTGGCCGAAGCGATGATCCAGGCCGGAGTGACCGAAGGACTCGATCGGGAAACCGCAAACACGCTGACCGAACAAACCTGCCTCGGCGCCGCAAAAATGCTCTCCGAAAGCGACGAACGCCCGGCGATACTACGCATGCGGGCGACCGCTCCGGGAGGCCCGACCCAACAAGCAACCGCCACCCTCGATGCCGACGGCGTCAAGGAATCGCTCGTGTCGGCCGTTCGGGCAGCAGCCGCAAAAAGCCGCGAACTCCAAGAATAACCCTCATCCGATAACACCAACACAGAAAGTAACGCCATGCCAAACGCATTCTTCAAGATCGACAAACCCCGGAACGAACCGGTTCATGCCTACGGACCGGGAAGCGTCGAAAAACAGAATCTCAAAGCGAAAATCGCCGAGTTGAAGACCGCCCAGGTCGACATCCCCCTCGTTATCGGCGGCGGGGAAATCCGCACCGGGCAGACCGCACAGTGCGTCTGTCCGCACGACCACCAGCACGTGCTGGGCGAATACCACAAGGCCGGGACCACCGAGGTCGACATGGCCATCGAAGCGGCGCTCGATGCGCGCAAAGAGTGGGCGGCGATGGATTGGCAGGACCGATTGGCAATATTCCTGAAAGCCGCCGACCTGCTCGCCGGACCGTACCGCGACCTGGTGAACGCCTCGACCATGCTCTCGCAAAGCAAAAACGCATTCCAGGCCGAGATCGACTCAGCCTGCGAACTGATCGACTTCTTCCGCTACAACTGCTACTTCGCGACGCGGGTTTTCGCCAATCAGCCCGATTCGGCGCCGGGCATCTGGAACCGCAGCGAATACCGCCCGCTCGAGGGGTTCGTGCTGGCGGTCACTCCGTTCAATTTCACGTCAATCGCAGGCAACCTCCCGACCGCGCCGGCGATGCTGGGCAATGTCGTACTGTGGAAACCGGCGTCCTCGGCGGTCTATTCGGCCCACTTCCTCATGGAATTGCTGGGCGAAGCGGGCCTGCCGCCCGGCGTGATCAACTTCCTCCCCGGTCCGGGCGCCGCGGTGGGCGACCCGGCGCTGGCGAGCGAACATCTGGCGGGAATTCACTTCACCGGTTCGACCGGCGTGTTCCAGTCGATGTGGAAGACAGTCGGGCAGAATATCGAAACGTACCGCGCCTATCCGAGAATCGTCGGCGAGACCGGAGGGAAGGATTTTGTGTTCGCCCACGCATCGGCCGATCCGCGGCAAGTGGCCACCGCGCTGGTTCGCGGCGCGTTCGAGTACCAGGGGCAGAAATGCTCCGCCGCTTCGAGGGCATACATCCCCGACACGCTCTGGGACGATGTCCGCGGACCGATGCTCGAGCAGATCGGCGAGTTGAAGACCGGAACGCCCGAGGACTTCACGAACTTCGTTAACGCGGTGATAGACCGCCCGGCGTTCGAGAGCATCCGCGAGTATATCGAATACGCCCGCACGAGCGGTGACGCCGAGATCCTGGTCGGCGGGCAGTGCGACGATTCGACGGGCTACTTCATCGAGCCAACGGTGATCCTGGCCTCTACGCCCGACTTCAAGACGATGGTCGAGGAGATATTCGGTCCGGTGCTTACGATCTACGTATACCCCGCCGCTGAATACACCGCGACGCTGGAGTTGTGCGACAGGACCTCGCCGTACGCCCTGACCGGTGCGATTTTCGCGCGAGATCGCGCTGCAATCGTCCGCGCCACCAAGGCCCTAACCCATGCCGCGGGTAACTTTTACATCAACGACAAGCCTACCGGTGCGGTCGTCGGTCAACAACCGTTTGGCGGGGGGCGGGCATCGGGCACAAACGACAAAGCCGGAAGCATGCTCAACCTGCTCCGCTGGCTCTCGCCGCGGACTATCAAAGAGACTTTTGTACCGCCGACCGATTACCGCTACACTTTCATGGAAGAAGCCTGATAAATATCAGCCAGAAAGCAGACAAATGATGATCGAATATCAACTTGGTGTCATCGGGGCCGGTAACATGGCCGAAGCGATCCTTCGCGGTATCCTGCGCGAGGACTGCCTGAAGCACAATGAAATCGTCGCCTACGATCCGGTGGCCAAACGCCAGCAGATCCTCGCGATGGAGTTCAGCATCATGTGCGCGCAGGACAACACCGTTCCGGGCGCATGCCCGCACGTGTTGCTTGCAGTCAAACCGCAGGTCATGAAGGAGGCCCTCGAGCAGATTGCCCCGGTCATCCATGACGACGCGACGATCATTTCCATCGCCGCGGGCGTCACCACTGAGTTCATGGACAAGATTCTTGGCGGGCGCGGGCGAATCGTGCGGGTCATGCCCAACACGCCCATGTTCGTCGGATGGGGCGTATCGGCGCTCTCCGCCGGACCGCGAGCGACCTCCGAGGACGTCCAGTGGACGCAGAAGATACTCGCCGCCAGCGGGCGGACCGTGGTCGTCGAGGAGAGCATGCTGGATGCGGTAACCGCCGTCTCGGGCTCGGGACCGGCGTATTTCTTCTACCTTATCGAAGCAATGACCGCCGCGGGAGTCGCCGAGGGACTCGACCATGACGTCGCGGAACTTCTGGCCGTGGAGACCTGCATAGGCGCCGGACAGTTGTTGCACCATACACAAAAACCACCCGCCACGCTGCGACAACAGGTCACAACGCCCGGCGGAACGACCGAAGCGGCGCTCAACATCATGCAGGCATCCGGCGTGCAGGATGTTCTCACCAGGGCGGTATGCGCCGCGGCGGAGCGCAGCCGCGAACTGGGCAAGTAGGATGCGCGCAACAATACCATTGCAAAAACCCACGATGAAGCCTAGAGTAGTGACCGTCGAAACCAGTAAAATCCGCTGGCGGTTAGCATGGGCAAGGCTGAGGCACTGACAGTGACACAGACCCCCGACCGAAAGCTGAGCGAGGTGCAGGCGTTTGTGTCCGGTATGACCGGCGAAGAGCGCATGCTGGTCGTGCTGAAAAAGGAATTGTACGAAGGCAGTTGGGATGAAATGCTTGCAGACCTGCAGGCGAGGCTGAATAACAAACCGTACATCTTCAAACTTGCCAACCGAATTACCGACGATATTGACCGCATAGAAAGGCTCGACAAGTTCGAACAGGACAATAACGTGGACCTGGGCGATCACATCGAGTTGAAACCATAGCAACCTGCGGTATTGACGCCGCAACCGTGATTTTGAGGAGCAGTTCATGCGTTGTTTGATGAAACTACTAGTCCTTTCGATCGTTTCGGGCATCCTCGCCGGCTGTGCATCGGGACCGGCACCGATAACCGCGGCCCAACGCGCCGCCAGGCACGTCAAGACCCTGCAAGACGCGGGCCTCCAGTACTACTGGAAGTGCGATGAACTGCCCGGGTTGCTCTCTGTCGGTGAGAAGATCGACCGAACGTATCTGATCGACGAGAACTTCTACTGTCTGACCACCCGGAATCGCCTGATAGCAATTGATGCCGCTCGCGGTATCCTGCGTTGGACCAAGTGGGTTCACGTGGCCAAACCGGGCGTGAAAGTCTACGACCCCGTTCACGCCAAGAACGTCATGATCCCCAGAATCCCTCCGACCAGGAAAGAGATTCTCCAGCCCAAGGACCGTATCGGCCGGAAGATCAAAGCCTTCAACGCCGTCATAATCAGCACGCGCACCGATGCTCTGCTTATCGATCGGGCCAACGGGGATGAGATCCGCCATATCCAGTACAATTTCGCGGCGGGTGCATCTGCCGGCGTCTGCTCCGATGGAAGGCTCCTGTTCGTTCCCGATGCCAGAGGGTGGTACCACGCAATCTTGTTGCACCAGATGCTCGAAAACTGGACGCTGTCTGTCGAGGGTGCGATCACCCTTCCACCGCGCTACGTGGACGACAAGGTTATCGTCGTCTCTGATAAAGGTCGCGTCCAGGTCGCCAGCACTTTCGAAACTCGCAAGAAGATATGGACAAGAGCGATCGGTACGGCGATAGGCGCCCCTGTCCTTGCCACCCGCGATCAACTCCTGGTCCCCGGTATGGACAGACGCCTGCATGCCTTCGACCCAACCACGGGCCGAAAACTATGGGAACCCTTCGACTGCAAAAAGCCCCTGAAAGACGTACCGCAGACCAGCGAAATCAGCGCGTTCCAGTATGCCCGAGGGGGAGAGTTTTACGCTCTGGCAGTAGTAACCGGAAAACTCCGCTGGTCCTTACCGGACGCCCGCAAGGTCCTGGCGGCAATGAATCGCAACGTATACCTCCAGGACAACCGCAATCGCATCCTGGTGGTCGACGAGATTCTGGGAGAGACCAACGCCTCGGTCCAGATGCCTCCGAGCGACCTGTTGACCGCCAACACGACCGCACCGGGGATATACGGAGCATCGCGCAGCGGGAAAGTGTACTGCCTCCGATCTATCGACGCGGGACACATAACCGCGGAGATGCTCCGGAAGAAAAACTGAATAGGAAACTCCCGTCGGTTTCCAAATGTCCCACAACCGTTTGATTCCAGGAAAGGCTCCAAATGGACGAAATCGCAATCCGCCGCGCATTGATCAGCGTGTACGACAAGACCGGTATTCAGGAATTTGCCAGAGCTCTTTCCGAAATGGGTGTCGAGATCATCTCTTCGGGAGGTACCGCCAAGGCCATCGAAGCGGCCGGTATAGACGTCCGTTACGTGCAGGAATGGACCGGTTTTCCGGAAATGCTCGGTCACCGCGTCGTAACGCTTCATCCCAAAGTGCATGGAGCGATCCTTGCTCTTCGCGACGATCCGGACCACCAGGCGGACATCGACAAGTACGACCTCGAACCGGTCGACTTGGTCTGCGTGAGCCTTTATCCGTTCGAACAAGCTGTCGCCGCCGACGATTGCACGCTTGAATCCGCCATCGAAATGATCGACATCGGCGGACCGACTCTAATCCGGGCGGCAGCGAAGAATCACAAGTTCGTCTCGGTTGTAACCGACACGAGCCAATACAATCTGATTCTCGACGAGATGCACGCCAACGGGGGCAAGGTCGGCTTCGAACTGCGCCAGAGGCTCGCCCGCCAGGCCTTCGGGCTGACCTGCCACTACGACACGGCGATTTCCTCGTACCTCGTCGGACAGGCACGCGCCGAATTGCCCGAGCGAATCAGCTTCTCCTATCGCAAGACGTGCGAACTGCGATACGGCGAGAACCCGCACCAGAATGGCGCTTTCTACGTCGGCGACGACGCGTCGGAACCGTGTATCGGACGCGCAAAACTCCTCGGCGGAAAAGAAGTATCGTACAACAACTACTTCGACGGTAACGGGGCGCTGGAACTGGTAAAGGAATTCGACGAACCGGCAGTGGCGATAATCAAACACGCCAACCCCGCCGGATGCGCCATAGACGAGGATCTCGTGGAAGCATACCGAAAATCGTATTTCGGCGACGTCAACGCCTGCATGGGAGGTATTATCGCGGTAAACAGACCGGTAACCCCCGAGTTCGCCACCGCCGTAGTCGAAACCTTCCAACGCTGGGGCAAGCCCGCCGGCGCCGGCGGATTCTACGCCGAAATGATAATCGCTCCGTCATTCGACGACGAGGCCGTCAAAATAATACGCGCACGCGATGGTTGGGGAACCGAGGTGAGGCTGCTCGAGGTCGGCGAGTTCACCCAGAGGCGAAACAGCGAAAAGTCCCTGAAATACGTTGTCGGCGGCGTACTCATCCAGGACCGCGACCTGGTGAGCCTCAACGAAGAGGATTGGAAAATCGTTTCCAGGCGACAACCGACCGACCAGGAAATGACCGACATGAAATTCGCGTGGTTGGTCTGCAAGCACGTTAAATCGAACGCGATTGTCCTGGCGAAGGACAAGGCGCTGCTCGGCGCCGGCGCCGGACAGATGAGCCGCGTCAACTCCGCCAGGCTCGCCGGTATGCTCGCAAAGAGCTACGGAGGAGGAGGCGTGGTCGACATGAAGGGCTGCGTGCTGGCCTCCGATGCCTTCTTCCCGTTCCCCGACAGCCTCGACTGGGCCGTCGAAGCGGGCGCCACAGCCGTTATAGAACCGGGCGGATCGAAGAAAGACACCGACGTGGTCCAGCGCGCCGATGAACTTGGCCTGGCGATGATCTTCACCGGTACGAGGCATTTCAATCACTAGCCTGACTGCCGTAAATTCGTGCAAGTAGCACCCGGACCGGTGGTAGTATAGCTATGCCCAAACGGGGGGCGAAAACCAGAAACGCCCGCACAACGCCCCAAAACAACAGAAAAACCCAGTTAAGACCGAACTTTCCCTTGACCGATAACACTGACTCACAGACAATACGCGGTTCCAATCAGGAGAATCCGTGAATGAAGACTAACAATCGTTCGATGAAACAGAGCCAGGACCTGCCGATCAAGCTTGCCGCCCTGGCGGTAGTGGTAGCCGTCTGTATATTGTTGCTGTTCAATAAGGGACTCAAGCTGGGTATCGACCTGCGCGGTGGACACAGCCTGACTTTCCAGATCCGCACCAATGCAGACGAGGTCAATCGACTCAAGACCAGGCAGATCGAGCTTGAGGCGAAGATCGCAAAAGCCACCAACGACGAGGAGAAGAAAGTTCTCGTCGAAACGTCCAAACGCCTTGAAGGCGATCTCGCACAGGCCCAGAAGAATGAAGCGACCGACTCCTCGCTGGCCGAAGATATGATCCGAATCCTCAAGGAGCGAGTCGACCCGCTGGGACTGCGAATGCTCGAATGGCGACCGGTCGGAGCAAACCGCTTCGAAGTCCGCATGCCCGCGGGCAACCCGGAGACCCAGGAAGCCAAAAACGCCTTTCGCCGGGCAATCCAGGCCCTGGAAAGCCGCATCATCGAAAGAAGCCACCTCCGGGGACTCGAGCAGGGACGCACGACCATAGAGAAACTCGCCGGTAGCGACAAGAAACTCGCCGGTCTGCTCGGTGAGATGCTGTCGGCTTACAAAACGCTCGATCAGAAGCGTAAAGCCGGCGAAACGAAAATACAGCAGTATATCGGGGCTTGGGAAGTAGCCGAAACCGATGTTCTCAAGCACAACATCCAGACCCAGGCCCTCAGGAGCATATTGTCCGGTTACGTCAGGCCCTCGGACCTGCGAAAGTTGAGGAACAAACCCAAGGCCCTGGCGGCTTTGGAAGGCAGAGAGGATATATACAATCGCGCCATCGATACATTTCTCGAAAAACACAAGGACAATACCAACAGAACGGCGGCGATAAAAGAGGTCATCGAACTCTACAAGACCTGGGCCAACAGGCGCCAGGAACTCGAAGACCCCTCCGACCTGATGCGCCTGATCACCAAAGCCGGCGCCCTGGAGTTCCGCATTGCACCGGTATTGGCGGGAAATGCAGTCGAAAACCAGGAAGCACTTCCTCTCTCCGAGAGAGACAGGTACGTCAAGATCCTTCGCGACACACTCGATAAGGAAGGTCCCCAGGGTCTGGCCAGGCGAACCGACCGCTACATGTGGTTCCCGATACGCGGCGATCGCAAGAGCGGATACGCTTCGATGGTCACCTACACTTACGGTAGCCAAAAATATCTGCTGCTCAGCAACTTCAAGGGAAGGACCCTCCTGCAACGACGAGACGAAAACAGGTGGGCTCTGACCAATGCCTACTGGGCTTCGGACGAAAAAGGCCTGCCCGCCGTCGGATTCAGCATGGATGACGCCGGCGCCAAGTTTCTCTACACCCTGACGCTCGGAAACAAGGGCGAGCACATGGCGATCCTCCTGGACAACGAAGTCTACTCCGCGCCAGTCATCAGGAACGCCATCTCCTCCAGCGGCATAATCACGATGGGTACGTTCAACTCCGAGGAGGTCGATAGTCTGATCAAGATCCTGCGGGCAGGGTCGCTACCGGCAAAGCTCATTGAAGTACCGGTCGCCGAAAGCTCGTTCGGACCCACCTTCGGCGAAGCCAACCGCACAATGGGCCTCCGTGCGGGAATTATAGGAATGATCTTAGTGGTCATCTTCATGTGCTTCTACTACCGCATTCCCGGAGTAATTGCGGTAACCGCCCTGACGCTCAACATCGTCCTGGTACTGGGTGTGATGAGCCTCATCGGCGCCGTATTCACGCTCCCAGGTATCGCGGGTATTATCCTGACCATCGGTATAGCCGTAGACGCAAACGTTCTCATATTTGAGGAATGTCGCCGTCAGCAGATCGGTAAGGACCGTGGGGCTGTGGGGCTTACCAGGGGGGTTCGAGGAGCTCTCAATGCAGCCTATAGGGGAAACTACTCCGTAATTTTCGACGCAAATATCACCACGGTGATGGTCTGTTTCATTCTTGGATGGTTCGGTAGTGAAGAGGTGCGTGGTTTTGCCATCACCCTGGCATTCGGCGTGATATTCTCGATGTTCACCGCACTGGTCGTTACGCGGTGGATGTTCCTGCTTCTACTGGAAAGAGGGTTCCTCTCCAACACCAAACCTCTGAACATGTACGCGAGCAGGCTCCTCCAGTGGTTAGTCGACCTGAAAATCGAGTGGATGGAGAAGAGACATTACTTCTGGGGCTTTTCGGGGATAGTGATCGTAATAAGCCTTGTCTCGCTGTGGGTGCAGGGCAAGAAGATGCTGGGCATCGAGTTCTCCTCCGGTACGCAGGCGGTTATCACGTTCAAAGACGACGCGCTGATTGACGGGGAACTGCCCTACGCCGAACTCGTGCGAAGCCGCTTCATGAAGCACGTGGAGACCCTGTCCGGCGAAGACCGCGAGCAGTACGGCAAGCTCGCGGAGACATCGAAGATCGAAACGAGGTACGACTACAAGAAGGTCGACCGGTTCGTCAAACCGCGCGACAGCGACGGTGACGGAAAGATAACCCGGAAGGAATTCGAGGCCCTGCCCCGAGCCAATGTCAAGTTCTTCGAGATTATCGACACCAACTCGGACAACGAACTCAGCGGCGATGAACTCCAGGGTCTGCCCGAGACATCATACCAGATAACAACGACCGAGGTGTCCGTACCGCTGATCAGCAAAACCGCCACCGAGACGTTTGGAACATCACTGAAGCGGCGGATCAGCTATCCGCCTCAATCCGATGAGAACGCCAACGGTTACGTTGTAATCAAGGATGCCGTGATCACTGAACTGGATCTGGAAGCCAACAGTGACGGTTATGCCGAAGTCCACCCCAGAAACGCCACGGCCCACGCCTCAACGTTGGAAGATTTCTCCGACGGCGTGGTCATAGCAGTACGCAGACTCTTGCCGAAAATGACGAAGCGCGAACTTCAGGAGCGAATCGAAAATACGCAATTGCAACCGGGCTTCGCCGAGAGAATTCAAAACCGCGTCAAGGTCGTCGCACTTACCGGAACGGCTGGAGGCGAGTACTCGGACTTTGCGGTCTTCTCCCGTCCGGGGCAAACCTCACAGAGTACCGAAGCGGTGGCTGCGGATCTTTCGGAATTGCTGACAGCATCCCTTCACCGGGACGAGGCGATTGTGGCTATCAACTTCGATGCGGCCATTGCATCCGGAGCAGCACAGTTGGCAATTTTCGCCTTCGTTGCCTCCTGTCTGTGTACCGTAGCGTATATTGGGTACCGATTCGGGGGAATGGATTGGGGCGTAGCGGCCGTGATCTGCCTGATCCACGACGTGGTAATCGTGGCCGGATTCATGGCCGCTGCAGTCTGGCTCGATACCGCACTGGGAGGCGCGCTGGGTACCGCTTCGTTCAAGATAGACCTCGCCGTGGTCGCGGCGTTCCTGACGGTCATCGGTTATTCAATTAACGACACGATCGTCGTGTTCGCCCAGATCCGTCGCCGTCGTCTCACACCCGGCAGGCTGGATCTGAGCGGAATAAGGGCAGTTTCGTTCAACGGGCCGATCAACGAAGTGATCCCACGGACAATAATTACTTCAGTTACCACGTTTATAGTGGTGGCGATAATGTACGGTTTCGGCGGCGACGCCATCCACCCCTTCAGTTTCGCGCTGATGGTGGGTGTAGTGTTCGGTACGTACTCGTCAATAGCCGTCGCCAGCACGCTGCTGTATGCTTGGGGTCAGAGGCATGCGACCCAAACGATAACTGTGACCAAGAAAAAGAAAGCCTGATATTCACACCGTCACGACAGACCACCGGCCCGGGCAGGTTGAAACCTGACTCCCGGGCCGGTTTTTTTGTACTCTTGGACCACAAGGCCCGCCCAGAGGGTATAATCTCACCGCCATGAGAGTATTGCGTGTCATCCCGGTAGTCTGCGTGCTGCTGGCCGGTTGTGGACTGTCGACCCCGGTCAAGAAGCCCGCCCCGCCGCCGGACAACACTCCCGATCCCCTTCCCCTTCAGCAGGCCCGCGCCTACGGAGAGACCGTTACGGGGCTGTTCGTATCGCTGGTGGATTTCGAAGACGCCGCCGACGGTCCGAAAGGACACTCGCAGGTCGGGCAATTCTCTATCGCGCCTTCAGACAAACGGGGGCGGCGGAAATTCGTCGTCAATATCACCCGCACGGGCATCGGAGCAATGGAAGTGACGCTCGGACCGGGGGCGAAACTGAACTTCGCCAGCCCCGAAATACACGACTTCACGGGCTATACACTACTCACCATGGCGCTCTACAGCGAGGCGCTTCGCGACGACCTGCAGGTGACTTTAGTCTCCCGCAGCGGTAGTTGGACCAGTCATCGAACCCTCGTGACTCCGGGATGGAACAACGTACTGATAGATATACAGCGCCTCGCACGCGTAAAGGGGTTCAGCATCACGTCGGTCAGGGAAGTTCACATTACCTTCGCCGATGCGGTTGGCGACGTGACTTTCAATCTTGACGACATCATGCTGATAGACAATCGCCGAACGATCGAGCCAACTCCGCCGGGAATCAAACTCCTCAAACGCGGTCTGGATTACGAACTGACCGTACCCGGCCGCAAAAAGCCGATCGCCCTGAACCAGAGCACCGACGGTCTCTGGCGACTCATGCACCGCCAGGGTATCGTGCGCCTCAGCGCAGACGACAAGCCCCTGGCCGGCGGGACCGAAGACCTCGCGGTAATGGGCAACCGCAAGGTCGGACGCGTCGAGATCGTCGAGCATAACAAGCTGCGACTCCGCATGGTGAACACGTGGTATTTTCCGACCCGCGCCGGGGAGTGGGCCTCGCTGGCGATCAGGCAGATCAAATGGGCATACACCATTTACGCCGACGGTACGTGGATAACCAATGTCGAACTCAATAATGCCGGCGGAAAGGAGATTCGGAAGGTCGGCCTGTTCATCGGTGAACCGGTCGCCTGGGACGACGGGGCGGTAGGCAGCGAAAGAATAGAAGCAAACTTCACCGGACCGGTCGCACGCTGGAACTACATGTTCGCTTCGCCCCACGCCAACCAGCGAGCGGCATTCGATCAGTACCTCCAACCGGGGCGAATCGATATCCAGATGGGACGCGGCGATCTCCACGCACCGGGCGATACCAACGCGAACCGCTTCGACGAATCCCGCGGTTGCTACTACCTCAGCGCAAACCGGGCCGGACATTGCAGGTTCACATTCCATCCCGGGCGAATCGGCAGGCGCAACGCGGTGTTCCACGTGACCGGGCCATGGGGCAAAACCGTATCGGTCAATGCCGCCGGTATGGTATTGCGCCAGATCACGCGTCCGGGCGACGGTTCAGTACTGTTCGTCCTGCCCGGCAGGGTCACCACGCCAAAACGTATCGAAGTCACCGGTAAGCCCAAGCCTCCCCGGGGCGGCTAGAATCGGAGCGGTCCGGATCGATGATCGGCGAATTGCCTGGAATTTCCGCTTGATTCGGCTCGAATTTGTCGATATACTACTGTGTTCTTTACCCTAGAGAACGATCAGAGGTAGTACCATGAAGACCGATATCCATCCTGAATACAAAGAAATAAACGTCAGATGCGCGTGCGGCGCCACTTTTACGACCTGGTCGGCCGGTGGTGATGTCCAGGCCGACATATGCTCGAGCTGCCACCCCTTCTACACGGGCAAGCAGAAGTTCGTCGATACCGCGGGACGCGTTGAAAAATTCCAGAAGAAGTTCGGCGGCGACTATTTCAAGAAAAAGTAGCTTCTTCAACCCCCTATAACGCCGACGTTGAACCCTCTCGGGCACGTCGGCGTTTTTGCGCAATCAGCTAAAACACTCGACCAGCATTACCTTACAAAGTACTCTGACCCCGGGATCGATCATGGCCAATCCGGATACACTAATCGATAAACTCGACGAACTCGATCGCCACTTCACCGAGACGCTCGAGCAGATGAACGATCCGGATATCGCCTGCGATTCTATCAGGATCATCAAACTCTCGAAAGAGCACGCACGCCTGGGGAGAATCGTCGAGCCCTATCGCAAGTACAAGAAACTCCGCGCCGATCGCGACGAAGCTCAAGGCATTGTCGATGACCCCCATGCCGACAGCGACCTGAAAGAACTTGCAGCGGCCGAACTCGACGATATGCGACACCAGGCCGATGACGCCATGGAAAATATCAAGGGCCTGCTCGTAATGAATAAGGACAGTGCGATAGACTCGATCCTGATAGAAATCCGTGCCGGTACGGGCGGCGACGAGGCCGCACTGTTCGTCGGCGACCTGCTGGGCATGTACCGCCATTACGCGGAAACTCGAAAGTGGAAGTTCGAGATACTCTCGGCGAACGCAACCGATATGGGTGGCTTCCGCGAAGTAATCGTAAACGTCACAGGACAAGGCGTATGGAGCCGCCTGGGATACGAAGGAGGCGGACACCGCGTCCAGAGAGTACCAAAAACCGAATCGCAGGGACGGATACACACCTCGGCGGCGACCGTCGCGGTCCTGCCCGAACCCAAGGAAATCGACATCCGGATCGACTGGGCCAGCGACGTAAACGAATTCGTCAGCCGCGCCGGGGGACCCGGTGGACAGAGCGTCAATAAACTCGAATCCGCAATCAAACTCGAACACATCGAAACCGGAATAACTGTGTCGATGAGGGACGAAAAGAGCCAGCACAAGAACCGCGCAAAGGCCAGACGAATAATGACGACGCGGGTCTACGAACACCATCAAAGCAAACAGCGCGCTTCCGAAGCCGCCGCCAGGAAATCAATGATCGGTTCGGGAGACCGAAGCCAACGCGTCAGAACGTATAATTTCCCTCAGAATCGCTGCACCGACCACCGCCTGAAGGGCGAGGGACAGGAAGGAGCCAACTTCAACCTCGACCGAATTGTCGCGGGCGACCTGGACGCAATGCTCGACGCTCTTGTCGCCCACGACAAGGCACAGAGGCTCGCGAATCTCTAAACTCACCAGCGACCGCCGTGGAAAAGGGATCACTTTTTTCTTGACCGAAGGGGCGGGATATGTGTTAATTGCACGTGGTATACACGGTCAGTCTTGTTGTCCTTGCTTAGGAGCGTGAAGTATGGTTAATCTGAATATGCTGGGCCTGTTCGGTGGTTATGTACATTGGACGGCGATCCCCGCCGTTATCGTCCTCGTAGCTGTGCTTATTTTCTGGAAGAAATATCGCGACAGCCAAATGTAACCCATTTGTTGCGTGGTACGTGCGAGTCTGCCCGAACCTGCGGGTAAATGCCGATTTCCCCTACGCGGGAAAATCACAGGATCGGGCAGTACCGTTTGTTCATGCGAACGGATAGTTGATATCGTGGCGCATGTATTTTTTTTGTTCTCACCAAAGGTAAGATAATGACCTTACGACTGAAGAAACCTGAAGCCCTGGCCAGAGTGTTCCACTCACTGGGCGACAAGACCAGGCTCAGCATTATTGCATTGCTGGGCAACGGCGAGATGAATGTGACCGCTATCTGCAAGAAACTCAAGCTTCCGCAGTCCAGCGTTTCGCATCATCTGGGCCTCCTGCGAGCCAGTGGTCTTGTAGTAGCCAGACGCAACGGAAAGCAGATATTCTATTCTCACGCTGATCTGCTCGAACACAGCCTCGGTAAGAAATCCGAGTTGGCGACGTCCGGTAGTAATTCCGCCAGGTTCGGACCGGCGGAATTGACCTTGCCCAAGGCATAGATCAATCCCTACCGATTCTCTGCGATACCATTACCGTAACCAGAGCGGGCGGGTTATGCGCACGCGCAGAGGCGACCGCTCTTACCGGTTGCTCGCCGGGCAGTTCTTCGGTATCCTAAGGGCATGGCCACCGACGGATTCAAACCGATCTACGTCCTTTGCGGTAGTGACGGGTTTCTCCAGGATCACTATCGCGCGGAGGTTATCTCGCGCGTCGTCGGACAGGCCGATCCGCAAACCTGCATCGCCAACTTCGACGGGGCCAACGATCTTGAACTGGCCGATGTCATGGACGAACTGCGGACCCTGCCATTTCTGGCGGCGGCAAGAGTAGTACTCATCCGAAACGCCGAGACCTTCATAAGCAAGCATCGCCAGAAATTGGAAGAGTACGTCGATAATCCTTGCGAGACTTCCGCATTGGTCCTGATGGTCGCGTCCTTTCCGGGCAATACTCGTTTGGCGAAGGCGGTGGCGAAGGTCGGCGTCATACTGAACTGCAAGCTGCCCGACGACAGTTCTCTGAACCAGTGGTTAACGAAGGCCGCAGGCAAACGCGGAAAGAAAATCGACCCACAGAGCGCCGCCCTGCTGGAACAGTGGATCGGTAGAGATCTCGCCGCACAAAACGCCGAGATAGAAAAGCTCTGCCTCTACATCGGACAGCGCGAGACGATTACCGCCGAGGACGTCGCGGCGGTCGTTACCGCAACGGCAGGACCCGCGGCGTTTGAGTTGACCAACGCGATAACCGCCGGGGATGCTCCAGGCGCACTGAAAGCGGTCGACGGGGCACTGAGAATACGCGGCGCGGAGTTTCAGGCGCTGGGGTCTATCGCCTGGCACCTGCGCCGAGCGCTGCAGGCTCAACAGGAACTATCCGCCGGGGGCAAACCCAACCTCCGCATGCCATACCGCCAGCAGAGCGCTTTTCTGGCGATGCTGAAGCGTCGGGGTCTGGTGAAACTCCAAGCCGATATGCGATCGCTGATCTCCGCGGACCTGGGCATGAAATCGGGGCAGAATCCCAAATCCGCCCTCCAGGAACTGGTAATGTCGCTCTGTTCGTGAAACGCCGGGATCAACCGTACGAATGCAGTCCGGAGAACAGGTAGTTCACCGCGAACCAGTTGATCAGCATCGCCGCTCCACCGCATATGCAGGCGACGGAGGTCCACAGACCACGATACTTCGACGGCGTCACCAGGCGAACGTGGAGCACCGCCAGGAAGAACAGGCAGGTTATCAGCGCCCAGGTCTCTTTGGGATCCCATCCCCACCATCTCGACCAGGCGTCATCGGCCCACCAGGCGCCCAGCAGCGTCCCGACAATCAGCGTCCAGCATGCCGATTGGGCCAGTATCAGATTGCAGCGATCGGCCGATGCAAGCGGCGAATCACCCACCGGACCGAAAAGTCCCGGCGGGGAACTCGGCGACTTGCCCCCGAGACCCTTGAAGCACGCAATCGCCACGTACGCAACAGAAGTGACTATCGTCATCCCGGCAAGGGCGTGCCCCACCACGATCACCGAAACGTGTACTATCATCAATCCGTGCTTGAGTATACCCCGCACACCGCCCACGGAACTGTCGACCGTACCGGGGAAGAGGGTATTACCGAAATACACCCACACCAGCACCGCCGCGGCGTAAAAGGACGCGGCCAGCCCAATGTAATTGTACTTCCGGAACAGTTCGATAATTATCGCGAGAACAGCGGCGAGCACCGCCGAAGAAACCAACGCTCCGTACTGGGTCATCATCGGGGGCAGGTACCATGCCTCGCCTCCGACGATCCACCTCAAAATCCACGCGCCGCCAATAACAACCGTCGACAGCGTCATGATCGCCATCGCAGAGTTGCGGACCCAGCGGCGCCCGGTGGCAATGGCTACTATGAACAGCATAAACGCCGCGACGAAGCCCGCAAAAGCCGGATGCCCCTTGTGCGCATCATTGTAAAACAACTCCCACTGCAATCGGGACGCCTTGGGATACTCATCGCTCGCCGCGGCGCCGGTCTGGGAGATGCTGGTTATTACCGCGTTGACGCCTGATGCATCTCGCTTCTTCCAGGCTTCGCGAAGTTTGGCGATCAACTCGCATCCGGAAGAGTGCGTATGCCCACCGGAAGGGACGAGCGATTCACCCACCCTGGGCCAAACCGGACCGGAGCCCGGGATCAGACGCAGTTCGATACCCAGGAACGCTTCGTATCGCCCGCTCAGACGCCCGAGGAGAATCCTGAAGTTCTTTCTGTCAAGCAACTGCGTCCACCGGTCGCCCAGCGTGCCTATCGGCTTGGTCGATTGGACATCCTCGATGGTAATTCGCCGGGCCATCATCATTTCACGCACGTACTCGTTCTGCGACGCCAAGGCCATCACCGTATCACCCGAACCGAGCATGATAGTTACCGGCGGTATGCGACCGGTCCGCTGGAAGACCTCCAGGTGCGACCCTGTCAGGTTGTCGGCGACGATTCTCCGGAGTTTCCGCGATCGAACGAAGATAACAGGCTTGCTGAGGTATTGCCCCGCGTTGAAGTAGAACTCCAGGTACGCAACCGCCGCTTCGACACCGTCGGGCTTCTCGGTCCCGGTTATGCGGGCTACTTCATCGTGCGCCAGGGAATCCAGGGCGCCGGACTTCCGGCCTCCGAACTGTGCGGCGAGCATTCGTAGCGATTTGCGGTCCAGCTTCGAGAAGAACTCGATGGCCCGATCGTCAAAGATGCGATCTTCTTTGGCGTCCGCCCGCCCGTTGCGACAACCGCCAATGCCCATCGCAACCAGGCACATCGTCAGAAGTATCAACCTGCAAGAGTTCACGATGCCCCCCCTGCCCTGCTCTTGAGAATCAGCGGCTTGACGTAGAACGCGTAGGGGAAGCCCAGGCATACCGCGATACTACCGACAAAGATCAGCCATATTCCCGGGCGATCGGCCACGCCGAGGATAATCGCCGACGGATCAGTGTAGTCGGAAGTCCCCTCTTTCGGTTGCCACGTCGACTGGTGCAGGCGATAACGCCCTACACTCACCGGGAGATTCAATTTGAGCGTTTCTCGTCGCACATGGATACCGCTTCCGATTTCCAGATCGCAGATGTAATCTTCAGGCATTCTCGATGCCGGGGCGGTCTTGAACTCGTGCCTGGTGATCCTTATCGGTTCGGGCAGTTCCTGCCAACGATGCGAAAAGGCGACGTAGATGCTGCGGCCCGACGGTAGGAGTATGGTCGTGGGGCGCCCCGTGAGATACGCGCCGTAAGGAACTACGCGATCAGCCTTCCAGGACCCGGACCTTATCGTGAGTTCTATCGCCGCCTCCGGCCGCCGGTCGGGCACGGTCTCTGGGGCAACCTCCAGGTTTATGCCTCTCCTGGCGTGGTCGAGCGTGCGAATCAGTGTGATCCGAGTTGGATGCTCCGCCTGGGCGGGTGAGATGCTCTGGCCTGGAAGAAACGGGCGGCGGTGCAACTTGCCCGAAGCACTACCGACGATCAGTACGGGTTGCCCGCGACCGGTGTAGTGAATCACGAAGAACTGGCGCGACGGTTGAGTCGTGGGAGCGATGGCGGCGTTTCTCCGGTCGATCTCTTCCTGGCTCATCGCTTCTGAAGCCTGGAATACCACAATGCACTCGTGCAGATCGAGGCGGTAGGTCTCTTCGTATGACTGGCACATGATTGTCCGGGCGGTCTCCTGGCCATGGGAGAACTGTATTTCGACCGCTGGAGTGATTCTCGGGGCATCGTCCAACCATTGTTGCCTGAGTTCCGCCCGGGGATAGATCCTGGTAGCCTTTATCGAAACGCCTTCAGGCGCCACCGAGGCGGGGACGACGATATCCACGTCGATATCAACGGGTTCCATGCCGGTTGGAGAATCGAAAACAGTCTGGACAGTAGGCGGTAGCGGCGAGGCGGACTGCATCATTGTCGTGTCGTAAACGTGACAAGCCACCTCATCGGTCGACTGGAAAAAATGCCTCATGGTAGGCCAACCGCCATTCCGCTCCCGCGAGATGAAACACTGTCCCTCGGTGCGCGTCTGCCAGAAAACTATCGATCCCAAAGCCAGGAACATCAGACCGAGGTGGCTGCACCACGCTCCGGCGCGATCCCAGCGGACCGGTATTCGGACCGTCGCAAACACGAGATTTCCACACGCGGCGAACGTCAGCGTCAGGACGGTCCAGTGGGCGTAGATACTTCCCACCGCAGGCAGGATCGATTTCGGTCCGGACCAGAATTGCTCGACGAGCGTCAGGGTCCCGTAAGCGACCGCCAGCGCCAGCAGAAGTCCAACTCCCAGCCAAACGCCGGAGACCACGCGCCATACGCACGCAACCATGGAGCGGTCGGCGGGCCGGAGCTCCCGGGCGTCCGGCGGTGGGATGGGTGGTGTGGGTGTCGTCGTGGACATTACGCTGCTCTTGAAACAAGAGCCCCGCTGCACGAACGCAACGGGGCCCTGAATTACTGTTGCCTGGATCGGCTACTTCTCATCGACTTCCTCTGCGCCCGCGCCCGAGGACACGGAACTCGTCAGAAATCGATTCGGCGGAACGATCCATATCTCCACGCGCCTGTTGAGCTTGTTACCAAGCTTCTTGCCCGCGGAACTTGTCTTGTTGGGGGCTACCGGGTGGTACTCGCCGAATCCCATAACGCCTATTCTCGCCGACGTCAGACCGGCTTTCTGCATCACTTTCTTTATCGATACCGCCCGGTGTGCCGAAAGATACCAGTTGTCCGGATGGCGTTTCTTTGTAGCCGGCCTGGAGACCGGAACGTCATCGGTATGGCCCGCGATGTAAACGTGGTACTTTGCAATGGCTGGATCGTTGATGATCGTCACCAGTTTGGTCAGGGCCTCGACGGCGCTGGCTGTGGCGGTGGTCGAACCGAGCGCAAAGGTCAGGTCTGACTTGATCTTCACCATCCCGAGCCTCGGGTCGTATTCCACCAGATCGGGGTTGGCATCTGCGAAGGCCTTCAGCGCCTTGTCGACCGCTCCCGGAAGCAGGATCCCTACCGGCGCCACGGGACGTCCTTTCTTGCTGAGCGCCTCGAAATCTGCGAAGAGTTTATCGAATTTAGCCTGCAGATCATCGCGGGCGGCGGTCATTGTCGCCACGTCGCTCTCGGCTTTCCTGGCCTGGGCTTCAGCTACCGCAAGCTGGTCCTGGATCGCCTGTTTGTCGGCCTGCAGTTGCTGGGCCTTGGCCATCTCTTCCTGGAGTTTGTCGCGACACTTACGGTTCAGGTCGAGCGCCTTGTCGAGATCGGCTTTGGGTACGCACCCGCCGGCGGCAAGCATACCAACCAGGAGCAGCACACAAACAGGAATCACGAGGTTGTTCTTCATTGCAGTAGTCCTTTCCAAAGAGTCAGAGGTCCTTTCTCGAGCGGGCCGCATGAGGCGACGGCCTTCGAGTTTTGTCGGCTAGATGCGTTTTGACGCAGCAGCCTTTCCCAGCATCAGACCCAAGCCGCCGGCAACCAGCGAGAAAGCCACGGCGACAACCATAACCATCATGAGCTTCTCGCTTAGAGTATCAATGTATTCGGGAACCATATCCGTTATCCCGGCGATACAGACTGCCCCTATAAGCAGTGCAACCGCCGCGCATCCGACGAGTATTCCGGCGAACATCCCCGAGGTCGGATCCGGAACCTCCGAAACATTGTCGGAGTCGATCACCAATTCAGTTGCCACCGGTTGGATCGCCACCGCCGGTTGATCGGGTCTGTCAAACGACACCGGCTCGACGGGTTCTTCGATATCGATGTGGTCCAGGAGCTCGGCGCCCAGTGAAGTATCGTCGCTTTCCTGTGTCAGGTCGAGCAAACCAGAACCGCTTCCGACGCCGTCCAGTGCAATCTGATCTTCGAGGCTCGGGGCGATCTGCGTCTTGGCCATTGGATCGGCAGTTTCGATCTCCAGATCCTCTTCGTCGAAGATGCTGATACCCTCGGCGGTAATTACCGTGTCTTCCTTTCCGCCGGTACTCGCCGGTTCTTCGGCATCGGAGAGGGTGACGGCGTCTGCGTCGGATCCCGCACTGTCCATGACCGTTCTGGCCATCGGGTCGGCGTTACCCAACGAAAGATCTTCGGCGGATTGCGGGGTGTCTATCGCCGTTCTGGCCATTGGGTCGGCGTCACCCAACGTAAGGTCTTCGGCGGGTACGAGTTCAACCTCCACGCCGCCTGCGCCGGGCGCCAGGCCTTCGACCTCGTCGCCTTTGTACATGTTCCTGTCGCCGTCCTTGAAGACCTGCAAACGCTGGTCTCGAACAAACTGGGCCAGCCCTTCAACACTGACTCCCAACAACTCGGCGGCTTCCTGTTCGCTATAATACATCTTGCGGGCCATGGGCATCTGACTCCTGTCGGCTTGATCCTATTGGGTAGCGGCCGGTTGTACGGCGCCACCGGTCTTGCTTGTTTTCTCACCGCCCAGTCTCTTGTGCTGCTCGACCAGACGTTTCACGTCACTGGGGGTAGGCTTGTCGACATTGTACTCGTCCAACTGGACGTCATATTTAAGCGTGCGGGCGGCCATCAAACGCAGCTTCCTCGTGCCAGGCAGCCATTGATAAACACACAGCGACTGCCTCTTCATGTCCACCAAATACAGACCGTAGGAATCCTTGGTGATCTGACCGCCAACGACCAACATGTCGTTACCGCCAACGGAAGTCACCTGCCCGGTAGCCGAAGACGCGCCCAAACCCAACTCCAGTAGAAGGCAGGTGGCTATCACAGAGAGAATCACCACAAGCACCCACTGCACCACCGGAGGGTGTGATGTAACTCGCTTTTCATGACGTAATTCAGACATAGAAATCCCGTAGCAGATTCAAAATCCATCCGCTCCAGCAATTATATACCTGCGCCCAACCCATGCAAGGCAATTCTCGCCGATAGCAGGCCGTTGGGAGCACCTTCGCGTTGATCGCCCGCAACCACCAGCCCTTAATAGCCTTAGCCCCAAATCCTTATTCGAGATTCGCGTGGCGCTGCCTCAGTGAATCCGCGTCTAGTTTCAGTCTGTCGACGAGTATGTTGAAAACTGCGTCGAGACAGAGGCTCGCGGCGTGTTCAAACACGGCTGCCCGCACGACTATGTCGTCGCCTCTAGCCGGTACGAGAATAACTTTGTGGGCTCCCAGCGCCATCGGCGACTGGGCCTCGGCGGTGATGACGATAACTTTCGCGCCCAGTTCTCGCGCGCGGCGTGCGAGGTACTCGGTGTATCCGGTGGTTCCGGTGCAACTGACGGCCACGAGCAGGTCGCCGGCGCTGGCGGCGGGTGTGACGGTTTCTCCGGGAATGAATGCGGGAAGCCCCGCGTGCATGAGGCGCATACCGAAACTCCTGGCCACGAGTCCGGATCGCCCGGCTCCGGTCAGGAACGTCCTGTCGACTTGGGGAACCATGTCCGCGAGTTCGACGAAACCGGACCAGTCGGCCTCGACCATGACCGCGTCTATACGATCCAGGAGCCCCTTTCCGGCGGCTCGGACTGCATTTTTATCCCATGATGGCACGGTTGCCTCCTTGCTTCTCCCATCGCAGCAGGTTTATGACCTGCCCGAGCGTACCCTTACCGTCTCGGATTTCCTGACGGATGCGGTTTTCGGCTTCGAGGACGTCGGCGGCGCGGTTTGCCATTTCGACCGCGCGGACCTTTGGCAGCACCATCACGCCGTCATCGTCGGCTACGATCCAGTCTCCCGGCGCGACTGCCTGCCCGCCGACCTGGATTGGCTGGTTTATCTCGCCATGCCCGTGCGGATCGCCGGCGTGGCTGGTAATGTGGCGGGTCCAGACGTCGAACTCGAGTCTCCGGATATCGGCGGTATCTCGCACCGCCCCGTCAACGACGAGACCTGCGATACCTTTTGCCTTTGCGCTCTCGGTGGCCAGTTCGCCCCAGATCGCCGGGGGCTTGCTGCAGGCGTCGACCACAATCACGTCCCCCGGTTGTGCGATGTCGATGGCTTCGACGGACTTGGCCCAGTCGCCCGGAAGTGTCCGAACGGTAACCGCCGGTCCGCAGGCGAACTGACCGGGACTCAAAGGCCTTATCCCCTCGAGACATTCGAGGCGATGACTACCGTCTGAAATATTGGAAGTGCGAACCGTCTGGAGTACCTGGCGGATGGTGTCGGCCGAGACTCGTTTGAACAGATCGCTGGCGACGGACTGTCCCGAATCGATGGCGGCGCGAATATCAGCGGTTGCCTGTTGGGGGTCGACGGCCTTGGTGATCGCCCCGCCGACAATCACGACGTCGGCGCCGGCGGCGACCGCGTCGGGCGCCGTCTCGCTATTGATCCCACCTGCGACGGCCAGTATCAGATCGGTCGCGCCGCGGACCTGTTTGAGAACCGCCAGCGGGTCCTGCCCGGACATCTGCTGATCGATGGGACAATGCACGTCAAGCCACGCCACGCCCAACTCACCGGCCTGGGAGGCAAAAGCAACCGGATCGAGAACGCCCAGCAGATCGACAGCGACTTCGATCCCGTAATGGGCGCCGACCTCGACACATTCCCTGATGGTCGGCAGGGAAGCGGTCCCGGAAACGGTGATGATATTGGCGCCCGCCTTGGCGGCGGCCTGGGCTTCGATCTTCCCGGCGTCCATCGTCTTCATGTCCGCGATGATCGTCTTGTCCGGGAACATCTCGCGGAGCCGCCTGACCGCGTCTAACCCTTCGGACTTGATCAGCGGCGTACCGGCTTCGATATAGTCGGCGCCGCCGGCAACAGCCGACCTGGCGACATCCATCGCTCGCGGGAGTTCGAGGAAATCCAACGCAACTTGTAATCTGACATCACTCATTTCTATAAGATAGTATGCTCCCGGGGGCATCTTTCAAGCATATATCCGCACTTTAGGGACATGCGGGTTAAAATACACCGCCAATGGGGTATAATAAATGTGATGTTATCATTGGCAGCACGAGGACTAATACCATGTACCGAGTGTCTACGTTTCTGATTGTGATAGTGGGGATATTGATCGGTTGCGGCCGCGGGGTGGATAACGAAAACGACCGGGACAGACAGGCAGCGGATCGCGAATTCACGAACGTTCGCGAGCCCGCGGTGTCGGGCATGTTCTATCCTGCCAGCAAGCAGAAGCTGTCGGAGATGGTGGATGGTCTTCTTGTCGGGGCCAAGCCGCTGGGCATCAAGGGTCTGCGAGGTCTGGTATGTCCGCATGCGGGTTATCGTTATTCCGGCAAGACGGCGGCGGCGGCTTACAAGCAACTCGAAGGCAGGGGTATTCGTACGGCGATCGTCCTGGCGCCGAGCCATTACGCGGGGGGATATCGCGGCGCCTCGATCCCCGATGTAGAGGCCTATCGCACACCGTTGGGACTGATCGCCCTCTCGCCGCTGGCGCGTAAACTGGTCGGTAAGGGCCCGTTTGTATCCAAACCCCCCTGCCAGGTCCAACGCCCCGGATGGTGGCGCCAGGCGCGCAAGGAACTGCCCCCCTTCGGACAGGACACGCCCCACACGTGGGAACACTCGCTGGAGGTCCAACTGCCCTTCCTCCAGAAGACGCTGAAGGACTTCCGGCTGGTCCCCGCCGTACTCCGCAACGCCGACACGAAGGAACTGGCCCGCGTGCTCGCAAAGCACGTCGACGATAAGACCATCGTGATCGCCAGCAGCGATCTGAGCCATCACAAACCCTACGACGTCGCCCGAAAACTGGACGCCAAGTGCGTCGAGAC
Source organism: uncultured Planctomycetaceae bacterium (assembly GCA_964607575.1). Classification (GTDB taxonomy): domain Bacteria; phylum Planctomycetota; class Phycisphaerae; order SM23-33; family SM23-33; genus BS750m-G57. The sequence goes on along the minus strand of CAZSLS010000003.1, from coordinate 50,810 downwards.
CATCTGCAAACTCGACACCGACGCAATGGCCGCACAGGAAGCGTGCGGCGCCGAACCGATCCTCTCGCTAATGCACCTGGCCAAACTCAAGGGATGGAAGACCCGCCTGCTGAACGCCTGCAACAGCGGAGACGCAACGGGAGATACCTCCAGGGTTGTCGGATATACCGCAATTGCATTCTACGACCCCACCGCATCAGACACCGGCAGCGCCGCGGCCGAGGGCGATACGTACGGTCCGGCGGAGCGGAAGTTCCTCATGACCCTCGCCCGCAAGACGCTCCTTCAGACCGCCAAAGGGCAAGGGCCCCCGAAGATCAACACCGCCGAAATCCCCAAACAACTTCTCGAACCGAAAACCTGCTTCGTAACGCTGAAGCGGTCCGGACGACTGCGGGGTTGCATCGGAGGATTCTTCCCAAAACAACCCCTCTACCAGGAAGTGCTGGACATGACCGGCAGCGCAGCGACCAAAGACCCGCGATTCAAACCGGTTAAACCGGACGAATTGGACAAGATCGAGATCGAAATCAGCGTTCTTACGGTCCCCAAACCGCTGAAATTCAAATCTCCCGAAGATTTGCTCGCCAGGCTCCGCCCGCACATCGACGGAGTGATTCTGAGAAAAGGTCGCATGCAATCGACATATCTTCCCCAGGTCTGGGGTCAGATGCCCGACAAGAAGACATTCCTCGGCCAGTTGTCGCGCAAAGCGGGCATGGCGCCGACAGACTGGCGAAAGCCCGGTCTGACCGTGCTGACCTACCAGGTCGAAGCCTTCCATGAACACGAAACCCTCGGCGATAACAATGAGTGACGGCGTGGGCCGGCGCCGGGTTGTGCTTTTTCTCTCCGTGTGCGCGCTGGGCGTCTCGTCGATCGTCACGCAGCTCACGCTGATGCGCGAGTTTCTGAGTGTCCTGGCGGGCAACGAGATGATCTTCGGGATAATCCTGGGGAATTGGCTGCTGTTGGCGGGGCTCGGCGCATGGCTGGGAAGGACGACATCGAGGCTCAAAAATCCGTTGTGGGTGCTCCTGGTCGCACAGATCGCTATCTCCGTCGGACCCATTGCCTCGGTATTCGCACTTAGAACGCTGAGGAATGTCGTATTCATTCGCGGTGAGGCCATCGGCGTAACCCCCGCGGTGCTCAGTTGCTTCGTGCTTCTGGCGCCGTACTGCCTGATTACCGGATACCTGCTGATCCTGTCGTGCAGGATCCTCACGTCCGACAAGACTTCCGCGGGTATCGGAAGGGTGTATTTCCTCGACAGCATCGGTGAAATTGTCGGCGGCGTGCTGTTCAGCTTCGTGCTGATTCACCTGCTGAAGGATCATTTCGGAATCCTGTACGTACCGGCGGTGTTGAACCTGCTGCTGGCCGGGTGCGTTGCGGCGATGCTCCGCCCGAGGATACCGGCTTGGGCGCTGGTCGCCCTCGGGGCGATCGCGATTGGCGGGGCATGGTCCGGAAACCTCGACGGGATATCCACGCAAATTCAATACGCCCCGCAGCGTGTTGTTTACAGGGGCAATTCACCGTACGGCAGCCTGGTGGTCACCGAATCGTCGGGGCAGCATACTTTCATCCAGAACGGTCTTCCGCTCCTGTCGACGCACAATATCATAAGCGCCGAGGAGTCGGTACACTACGCGATGGCCCAGCGCCCCAAAGCGCGGCGCGTGCTATTGATATCCGGCGGTGTGGCGGGATCGGCCCGGGAGATACTCAAGTACCCCAACGCCCAAGTGGACTACGTGGAGCTCGATCCGCTGATCCTGGAGGTTTCGCGCAAATACCTGCCCGCGAGCCTGGACGACCCGCGGATACGCACGTTCAATACCGACGGTCGCATGTTCGTCCGCCAGGCCGCCGGTGAGTACGACGTGGTGATCGTCAACGTTCCCGACCCTTCGACCTCACAACTCAACCGTTTCTACACGGTCGAGTTTTTCGGAGAGGTCAAACGCGCCCTCGCGCCGCGCGGCGTGCTGTGCATATCCATGGGACAATACCGCAACTACCTCAGCAAGGAGTTGGCGCAGCTTATCGGGACGGCGCATCGAACGCTTGAAACTGTCTTCAGCGAGTCTCTGATCGTTCCAGCCGGGCGAACGTTCCTCCTGGCGTCGGACGGCGAGTTGACCATGGACATCGCCGAACGGATCGAAGCGGCCGGTATCAGCAACCAGTACGTTAACGCCAACTATCTCACCGGTATTCTGACCGCCGACCGAATTGCTGACGTGCGTCGCGCGATTTCCCCCGACGCGCCGGTCAACAGGGACCTGCACCCCGTCGGGTATTACTATCACCTGCAGTACTGGCTTAGCCGATTCAAATACCAGACCGGCGCACTCGAAGCGGTGCTTCTGATAATCCTGCTGATTTACGTGATCCGCCTCCGGGCCGTACCGCTGGCGATTTTCACCACGGGCTTTTCTGTGGCGTCTCTGGAGATCGTGCTGCTGTTGGGCTTTCAGATTCTCCAGGGCAGCTTGTATCATAATATTGGCCTGATAGTGACGATGTTCATGTTGGGCCTGTCGCTGGGCTCGCTGGCGATGAACCGGATGCTGAACCACTGGACCGCTCGCGGACTGGCAAAGCTGGAGTTTGCCCTGGCGATCTACGCGGGACTCCTGCCTGTGATGCTGACTGCGCTGGCCGGGATCGCCGATCCACAGTTGATGTCGACCTGTTCGCAAATAGCGGTCCCGTGCGCGACGCTGATACTCGGCTTGCTGGCGGGTATGGAGTTTCCGCTGGCCGGTAAGGCAAATTTCTCAGGGCTCGCGCCGACGGCTTCGCGGCTTTACACCGCCGACCTGGTCGGAGCGGCGCTGGGGGCGCTGCTGGTCAGTACGCTGCTGATCCCGCTGATCGGCGTGATCGGAGTATGCGTGGTGGCGGTGGCGTTGAAGGCCGCCGGCGGGACGATAATCCTGCTGCGGTCGCCGAAATGACTGCAAGAGAGCTTGAAATGGCCAGGAAGACACTGAACTTCTACATGATCAAAACTATCCGAATATCCGGGTGGTTCCTGCTGTTATTGACGCTATTATGTATTGTGAGCGGTTTTGCGATGAGCGGAACGTGGAGTTTTGAGAAACTGCTGGACAGCGACACCGCCTTGGCGATACACCAGACATTCGTCTGGCCGCTGGCGGGGTTGGTTCTCGTGCACGCGGCGGCCAGCACTTACATGGCCATGAGGAGGTGGGGATGGATCGGCAGACGAACGAAGAAGTGACCGCACCGGCCGCGAAAACCGCGGGAATATCGCGCAGGAGCGTCCTGAAGTACGGAGCGATCGCCCTGGCGTCGGTGTCCGGCGTGTGCGCGGCGACGTGGCACGTGATGCGGCGCGCGGCGGCTTCGGCAGCCAGTGTATTCAAGAAAGATGCGCCTTCCGGTGAGCTGTGGGCTCAGTGGCAGGGACGCCGCTGGACCAAAGAGGCTCGCCACTATCGCAAACTCGGCCCGAACGTCCAGTGTCTGCTCTGCCCCAATGACTGCCTCCTCGAGCCCGAAGACCGCGGGCGATGCAGGAACCGCATCAACAAGGACGGTAAGATGTACACGCTGGTCTACGCGAACCCCTGTTCGTTCGGTCTGGACCCCATCGAGAAGAAACCGCTCTTCCACTTCCTGCCCGCCAGCAAGACATTTTCACTGGCGACTTCCGGGTGCGGATTCAGGTGCCTGAACTGCCAGAACTGGGATATATCGCAGCGCAAGCCCGAAGAACTCAAAGACCCGCGGGGCGAGGAGTTCCGCCTGAGGACCACGACGCTCGGCATGCTTAACCGCCCGGGAGTGAAGGACCGCCTGAGCCTGCTGCCCGCCGACGCGGTGTCGCTGGCAGAACGTATGAACTGTGCGTCGCTGGCGTATACTTACTCCGAGCCCACAGTCTTCTACGAGTACATGTACGATACGGCAAAGCTCGCCAAGGCTCGGGGCATCCGAAACGTATGGGTCACGTGCGGGTACATCAACCCCGATCCTCTGAAAGAACTCTGCGAAGTCATCGACGCAGCCAACGTTGACCTCAAGGGCTTCGACGCGGCGATCTACCAGAAGCTCAACTCGGGTAAGCTCCAGCCGATCCTGGATACTCTCAAGACGCTGAAGGATCGCGGCGTGTGGTTCGAGGTCACCAATCTCGTCGTGCCCACATACACCGACGATTTGCGCGTCATGGCTGACATGTGCAAATGGCTCGTCGATAATATCGGGCCCGACTATCCGATCCACTTCAGCCGCTTCTCACCCCGCCACCTGTTGAAGCACCTGCCCCCGACACCGATCAAGACACTGCTCGAAGCTCGCGAGATAGCAAGACGCGCCGGGCTGCGATATCCGTACATCGGTAATGTCGGCGGGGTAAAAGACGCCGAAACAACCTTGTGCCCCAAGTGCGAGAAAACAGTCGTCCAGCGCATTGGGTACACGGTTGAACAGGTCAATATCGACAAGGGCGCCTGCAAGTTTTGCGATACGCGAATCGCCGGCGTATGGACGCCCGCGTAACCGCTACTTGCCCTTCTTGCCTTCCACCACGTAGAGAGTTTCGCCCGTGGCGACGTAGAGCCTGCCGTTGGCGACTGTCGGTGTCGAGTGAATCACCGCGTCGAGGCGAATCTGCCTGATTACCTTCTTCTTCTTCCCGGCCGCCAGTATCCACAGTTCGCCTCTGCGCCTTACACCGGTTCCGACGTAGACCTTTCCGTCAACCACCATCGTGGACCCGTATATCTCCCCGCTGGTATCGTGCTTCCAATACAGCTTGCCGGTTTCGGCGTCGAGGCAGTGTATTAGCCCACCGTAGCTGGCGATGTATACCAGCCCATCCTTGATGGAAACGGTGGCAATTGACTGCCCCAGGCCCATGTAAGACCATATGCGGCCGGATTTTGTGATGTCGCCGGTCTTCGTGGCGTCGATGCAGTACAGCCCGCCGAGGCGCTTACCGTGCCACGGGTCGCCCCCGGCGGCTACATACACGCGATTCTTGTAGAACACGGGCATGGAGACGATAACCGTGGGGCTGTCGGGCGCTTTGGGATAGCTGCTCGCCCCGCCTTCGACCTTGCGGGCGGTGGTGTCGCAGGTGAATTTCCAGAGCTTCTTGAGCGTATTCCCGCCGGTGTCCAGCGAGGGGTCGAGGGCCTCGAACCCGTAGCACAAACCATCGCCGCCGCCGAAGAATATCTGCTTTTTCTTGCCCACCTTGCCCAGCGTCGCCGACGACCACTGACCGTGGAAGATATCCGGGCCGATATTGGCGTTATCGACAGCGACCAGCTTGCCCGACTTCTTGTTGAGAACGATGATGCTGGGCGCCCTGGGATTGGCTACGTTTACGTGCTTCCAGTCCACGCCGTTGGCCGTCGATACGTACAGCAGATCGCCGTCGACGAGAATCGAGCAGTTTGTTGCATTGTGGGGAACAGCGCCGACGGGAGCGGCCTTCATGTCGAACCGCCAGATGATGTCGGCGTCGGTCTTCAGCGGCTTGAGGGCTTCTTTCCCGGGCGCGACCATGTGCTGCCCTTCGTCGCGATACGGTCCGGCGTTTCCATCGGCCAGCCCGTTGATATCGAGACAGAGCACCTCGCACCGATTGGACGTGACGTATACCCGGGAGTCCGCCACGACCGGAGACGACGATATTCCGCAGTAATGCCAATCGCCGTACCTGACGGATTTGAGCTTGGGCACGACCAGTTGCCAGAGGTACTTCCCGTCGGCTTCGTTAAAGCACATCAACACGCCGCGGTCGCCCTGGTGGCGATCGTCGCGCGGATGGCGGTTATTGGTCCCGATCAGTATCTTGCCCTCAGCCACTACCGGACTGGCGTAGGTTATCGATCCCAGACGGGCGGTCCACTTGACGCCTTTGGCGTTCTCGACGCCGGTGAAGTTGTCGGCGATGCCCTTCTCGTCGGAGATCATGTTTCGCGTGTGCTTTTGACCCCACTGGGGCTGGTCGCCGGCGGGGAGGGGCGAAGCGACCCCCGCGATTCCGCACGCGCAGGCTATCAGTGACAGTGTAATTTGTCTGGTCATGTTATCTCTCATTCGTGGTTGCCCGCGGGCCTGAACTACTTTTTCTCGACCAGCAGTTCAACACCGCACAGCAGCGTTTTACCCGACGCGGCTTTGAGTGTTATTTCGATCGGCTTGTCGGTTTTTGAATATTTAAACTCTTTTGCGATCACTTTTTTCGGCCCGCCGGCGGCGGCTACGATGTCGAAGTCTTTCAACACTTCCTTACCGTCAATCGACACGGTAAAAACTCTCCCGCCGGGTTTGGTTGAGGCGTCGGGCTCTGCAAAGTACAAACGCACCGCAACGGGCGAGATGTCGGTGTCTATGATAATACTCGCTGCTCCGACGAGTCCCGATGCACCCACCCAGGCGTGGGGCGAGCCGGTGAAGACCGAAGAGTGGTGGTTGAAGCACTCTTCCTTTTCTTCCTTTTCATCCTTTTCCGGCTTCTTACCCTTGATCTTTACGCCGACGGGAGGCTCGAAGAGGACCGTGGGTTCCACGGGCTTCGTTGTCGGCTTGGGTTTCGCCGGCGGTTTGGGTTTCCTGAAACCTCTCGCCGACACATTCTTCCAGAACGTTCCATCGCCGGTCAGGCGGTTTCCGGGCGCCCCGAAGTTCAGGCCAATATTGCTACCGGGCTTGAACACACTCGCGTAGGTCCACGTTTCAACTTCCGGCATGTGGACCAGCGCGAGGGAACTCTGGTTCTGGTAGCTGCACGTACACGTGCGCGTGTAGTCCGGCGCGTTGAGTACGCCGTCTGCCACTATCAAATTAGCGGTGCAACTCGACTTGAACCCGCCGAAATTGCCCGTACCGCTTTCGTTCGTAAGGTCGTAGTATCCCGCCGCACCCGAGCGGAACGTGAGCAGGTTCTCCGAGGCGATGGCGGTATTGCAACCGTACGTTCGCGACCATTTCCAGCCCGTCTTCCTGCCGGTCATCAACTCCAGACCGTATCCGCGGGAACCGTTTGTGATAAGCCGATCGTGGTAGAGGATCAGCGGACCGCCGTAGGATATCTTCAGGTCCGTCCATACCACCTTTCCGCTCTTGGCCCGGTAGACCGTTATCCCCTTACCGACATCGTCAAACGCACGGTCGCGGTATGCGCTGCCGCATTGCACCAGCACGTCATGCTCCGCCGAATACGCCAACCACGTGCCGAATACATCTTCATCGGTCTTCCAGATGACCTTGCCCGTTCGCGCGTCGAGGGCGTACAGTGTGGCCGGTCGCTCGAGTTTGAGCCCGCGGCGCTTGATCCATCCGAGTTTTCCGCGACTCATTGCATCGATGCAGAACACTTTGTCGCCGGCGAGTACAATGGCGTTGTGGCGGAAGTTAGACACCGCGTCGCGCGACCAGAGCACCTTTCCGCTCTTGCGGTCCATCACGACCAGTTTCTTGGAAGCCGACGCGTAGGTCGCGTTGATTTCCACGCCGAGGATATTTTCGAAGGCCTTCCCGAGCACGACTTTCGGATACTTCTCGCCTCGTTTCAGTTTGGGCGCCTGGACGTGGATCGGTTTGGCCGCGGCCAGCAGCAGATCGTCCCAGACCGTCATCCAGCCCCACTTGGCCTTGGAACCGTCCTGGTTGGGCAGGGTAAGCGTGCGCAGGGTTTTCCCGTCGACCGGATCGAGCACCTGGCAGGATTTGGGCGTCATGACGTATATACCGTCAGCCAGCGAAACGTAGTTGCTGCCAATCTGACCGGCGCCGGGATGGTGCAGGGTGTTATCGTAAAAACGTCCGAGATCATCGATCTCTCGCTGCCAGAGAAGCCGCCCGGTATACACGTCCACCGCCCGCATCATGTGGCGTCCCTCGATGAACAACCTTCCGCCAACCACCTGCGGCGAGGGTCCGTGTCCATGTCGCGGAAGGATCGCATCGTTCGACGGACCGCCGAACCACAGGAGCCCCAGCGGCAGCTTCACTGCGCGGTCTTTCGACAGCACGGTCCTGGCCGAATCGCCGTACTGGTGAGTCCAGGTCCCGCTTCCGGGTAATGCGCCCCGGCGATTCAGCACGACTTTCATATCTCCACCGTCGGCGATGCAGATCACCCCGCCGTACGGGCGAAGCGTCGCTGCCGGTCGGCTGCCCTCTTTGCAGGCGCCCGCCAGTTTGGCCGACGGCGAGATAATCAGATTCGCGAGGTACTGGGGAAACTCGAACGTCGCCGGGTCGCCGACGAATGCTACAACCCTCCGCCCATACAGGCCCGCGGCATCCATTCTGCGACGCAGCGAATCGATCTTGGCGGCGTCACTGTCGACGACCGCGATGTGGAACTTCGACTGCCTGACGAGTTCGTCAACCATCCCGCCGCCGGCGAGCCCCAACTGCACGCAGTAGCCCTCATCGGTAGCTGCGGCCTCTATCGCCTTCTTGACGCCCGAGGCCCATTTTGCGTTTTCTTTCGTCTCCGCGGGAGCTTCCAGCTCGTATTTCAGCGGCTTGTCGGTCCCCGCGCCGAAACAGTAGATACTGCCCGACAGCGTGACGGCGAAGACCTTGTCGTCGCCGGTGATCATGGTCCACACTTCCCCGTCGACCTTGCCCTGCCATGTGATCTTCGGTTTGTCGTTCTTCGAGACGTCTATCGCCACCACCGTCTGATCGTTCGCCGATCCGTAGAGGAAATCGCCCGCTTTGAAGAACACCTTCGCGATCGCGGGCTTGAGCAGAATGATGTGCTTCGGTTTCAAGATCAGCTCGGTTATTCTCTTCTTCCTTCCATACTCGATGGCGTAGCGGGTGATTTTTTCCGGTTCGGTATCGAGGACCCAGAGCCTGTTCTCCGAGGCGCGGTACACAGCCTCTTGGGCAAACACGCCGTCGCGCGGGGCGCCCAGCATGCCTTTTCCGTCTTTCTTACCGTTCTTGTGTTTCTTCTTAGAAATGAAACCCGGAACCCAGAAGTAATTACCGAAGATCGTCACGTAGCACCCGCCCCCTTTCTTACCGGAGGACTGGTGGAAATAGACGAGCTTCCCGGTCTTTCGCTCGAACACCGCCGGTACGGCCCGACCGCACGGAACATAAAGCCAATCTTCCGAGATCGCCAGATACCCCTGCGGCGCAAGCGATGAAAACGAGGTCGCCCCGCCGTGTGGCAGGCTCTTCCACTCCGTACCGCTCTTTGTCCATATGACCTTGCCCGTTTCGGCATCGAGGCAGTGTACGAACGTACCCATGAACGGCCAGATCCCCGCACCGAAGTAGACCTTGCCCTCGAAGACCATCGCGCTGCCCCGCGCGGGCCACATACCCGTCAGGCGATCGTTTCCGATAACCCTGCGATCGCCCGGACCGCCGCGGAACTTCCAGTTCAACTTGCCGTCGGCGGCGCCCAGGCAGTAGAGGTATCCGTCATCGGATGTAACGTATAACTTGCCCTTGTAAGCCATCGGCGCAAACCGCACCGGTCCGGAGGTGTAGAACCGCCATTTGACCGCCCCGGTCCGCGTATCGAATGCGGTGACGCTGTCGGTGATCATCGATCCGACAAACATGAGCTTGCCCGCGACGATCGGGTGGTAGGACGTGTCGAACTGCAGGCGATCCTGGCTGGGCGGCCAGGCGGATTTCGGCGTTGCGAGTTGACGGACCCACATCAGCTTCAAATCGCTCGGCGGCGCCTTGGGGACGACGGCGGTTTTGGCGTTGTTGTACCTCTGCTGAGGCCAGTCGCCCCCGCTGGCGGGCGCGGTCGCCATCGCCAGGACCGTCAGGCAGATGATATACGAAACATACGTTTGAGATCTTTTTGGCATGCGTTAAGCTCCGGGTTAGTATCTATTGTATCGTTTTATCGTCAGGCGGGCAAAGCAACCTCCGTACGGCATCGTCGGCGGGATCGTCAGTCAACTCGTCCAGCGTACCGCTCTGGACGAGCCTCCCTTGCGACATCACCCCCACGCGGTCATGGACGGCAGCGGCTTCGGTGCGGCTGTGACATACGTGGATCGTCGCCACGCCGAATTCTCTTTGCACCCTGCGGAGCACGGTGCAGATTTCGCGGCGTGTGGGTTCGTCCAGCGCACTTACGGGCTCATCGAGCAGAAGAAGCTTCGGTTTGCTCGCCAGCGCCCTTGCCAGCGCAACTTTCTGCCTCTCGCCACCGCTGAGATTCACTGTCGAACGGTTCAACAGACCGGCGATACCGAGAGATTCCACAATCGACCCGATTTCCCCGGTCGCGTTCTTCTTCGACTGCCCCGCTACTTCCAGCGCAAAGGTGACATTCCGCAGAACGCTCAAGTGGGGCATGAGGCAGGAGTCCTGGGGCACGTAGCCCACGCCCCGCAGGCGTGGGGGCAGATCGGTTACATCGCGTCCAGCAATCGTTATCCGCCCTGCCGCAGCACGCGCCAGCCCGCAGATCGACTTTATCAGCAAGCTCTTGCCCGAACCGGTTGCGCCCATGAGTACGAAGTACTCACGGGGCTTCACGTGCAGACAGACGTTGCACAGTGCAAAACTGCCAACGCGAAATCCGAGATTCTGCACTTCAAGCATTCTTAGTGCCACTTCCTTCCCGGCGCCAACCAGTGAACTATCGCCAGGGCTACCGATGCCATGGCGACCATAACTATACCCACCGCCAGCGCAACTTCCTCCTTACCAATGCTCAGTTCGAGATAAATCAGGGTTGGCATTACGCGGACACTGACGGACGTGCCTACGAAAACCACCAGCGGACCGAAAACTCCTACCGCACGAGCCCACGCCATGATCGACCCGGCTACAATACCGTTCCTCGCCAGTGGTAGCGTCACACGATGAAATGCCTGGAAATCCGTGCAGCCCAACGACATCGCGACCTGCTCCAAGCGTCTGTCGACCGAATCGAAGGCGGCCTTGGCGGACCTGATGGCGTACGAGATCGACACCAGAAACTGACACAACACGATTCCGATCAACGAATGCATCGTCGACCCGGTCAACCATTCGATCGTGTCCTCGATCTGCTTGCCCGGTTGATAGGCGAAGAATATCAAGAGAAGGAGGCCTATCACCACGGGCGGCAGGAGGATGGGGATGTCGGTAATGGTATCAACAATCGCATGACCGGGGAAACGGTAACGGCTCAGGGCGTAACCGATCGGTACGGCGAATATCACTACCAGCACGAGCGTAATCAGTGAACTGATAATGCTCAACTGTATCGCGGCCAGGACGTCCGGTCGCAGGATGATCTCTCTGAATGTCTCGAACGAGAGGTACTCGTATCGCAGACCGGTGGCGATCAACCCCAGAACGATTACCACGAACAGTGACAGAAAAGACAGTGATATGACACTCAGCGCGCTGGTGCGCCGCCCAGCCAGAGGGGGGAATTCGGGGGTTGTCTTTGGGCCTGCCTTCAATCTCTGTTCCTTGCCTCAGCCATAACGGCTAGGGTTTGCTGGTGCGGTATCCGTGCTGCTTCAATATCTCCTGCCCGGCGTCGCCGACTATGAAGTCCACGAATTTACGGGCATCGTCTTTGTGGCGACCGGTGCTCAGCATTCCGACAACAACCTGGGATATCCGATTCCGTTCCAGCGGAATCTCGATCATATCCAACGCGTCTGAATTGTTGATCGCTATTGCGTCCCAGACAATCGCCGCATCGGCTCGCCTGGTCTTCACGAACAGACCCAGTTCATTTACCGTCTTGGACCGCATCAGGCGTTTGGGTTCGATGTCCTTGATATCCAGACCGTTCTTCTCGAGTATCTTTTTGCTGGCCTTTCCGACCTGGCAGTACTCGTTGCCCAGGGCAATCGTCAATCCCGGGCGGAAGAAGTCCTCGAGTTTGAGTATCTTCTCGGGATTCCCTTTGCGTACGATAATAACGGGCACGAAGTACGCAACGAGCTTCTTGTCTTCAACGATCCCCGCACTGGCGTGCAGTTGGTCGACCCAACCGACGTCGCCGGGCATGAACAGGTCGCCGTCCCCGGCGATCTTGGCGCGGCTCATCATCGGACCGCTGCCGCCATACTCCACGTCGATCCGGACGCCGGACTGCTCGCTGAAGGCCTTGATCAGTTCGTCAACGCCCTTCCGCATACCGGCGCCGGCGTAGAGCTTGACCGCCTTGCCTGCCGACTCATCGCGCCGGCAGCCCGATACGCAGGGCAATACAACCGCTGCCAGGGCCACAATCAACAGTATCGCGATTCTGCGTTTCACAAGTTCGATCCTTTACTCAGGCCTGGTAGCTGGCGCTGCCTGCGGGGCGACTTTCTTTCCATTCTCGTACATCTTGACGGCGCCGCCAATATCCGTGAAGCCGAATTTCTTAAATGTCTCTTGTGTTTCGTCAGAGGCTATGAATTCGGCGAACTTGCGTGCGGCCTCGGGCTTCTTGGAGCAATTCAGCGTAATCATCGTCACGCCAATACGTCCGATATCTCTGACCTTCTCGGTTGCGCTGGTGATGGTGTCCACGCCGACAACAGGCAGATCCTTGCCAATCGAGACCACTTCCACCGCATCGCCGCGCAGATGCGCCACGGCGTTCCAGACGATCGCCGCGTCGAACTTGCGATTCTTCACCGTGTCGGCGGTCCTGCTGCCGGAGCGATAGGTTACAATGTCTTTCTCGACCCCGTCCTTTCTCAGGAACACCCGCTTGTCTTCCTGGACGATCTCGACGCCGGCCTTGCCGAACATCGTCGCCAGCATATGCCCGCACGTGGAATACTCCAGGTCGGTGACGGCGACCTTAATGTCCTTGCCAACCAGATCGGCCAGACCCTTGATCTTGTGCGGATTGTTCGGCTGGACAACGATAACCGGCGTAATCTGCGAGACCAACCAGGCATCGACGCCGAATTTGCCCTTCTTGCCCTCCATCAATTCGTCCATGAAGGGGTCGTGGCAGATGAAGACGTCGGCGGCCTTGTCCAGGCGAATGCGATTCAGCAGCACGCCAGAACCGGACTTGTCGATTTCGATCTTCTGCCCGGTCTTCTTCTCGTACACCTCAGCCAGTTCCACCATCGCCGGCTGCATCGTACCGCCAACGTAGAACACCAGCGGTTTGTCCTCGGGGTCTTCCTTACCGCACCCCACCAAACAAGACGCAACCACAGCAACAACAATCACAATATGCCCAAACCATTTCATTGCCTGTCCTTTCCTCATGCCTTCGCAAGTTCGATTACGCGGTCGGCCTTTCCGGCCGCCTCAGAATCGTGAGTAACCATCAGCACCGCCCCGTCGGCGGTGGCAAATTCCCTTATGTAGCTCAGCACGACCTCCCCGCTGTCAGCATCGAGATTTCCCGTTGGTTCGTCGGCCAGTAGGAGCCTGGGGCGGTTCAGCAGCGCCCTTGCAAGGGCTGTCCGCTGACGCTCTCCGGTACTCAACTCGCCGGGCAAGTGACCGATCCGATCGGTCAGGCCAAAATGCTCGATCAACTCCGTGGCATGCGATCGGGCATCGGGCGAATTATGAGCCATGGACGGCGCCAGAACGTTGTCGAGTACGTCGAGGTACGGTACCAGGTGAAACTGCTGAAAGACAAACCCGATATGCGTCGCACGGAAGTCGGCGCGGGCCTCGGAAGAAAGTTCGTACGGGTCGTCTCCCGCGACGAGTACCTGCCCGCTGTCGGGGCGGAGCAGTCCGCCGGCGGCCAGCAGAAGCGTACTCTTACCGCACCCGCTCTGGCCCTGGACGGCTACGAACTCGCCCGGGGCGACCCGCAGCGACATCGCGTCCAGCACCGGGACGGTCTTGTCGCCGATGGCGTATGTTTTGGATATCTGGCGAATATCGAGCATCTAAAGTCTACTCCCTTGACAGCACAACCGCGGGGTCCTGGCGTGATGCCAGCATGGCTGGAGGCCAACTGACAAGCGCCGAAAGGACAGGTGAACAGATCACCACCAGCCCAAACAACCACGGAGAAAACAGGGCTCCGGCCTGCGACAAATCGGACACCTCGCCCCATACCGCAGCCACACCGACGCCCAGGCACGCGCCCAGAATCACTCCGCTGACCGCCCCGACCAGACCAATCAGCAGCGATCGCACAAGGAACACCGACAGTATCTTCCCGCTGGAAAGTCCGATCGCACGCAGGATCCCGATTTCCACAGTCCGCTGGCGGACGTTATCGAACGCAAGAAGCGATATCCAGACCGCGGCTCCGACAATCAGGAGCGCCGCGATGACCGCCGCCAGCGCTTGCTTGTCCTTCAGTTCGGCCACTCGTGTCTGCTGTGCGGTCATGCGGGCCCTGGCTCTCGCGACGGCCAGTTTGACCTTGAGAATCACCTGCGTATTGGGGAGTATTTTCGACAGTTCGGCCTGGATTTTCTCCACGTCGGCCTCGGCGCAGGTGCAGTCGACGGCTTGAATTTCGTTGATCTTTCCGAGTTGACCGGTGAGTTCCTGGGCGGCTTGCAGATCCATCCAGATGCTGATGTCGTCCTGAGAGTCCCGCCTGGGCTGGCGGTTGCGGAGGGTGAACTTCCGCCCGAGGAACACCACTTCCTGCTTCGGTTTGAGATCCATGGAGTTCCACAACTCGTACCCGAGATCGATTTCGCCTTCCGGAATGATTTTGATAATCGCCGGTTTGCGACGTTTGCGTTCCTTCAGGGGCGTCTCTCCGTGGGCTCCGACCAGCAGCACCGTCCGCTTGTGTTCGGTCCAGAGGACCTTCCGCCTCAGCGTTGGTGTAAGATGGCGAATGGTGGTCAGGATATCCGAATCGGCCAGGATTTTGGCGTAATTCTGGTCCATCGTCTCGGTGGCGTATCCCTTATCGAAGAAGTCGCCCCGGTCCTGCCCGGCGGGAATTACGCGAACGTTGAAACCGTACTTGAGGGTCTGCTTTTTGTAATCCTTGACCATGGCTCCGAGGCGCTTTTCCGCCCGGATGCTGTAAGCGCCGACGACCGTCATCGGACCGATCAGTCCGGCGGTGGCTACCAGCACACCCAACATCGCCTGGGCGAAGCTGAGCCGCCGATAACTAATCTCTTTCCTGACCAGATGCCAGATGCCCATTTCAGTTCCCCGCCCCCTTGCGCATCACCCGAACCATCGGAAGTCCCACCACGACCGCCACCGCCACCAGAGAAACTGCGACGATCAGCAACCAGCGGATGGGGGCTCCTCCCGATTCGGCGTCCCGCGATGAGGTGGCGGTCAGAGATGCGCTCTTGATTTCGACCTCGTCGGTGGCCAGTCGGGGAAGCGGGGGCATGGTCATCAGCGGTTGGCCTGCAAGTGCGGCGTCCCAGTTCACGGTGAACATCATGTCCGTGCCCGGATTGAGCCTCTTGACCTGGCAGGAGCAGCGACCGACCAGGAAAATGCATGCGCTTTCGATATTGTCGGCATCTATCCCGTCACCTGCAAACGCCGCCAGCGCCCTGCCCCGCCCGAAAATCGGGAAGGCAATGGGCTCTTTGATTTCCGTCAGGCCCTCTTCGCTGCCCAACAACATCTTGATGAACATGCTTTCGGCCGGATCGGTTCGCGACATCCTCAACACCGAAAACGCCACTTTCAACTCGACGGTTATCTCCGGTTCGTACGGTCCGGCGTCGGACGTGGGCGGCTGCTCGGGAAGTTCCAACTCCTTGTTCAGGCGCCCCAGTTCGGTTTCCAGCGTCTTGGCGGCGGCATCGTCTTTGGCCTTGTCGCCCGATTCCAGCAGCACCCAGACGCTCGAATCGCCGCTGAGCAACCGCTTGGCAATCTTCTGGCGGACCGGAGAGTCAATTATATCACGGGCAATCTTCCCGTCGAGCCGCCCGGAATAGACAACCGGCCAGCTCGCCCCCTCGCCACCGGGCTGGGCGGGATAACGAAGAACCAACGCGGGCATGGGGGTATCCGTTGGCGGCGGGAACTTCTTGAGAAGATAGGCCCGCTGGGTATCGACCGGTGAGGGCCTGCTCGTCGGTTGGGTTGTCGCGGGGGCTGTCGCCGGCTGGGTCGTGACGGGCTTGGAGATATCCAGCACATAGACCGATACCTGCGAACCCTCGGATTCCTGAACTTTCTCGAGCCATCCGACGATCGCCTTGTCGTCCGGGCTGAGCGGTCCGTCGTGGTAGACCATCAGCGGATAGAAATCTCCAGGCCACTTCTCCAACGCGTAGCGGAATACCGGAGTCTGGCAGGCCCGCGCGTGCGGCGCGACGAGTACCAGGACCGTAAGCATAAGCAGACCAAGGCTTAGCAACCCCGGCCGGCGCGGATATCTATCATTATTCATTGCAGCCCTCCCGGGCATGAGTACATAAGGCAGGGTTCACATTAATCATCATAGCAGTGAGCGGGCGAAGGTTTCAAACGAACTTCCGCTCCGCTCGGCGTATGCAAGCGCCACGACATTATATCGCCTTGGGACCGGATTTGCCCGAATCTTTTGGCGCCGGCGACCGGTGGATGCACTGTTGGTTCAGTTGCTCCGGTACTACCGAGCATAAGGACCGCTAGTTTCGTTTGTATCTCGGGTTGGGTTTCATCATTTTCGCATCTACTTCTTTGCGCCATTTGTGGATCATCTTGCGGAGTTCGGCGGTCTTTTCGGGCATTTTCGCTGCGAGGTCCTTGCGCTCGCCGATGTCGTCTTTGAGGTTGTACAGCTCCACGCTGTCGTCCTCGAAGAACTCGATGAGTTTGTAATCGCCCATCCGCACCGACGATCCCGGCCGACCGCCCTGGTTACCGTAATGCGGGTAATGCCAGTAAATCGCCTTGCGATCGAGCTTTCCGCCCTTCAACGCCGCGGTGATGCTCACGCCATCGACGTGCTGCTTCGATTTGGCGGGCAACCCGGCAATATCGAGGAACGTTGGATAGTAGTCGGTCGACGTTATCGGCACGTCGCATGCGGTGCCCGGTTTCGTCACGCCCGGCCAGCGGACGATCGTCGGAACTCGCACCCCGCCCTCGTATAACCACCCCTTCCCGCCGCGCAGCGGGAGGTTCGCAGTGTTGTGCCCTTCGGACGTCGACAGCCCGCCGTTATCCGAAGTGAATACCACCACAGTATCGTCAGAGAGCCCAAGCTCATCGAGCTTCCTGGTCAGCTTGCCCACGTTCTCGTCGACGCTGTAGATCATGGCCGCATACACCGGGTTCTGCTGAATCTGCCTGGCCCGGTTCTTGTGCTCTTTGATAAACTCGGGGCCCTTGGGCTTCGCCATCTTCGCCAGCTTGTCCTTGAACTTCTTGACGTACGCGGGCTTGGCCTGCAGCGGATTATGCACCGAGTAGAACGACAGATAAACAAGGAACGGGTCGCTCTTGTTGGCGTCGATGAATTTGATGGCTTCATCCGTCAGGCGGTCGGTCAGGTACTCGCCCTTGGGTCCATCCTCAAGGTGCGGATTGGCGTACAATGAAAAATACCCGCCCGGAAGCGTCGGATCTTTCGCCAGTCCGCGATTCCCGTACGATTTATACGGAGCCCCGTTCCGCCCACCGCCCTTGTTCACGTCGAAGCCCTGCTTCTCGGGGAAGTACCCTTTCCCGCCGAGATGCCACTTGCCCGCGAAGAACGTCTTGTACCCGTGGGCCTTCATCGCCTCGGCGATGGTGACTTCTTCCAGCGGTAGGTATCGCTTGTACGGAGCGGGCAGCAACTTCGCCCGCCGCCCGCCGCCGAAGTAGTCGGTGGTATCAGTCCGCGCCGGGTACTTGCCCGTCATAATGCTACCCCGCGTCGGCGAGCACACCGGGCACGCCGCGTACGCGCTGGTCATCTTCACGCCCGATTTCGCCAGCGCATCAATATTAGGCGTCTCGTAGAACTTACTCCCGAAGCACGCCACATCCGTCCAGCCAAGATCGTCAACCAGCACGAACACGAACCGCGTTTTCTTGGCAGCCTTTGCAGGCGCCGCGCCCCGCAATGTTCCCGGCACACAAGCCGCCGCAGCGCCAGCGGCAACCACCTTCAGAAAGTTCCGTCTATTAGATTTCATATCGCCTCTCCTAATCGTTATTCAAGCCGCCCTCTTCTCCCGCATATCATAGCCCCTCCAGCACGCCGAAACGACAACGCCTGCGACATTTTTCACCACGGATTACGACTATGTCTACGACTACGACATTAGCCACGGATGAACACAGATAAACACGGATAAATACGTATAGTAACGACAACGGCAACGGCTTGAGCCACGGATGGCACGGATTACACGGATGGTAACGACAACGGCGTACGACTACGACTACGGCATTAGCTACGGATGGTGCAGGCGGTTGTGGTTTTGGTTCTGGTTCTGGTTCTGGTTCTGGTTCTGGGTTTATCGGATTAGTCTTTCGATTGTTGCTTTGGGGTGTGATCCGAAGTTTACCAGGAGGCCGAGGCGGAGGTTGGTTGCTTTCAGGTAATTAATGACTTGAGCGTAGTGTTCGCGTCTAAGGGCGGCCACCGATTTTAATTCAACAAGGATTTCACCATAGCAGATCAGGTCCGGTTTGTAGATTTGGTTGAGGGGTTCGTTCTTATACAGAATCGATAGTTTCTTCTCGGCTTCAAAAGGAATACCCTGTCTGGTCAATTCCTTTTCCATGCATTCTTGATACACGGACTCAAGAAAACCGGATCCCATCTCACAGTGAACCTCAAACACAGCCCCCCGTATCGCATAAGTCTCATCCCTAAACAGCAGTTTTCCCATTCCCATACCACCCTTCCGTAACTACTGCCCTAGCCGTCGCCGTTTCTATCCGTGTAATCCGTGCCATCCGTGGCTCAAGCCGTTCGACGCAGCTGCTGGCCGTTATTTATCGCCGGAAGGATCTATGCGCTTAAAATCCTTCGAGTAATTGTTCGTATAGAATTGCCATTGGGGCGAGTTCTTCCTCGTGCGAACCCAACACGACCCGCATTTGCAGTCCGGAAGGTTGCACGTCGTCTCGATATCCCGCTGCGCCATTGGCGTAATCGACGCGACCACCAGCTTCTTCATCTTCTGGTAACCCTTGTCGTCAAGGGATTTCCACCCATTGTCGATCTGGGCCCAACCGCCTGCTGATTTCGCCAGCGGGGCCTTCAAGATCCGAGACTCATCGACATCGGCGACGTTGACCAAGGCCGCATACGGAGCCTTGGAGACCGCCTCGCCAAACGTGGCCTTGATATGCTCCCGCAGCGCAGCCTGGCCCTCTTTCGATGGCTTGCGGTCCTCGACCCGGTTCCACGAATAGTCGCCGTAATACTGTCCGCTGAGATCCAACCACGTGATAATTCGCGCAAAACTCGCCGCGTCGAGTTTGTTCTTGCCCTTCTGCCGCTTCAGCATCAGCGGACCGAGGCGCCCGGCGTGAGACAGCGAATCCTTGTACGTGCTGCGGGCTCTCCGCCTGGTGAAGACCAGGGTCTTGTCCCTGAGGAAGGCAAACGCCGACGACCTCGACCCGCAGAAGTTCAGGTTCTTGGCGCCCTTGGGCCTCTTCGGATCCAGGCCGTGACATTTAATGCAGTAGCGGTCCAGCACTGGCTTGACGACCTTGTCAAAGCTGAAGCCTTTCTTTGGCTCCTGCTTCCAGGGCGGCGGGGTCAGGTCGCGAACGGTGATCTTGCCCATGGGCTTTGCTACCGGGGGCGATGTTCGCGATTCGTGGCAACCGGTGCAGCTAAGTTTCTCGCCGGGATGCAGGTATATGAACGATCGCATGTTCATTACGCACATTCCGTTTTCGTCGAGGGCCTGCAGTTGCAGCGGGATACCCGCCGGTACGCGGAAGGCGACCGATCCGTTTGCGTTAACAGGTACGGTACCCAGAACTTTCTTGGCCAGCAGCTCGCCGTCCTGACCGCGCCTTCGCGGGCGTGCGACCGGTTGGCCGAATATCTGATTGACTCGGAGCGACTTGATTTCCCCCGCCGGTATCTTCGCGGTGGACTGGTAAACGTCCTGAACGTAGCACACGCCGGTCTTGGAGGCGCGAGCTTCGGGTGTGTTGATGAACGAAGGAAGCACCGGCGGTGTCTTGCGAGCGCGGACGGGAATCGGCGCCACAGACGACATGTCCGGATCGCGATAGATCAGCTCGCGCCCGCCGAGCGTGTCGATCAGGTAGATCGCGTATGCGCTTGGCCTCTGAAAGATGACCTTGTCGGGGCGATTCTTCTCGATCCAGAACTGGTACGCCAGGCGATCGGGCATGTAGGAAACTAAGAACAGGTCCTCGCTCAGCGGCCAGGGGTTGGTGTACGAACCGGGTTCCCGGCTGTTCTCGGTCTCGGGGAATCTCACTTCGGGGGTAATGCGGGTAAGGGGTTTGTGGCCCTCGTCGCCCTTGCTGCGATCAACGAGAATGACCGAACCGGAGGAATACGAATGGTGCGCCACAGCCAGGCTCATCACCTTTTTCGAACCGGGAATGCTTCGCGGTTCTGCGGTCATGTGCGGATTACCAGTGTAATTACCGTAATAAAGCGCGGTCGCCGTCCCGTCGGTCTTGGTGACCCAGAGCGACTGAAACGGCGTCGGGTCGCGATCGATATAGTCCCATCGCGTGTAGATGATCCGCCCGTCGGTCATTACGCTGGGGTCCCATTCGTTGGCCTCGCCGAACGAAAGCTGCTTGATTCCACTACCGTCGAGATTCCCGCGATACAACATATAAGAAGGCGTGTACCGCCCGCCGTGGCATCGTCCGTAACTCTGGCAGCGAGTGGAGATAAACGCAAACCCGCCATCGGGCAGGTAGCAGGGATCGAAGTCTTCGATCAGCACGGATCGGCGTCCTTCGGCTCGCTCGAGTTTATCGTTCTTGTTGCCCGTGACGCGCCGCTGACCCTTCCCGTCGATACCGATCTCGTAAATGAAATGCTGGCGGAACTCGCGCCGATTGTCGGTGTGATCGCAATACGAGAACAGCACGCTCTTGGCGTCGAACGAGAGGTCCGGGTGCATAACCGACCCGCGTGGAAGTTTACCTGCCAGCAACACCGTCTCAGTGGGCTTCTCCTTCCAGTTCTTCAGCAAAACAAGCCCATCGCCAGCGCGGCTGTGACGACCGACATACTGCTCCTGGGCGTGGTTATAAAGCGTGGGCGGACGCTTGTTGATCAGCAGCGTCTCGAAGTCCAGCAGCGGGTGCGACAGAATAATCCGCCTCCGCAACGCCGCCAACTCCGCGGAGAATGCCTTGTCGCCCTTGCTCGACACCAGGCGTTTTTGCATCGCCGTCACCTGCACCGCCAGCTTCGGAGATTTTCGGGCCTTTTCCACAAACTCGAGCGTCTTGACCGTAAGGTCCATCAGTTCATCAGGCGTTCGATTATTGATCCTGGTTATCGGATCTATCTTTGAAACCGCTTTCTTCGGCGCAGCCGACAGCGTCCCCGCCGTCACCAACAGCGCCAGAAACACAACCGATACCTTCATCACGCGAGTTTTCATTTGCGACCTTTTGATTTCCTGGTTTTCTTGAACGGTGCCGCCCATTTTTCGTGGAGGCCCGCCAGTTCCTTGACTATCTCCGGATGCTTCCCGGACAGATCGTTAAGTTCGGTGCGGTCTGCCTCCATGTCGTACAGTTCCCACGCCGGGTCCTGGGACTTCGTCTTCGTCTTTCTTGAGCCCCAACACACCAGCTTCCACTTGCCACGCCGCACAGCCTTGCCTCTGGACCACTGCCAGAACAACGGCTTTTTGCGCTCGGCGCTTTTGTCCTGCAACGCAGGCAGCATGCTCTCGCCTTCCAGCGGCGTGATCTTCTTGCCATCGAATTCCGTGGGGTATTTCGCGCAACCCACTTCGGCAAACGTGGCCATGAAGTCTATGAAGTGCCCCACCCGATTGCTTATCCGCCCGGGATTCTTGATGCCCTTGGGCCAGTGGGCGATCATCGACGTGCATATTCCGCCTTCGTGGCTGTAGTTCTTGAACTTGCGGAACGGAGAGTTCGAGACGTTGGCCCAGGTACCGCAGACCGAACTCCAGCGGTCTATATTACCGATCTCGCCCTTGCCGATCCTCACGACTTCCGCCGAACCGCCGTTATCGCTGCAGAAGAACACCAGCGTGTTTTCGGATTTCCCGAGTTCCTTGATCTTGGCCAGCACCTTGCCGATGTTCTGGTCCATCCGGTCGACCATCGCCGCATATACCGCCATCCTCCGGTCTTCGGTTTTCTTCTGCTCGTCGCTGAGTGAGTCCCAGCTTTTCTTCTCTCGCGGAGATAGGGCGAAGGTTTTCTTGTCGATTAGGCCCATATCGAGCATGCGTTTGTAGCGGGCGTTTCTGATCTTCTCGTATCCGACCATGTACTTGCCCTGGTACTTTGCGATGTCCTCGGGCCAGGCCATCATCGGATCGTGCGGGGCGTTGAACGCGATGTAGAGGAAAAACGGCTTCTTCTCCTTGCCGTACTGGTCGAGATACTTGATCGCGTACTTGGCGAAGTAGTCGGTGGTGTAGAAATCCTTCTCCGGAGGCGTGTAGGGCTTATAGGTCTTGTCGTCGATGCACCAGGCCCGATTGTTGCGTTTCTGTGCGGGCTTGGGTTCGCCTTCGCGCTGCTTGCCCGGATTGAAAAAGTTGCACGCGCCGTCGCGCAGGCCGAAGTACCGGTCAAACCCGCGATCGTACGGATTCTCCGTACCGTGATGCTTACCGGTCATCAGTGTGCGATAACCAGCCGACCGCAGAACCTCTCCGAGCGTCACGGCGTTGATTATCTCGCCATGCCCGCGGGCCATCCCGCACTGCTGGGCATACACGCCGGTAAGCAGGCACGCACGCGACGGGAAACACTTCGCCGTATTGTAAAACTGCGTGAACCGCACACCGCCGGCGGCAAGTTTGTCGAGATGAGGGGTCTTGATCTCGCTACCGTAGCAGCCAAGATCCGACCAGCCCATATCGTCAGCCAGAATCAGAACGATGTTCGGCCGCCCGTCAACCGCAGCCTCCGCCGCCACCGCTTGCCGACCCGGCAAGGCCAGCGCAACGGCCCCGAATCCCGCGGCCTTGAGAAAACCGCGTCTGGTATGCATTCGTATATCCATATCTACTCCAAACAGTCTGATTACCGCCCGAAATGACTAACGCAAGCAGTCGCTCAGTATCTCAGATACTCCCGCCGCGTTCAAACATTTCAGCATTGGAGAAAGGCAAGGCGTTTTGGATGCGGCGAACTCTCGCCGCTTTCACTTGTCACGGCCTGTCCTGCATAGCTCGAAGAGCGACGCAGGGAGCGACGGTCTTGCTGTTGAACCCCTCGTAGCTAATAGCGCCCAGTTCACGGATGCAGTTCTACTCGTATAACAGTCTGGATCATTTGGATAACAACATCGATTAGAAAGATGTTGGAGGCATACCAGACAATGAGAAACAACCATGCCTTGATGCCCATGCCTTTGGCACACATCCAGATCAGGAATGACAGGAATATCATCGAGACGACTATCGCAGCGTCGAACACCGCCAATCCGGCAGGTAAGAATCTCACAATGAGCCACGACGTAGGCCCGGCATTAACAATACCGAAGCATTCCAACGCACCCTTGTGCCCGCGTCCGGTAAACAGGGGACAGAGATACGAAAGCACGGGCGCCAGAAGCCAGAATATAGCTGAAAAGATGCGAAAGTTCTTCAGAGTTTTTGTGTCGGCAGATTCCACTATCGAGGTATCTCCGCGTATCTGAGCCATGTTATGGACTTCGGGCATTGTCGAGTGTCGATTGGCCGGGGGCAAGGGAAAACGGTATGGCAGTTGGCGCCGGGGACATGCCGCTCACTTCGCGTCTTTGGTTACTTTCGAAAGCTGCGTTGTGTATTTCTTGTACAACTCCACGATCTGCTGATCGGTTGGCGATTTGGCGATTACCAGGCGGCAGCGGGCGGTGGCGGTTTGGCCGGCCTTTATGTCCCGACCGAACAATGAGAGGTAAAACGAGCGATGCCCCTCTCCCGCAAACGGTGTGGACAGCGCATAGCAATCTGCGGCAGGGGCCATCAGGATCGCAGTGGGGGCGTCCCCCTTTCCGCGCCTCATCCCGAGCGGGGCAGCGAGGTTGTCCCTGATCGCCCAGTCCACCGGATGCGGTTTCTGTTTCCAGCGACCGTCCTTAATCATCGGTACGACTTTCTTGCTGCGCGGGAACATCTGCCAGTGCCCAGCCGATTTTTCCGTCGTCTGGAAGATCGGCTTGCCTCCGGTTTTCGAATCGCCTTTAACGTATATCGATGACGCCGGGAGGCTCTTGGTGAAGTAGGATGCAATGAACGATTCGAATTTCGACAGGTCCGCGGCGGCTTTGACGGTGGTCGTCAGGTCAAGCGTATCCGGGGCGCTCCAGCGGTAGACCGCCATCATTTCGAACGGGCGATCCTTTGCTTTGGGCCAGCGGACCTCCACCGCCCCGTCGGACGTGAGCTTCGATGTGCTCGCCCACCCCCACGCCGCGGGCCCATAACGCTTGTTCGTGGTGAAGACACGGTAGTGTCCGAAAATGCCCAACCCCCCGTTCAGCCTGGTCTTGGAAGGGATGTGTGTGAACCCCGACAAACCGCGCGACTTGCCGCCTTGCCTCAGCGTCCCGCGAAGCACACCCGTGTCGAAGCTGTATTGCTCCTTTCCCGACGATACGAAAGCCAGGCTACCCGGTTTGGCGGGGGCGGGAGCGGGGGTGGGCTTGACCTTGGACCCGCCGGCGGAACCGCAGAAAACTTTCCATTCCGACTCAACCTGCCGGCGCGTCATGATGCCGGGATGGACGAGGATCCGGTACCGAAGGGTCAGGCTCTTGCCGGCTGCAAGTTTGTAATCCTCGGCGCCCGTGAAGACCGGATTGAAATACGGCATGCCCTGGATTACGCACCATGGCGGCGGCTGGCGGGGATTGTCGCGGTGTACAAAGACGGCGAGCCCCGCCTTCCTGTCGCCTTTGAGGGCGCCGCTGAAGTCGACCCACTTTGAGCGTTTGCGCGAACAACCCTTCTCTCCTGTGCGACCCTCGCTGTCGCGGAAAGTCCACTTCGAGGTCCTCTTGGCCATCCTGATCGCCATTCCCCCATACCAGTTCTTGTTCAGGGTCACATCCTTCTTGCCCGCGGTGAAGGTGGCGGTCCAGTCGATAGTATAGCGACCGTCGGCGCCCGGCGTGCTTATCGCGATCAGACGTTTCTCCTTCAGCAGCGGTTCCTGCTTGGGCAGTTGGTAGTTGATATCGAGGGCAATGCGGGCGGAGGAGTCTTTCCCGGCAGTTACATCGACCTTCACGGGAACAGTACCCTTGGGATTGCTCTCCCAGAAATTGATTCCGTTGATGAATTTCCACGACCACCACATCGCCTTGTGCCAGAGATGGTCATATCCCTTGTACCCATCGGGCTTCGGCCAGGGGCGGGTCAGCTCCGTGCCGTCAGTAAGACAGACCTTCATGTAGGGCTTGCCCGGCTCCTTGTCGTGATGGTATTCCCACACCACTGACCCGTTGTTCAGCAGCGCCAGCGATGTGTCGGTCTTCTTCCATTCAAACTTCGTCTCAGCTTTCTTTTCTGCGTTTGCGACTTCCGCAATCAAGACCGCAGCCATCGCCAAGACCACCACATACGTCCAGCCCCGCAAATTCACTCTGCCTGTAATTCTATGCATTTCGGCTTTCTCCTTTTTCATGCGGATGATCGCGGTCCTTGTCATCCCTACGCCTCGAGTTTCCAGGGGGCGCGCATCGGGAGCGAGACAAGCTTGTTGGCCTCGTCGTCTTTCTCGAACAGATCCTTCTTCGGGTCCCACTTCAGTTTGCGACCGAGGCGGCAGGCGATCTCGCCCAGGTTCCCAATGATCGCGGAATAATGGGCCGCATTCGCCGGCGAGCAGGTCTGCTTGCGGGACTTGACGCATTGGATGAAGTTGAAGTTGTCGTCGCCCTTGCCCGCGTCGTACAGGCGGACCTCGTCGGGGGCGATCTTCGAGCCCAGAATCTTGGGGTCGCTGGCCTTGGCGGCGCCACCGTAATGCGTTGTGATCCAGCCCTTGGTCCCCTCGAAGCGGACACCGTTGCCGTGCCCGTATTTCCACGTCCGGCCGTCCACGAACTCCATCTTCAATCCGTCGGCGTAGGTGTAGTTAACCTTCCACGTCAGCGGGCAGTCGCACAGGTCGCCCTTGGGCGGGTACTTAGCGGTCCCTTCGATCTCAACAGGACCGGTATCGTCCAGGCCCATTGCCCAGTGCGCGATGTCGTGCAGGTGTACGCCCCAGGCGGCCATGAAACCGCTGGCGCAGTAGTCGTTGATGTGGAAGTGGTAGCGTCCGTCGATCCGCCTGGGATCGTAGGGCCGCTTGGGCGATGGTCCGGTGAACATGTCGAAATCCAGGAATGCGGGCACGGGCGCCGTCTTCGGCGGACCGGACGCAACACCCGGCGGACACGCGGTGATGATCTTGGTGACTTTTCCGATTCGCCCGTTGCGCACCAGTTCGCATATGCGGCGCGTGCTGGCGAAGGATCGCGATTCGGTTCCGCCGGTGAAGATGCGGTCGGTCTTTTTGACCGCGTTAAGCATTACGCGCCCTTCGGCGATAGTCCTTCCGACAGGCTTCTCAACGTAGATGTCCTTGCCCGCCTTCAACGCCGCCAGGGCGATCAGCACGTGCCAATGGTCGTTCGTGGCCACCAGAACCGCGTCGACATCCTTGCGGGTGACGATCTCGCGGAAATCCGAACCGGCGGCCGACGCGGCAACCTTATATCTTTTCATGGCGCGAGCCAGGTTGTTCTTGTTGACGTCGCAGGCGGCCGCAATCTGCCCACCATGGCGGACGAGGCGGTCCATGTCATAGGTTCCCCGACCTCCGCAGCCGACGCCGGCGATGGCGACGCGTTCACTGGCGGCGGGCTTGCCCGGTTCTTTTCCCAGCGCCGAAGCCGGGATGATATACGGCGTACCGATCGCAATACCGGCGGCGGCTCCGGCCCCGAGAAAACTCCTGCGTGTGATTTTTTTGTTTTCCATAAGATGACTCCTTCGAGGGGCTATTACTTGATGTATTCGTCAACGTTGCTTTTGTTTACGATTACTGCTTTGATGGCGATGCTCTTTGGGATGTCGGTTTCGCCTTTGAGTATTTTGGCCATCAGTTGGACACCTTCTTTGCCCATGCGAACGGGGTCCTGGCGGACGGTGGCGTCCAGTTCGCCTTTCTGGACGGCTGCGAGTGCTTCGGGAATCGCGTCGAAACCTACCAGCAGCACCTTACCCAGGAGCCCTTTGCGTTTGACGGCCACTTTTGCGCCGAGGATCATCGGGTCGCAGGCGGCGAATATTGCGCCGATGTCGTTGTGGGCGGCAAGCTGTGCCTGTGCGATGCGGTTGGCTTCATCGTCTTTCCAGTTGGCGTCAAAGTGCAGGACGGTCATTCCGGCGGCTTTGCACTTGCTGAATACACCGTTTCGGCGGTCGTCAGCGGTCTGGGCACCTACCGTCCCACCGATAATCAGCACCTTGCCCTTGCCTCCGAGTTTTCCGACGATATAGTCACCGGCGAGTTCGGCGGCCGCCACGTTATCGGTGGCGACGTGGCTTGATATCCAATCGTGCTTTACGCGCGTATCCACGGTGACTACGGGAATGCCCGCTGCTTTGGCTTTATCGAGCGACTTACCCAGCCCTTCGGAATTGGACGGACCGATAACCAGCCCGGCGACGCCCATGCGAATCGCGTTGTCGACGGCGGCTTTCTGGGCGACTATGTCCGGTTCGGACGAAGTCATGTCGGCAAAATCGAGGCCGGCGTCTTTGGCGGTCTTCTCGGCGCTGTTCTTCAGCGTGATCCAGAACGTGTTAGTGGAAGAATAACCGATGAAGACGATCTTCTTCCGCCCGTCGGGGTCGCCCGAGGAACCTTTCCCGCAACCGGTCAGCATCCCCATAACCAGAACCGATACCAACACTGCGATCGCGCTGTTCCGCATGACACATCTCCTCGGGCCAAAGGCGCATACTCAAACGGTAGTTCCCTCTTGTAACTCCCCGATCCGCGACCAACAAGTGGATTCTACGTTTTTCGACGTCTGCTCTGGATGCGATCGATCCAGACGGCCAGGATTATCACCACGCCGATGAGGATTCTCTGCCAATACGAACCGACGCCCATGTGACTCAGGCCCGTCTGTAGCGATTTGATTATCAGCACGCCGATGACCGTCCGACCCACCCCGCCGGACCCGCCAAAGAGACTCGTGCCGCCTATCACCACCGCGCCGATCGCCATCAACTCCCAACTCTCGCCGCGATTGGGCTTGGCGAATTCAAAACGCGAAGTCTGCACGATCGCCGCCAACGCCGCGCAAAACCCACCGATCGCGTAACATGCTATAGAATACCGCTTTACTGGAACCCCAGAGAGGCGTGCAACCTCTTCATTACCGCCAATCGCATAGGCATTGAAACCGAAACGCGTCATCGCCAGCAGGAATGCAATGACGATAATCAGCACCGCGGTAATCGACAGCGGCACGGCGTATCCGCCGGCGCCGCCGAGTACCAGGAAGGCGCCGCTGAACTCGGACATGTTCCGCCCTGCGGCCACCATGAGCGCAGCGCCTCGCGCGATCATCATCATACCCAGCGTCACGATAAACGCGGGAACACCGGTGTACTTGATCGTGATACCGTTTATCAGGCCGATGCCCAGGCCTGCGGCCAGCGTGAGCGCCACCGCAGGAGCGACGTCCATCATCGGTTCGCCCGTCGCACCCGACAGGAGACAGCCGGCGATACACGTACATAGCGCCATGACCGAACCGACAGACAGATCCAGCCCTCCGGAGATCAGCACCAGCGTAGTACCGGCCGCGAGAATTGCCAGCTCCATCGACTGCTCTAGAATGTCAGTAAGCGTGGCCCACTGGCGAAACGACGGCGACACGATCACGAAGAACAGAACAATCGCAACGAGCCCGGCAAGGCTCTCTGCACTGCGTATCGCCTGCTTTTTGATATCTCCAATCACTTCGCAATGCTCCCTGCGTGGTGCTGGTCGGCCGATGCACCGATGGCCAAGCGGAGAATGTCTTCTTCGTCGACCGTACCGCGGTCGAACGTCCCGGCCACCCGGCCTCGACATAGTACTGCAATGCGGTGGCTCATCGCCAGCGCTTCGGTGTAGTCGGACGTGAGCATGAGAATCGCCACGCCACGGGCAAGCAGCTCTTCCATTATGCGATAGACTTCCGCCCGCCCGTTAATGTCGATCCCTCGAGTGGGTTCGTCGAAGATCAGCACCTTGCAGTTGGTGCCAAGCCATTTGGCCAGGACCGCCTTCTGCTGATTGCCTCCGGAAAGCTGTCCGGCGGGCGTGAACATGTCGGGCGCCTTGATCTTCAGACCGGTCATGTACTCTTGAGCTTCACGATTGATACGGATGTGGTTGAGGAATCCTACGGGACTCAGGCGCCCGATGCTGGGCAGGGCGTAGTTGTTGCGGATCGAGTGGTCGAGGATCAGGCCCTCGGACTTGCGGTCTTCGGTGAGGTATGCAATTCCGTTTCTTATCCCGGCCGCCGGTGACTTCGAGACAACTTTCCGCCCGTGGACGTAGATCTCGCCGCGATCGTAACGGTCCACACCTGCAATTGCCCGCCCCAGTTCGGTCTTGCCCGCCCCCATCAGACCGGTAACCGCCACTATCTCACCCTGCCGCACCGACAGGCTCACGCCATTGAGTACCTTGC
This sequence comes from uncultured Planctomycetaceae bacterium, assembly GCA_964607575.1. Classification (GTDB taxonomy): domain Bacteria; phylum Planctomycetota; class Phycisphaerae; order SM23-33; family SM23-33; genus BS750m-G57. Next base: position 21,067 of record CAZSLS010000003.1, on the reverse strand, counting down.
CGCTGACGATCTCCTCGACTCGCAGCGCCTCGCTGTCGGAGGGCTGGTGCATGTCCGGATACTGCCTGCGCACCTGCCCGCCAACCATCCGCTCGATCATCTCATCCAGCGTAAGGTCCTCGATTCGCCAGGTCCCGGCGTTGCGACCGTCGCGGAGAATCGTTACGCGATCGCCGAGTTCGTACACCTCGGCGTATCGATGCGATATGTAGATGAATCCGACCTGGTGAGCGCTCTTGAGGCGCCCGATCACTTCGAACAGATCGTTGCGTGAGCGGTCTTCCAGGACGTCGGTCGGCTCGTCGAGGACGATGACCTTCGAGTCGGTCACCAGCGCCCGGGCGATCTCGACCATCTTCTGCTGGGTAACGCTCAACTCGCCGACGATGTCATGGGGGTCGAGGTCGATATGGAACCGGCGGAGGTACTCGGCGGCCCGGAAGTAGAGGGCGGACTTGTCGACCAGACCGAGCGCCCGCAAGAGCATCGGTTCGCAGCCGAGGAACATATTACGGGCGATGTCAATTTCGCCGACGAGGTTGATTTCCTGGTAGATGAATCGCAGCCCCATGTCCAGCGGGACCTGCGGCGAGGTGATGTTAACCTTCCGCCCGCCGATAAATATCTCGCCCGCGTCGCACGTGTGGGCGCCGGAAAGTACTTTTATCAGCGTACTCTTGCCAGCCCCGTTTTCGCCCAGTAACACGTGTACTTCACCGGGCCGCAGTTCGAAGTTCACATCATCGAGCGCCACCACGCCCGGGAACCGCTTGACGATGCCCTTCATCTCGACCAGAGGCAAACTGGATGTATGGTCCGGGGGATTCATGGTTTGTGCTCGCAAGTGTAAATATCGCCCTGCCGGCGCCCGTGTCAACAAAACTGTTCGGCGCGGTAAAAATCGAAAAAGATTTTTCGTGTTACCGATGCTCCTTTCGTGCGTACATATATTACAGACACCCCTGAGTTTTTGCCCGAAAGTAGCTCCGACCGCTGCAATATGATTCCTGAAATAGAGTTATTCATTATAGAGAAGCTCTCCGGAAACAAAGGAGTAAGGTGATGAGTCACAATGACGCGACATTCCCTTTGTCGCCTCCGTCCTGGACATGGGACCAGACGCCAACGGACGCATCTGAGGCGCCCGCCGATTCGGCCCCGAAAACCGAATCCCGCAAGCGCAGATGCGTTTCCTCCTGGGCCGAACTGCCCAGCCGCCGCTGGCTCGTACAGGCGTCGCGGAAACACTAGATGTTCGACCGTGTTCTAGGGGACCGCGGGGGCGGTTGCTACGTCTCGGTCGTATAGTTTCTTGCCCGTTCGGATCGCCTTGCGGTATTTCTTCTCGATCCCGTCGAGATAATCGAACTTTTTGAGGCGCTTGCGGTCGGCCTCGCACGGGATGAAACCTTCCATGTCGCAGCGGGGTACCTTCTTCAGTGCCGCCGCGCTCGCCTTGATTATCGCCAGGGCCTGTTTGTACGCAGGCGCGGTCTTGCCGCCCTTTATGCGAGCCAGGCATGGGCTCAGTTCGGGGCGTTCGAACGATATCTGGGCCCGCTCGCCGCGGCCGTTGGATCTCAGCGCACCATAGTTCAGGGCGGTCAGGCGGCAGAGCTTGTGCAACTCGCCGGCGGGTATCGGCGAGCGACCGGACTGGCTGTTGGGGTAGGCGCACGTGTAGTCGGGGTAGTACGGCCCGTTGAGGTCGAGCCAGGTGTTGATGCGATCCATGTCTTCGGCGCTGAGCTTGAGGTCCTTGTGCTGCTTGGGCTTGTTGCGGAGGACCTGTGAGAGCTTCGAGGGATGCGACCCCCAGGAAAACGCCTGCTGCACTTCGGCCGGTCCGCCGCCGACGAGCTTCACCAGCCTCCGCCGCCAGATCCACAGGTCGATGTACGATGCGTTGAAGTACGGGTTGCGGTCGCCGGCGAGGACGAGCTTCTTGGATGCCTTCTTGCCGAAATCGTGACACTTGAGGCAGTGCTTGTCGAACACGGGCTGAACCTCGCGCATGTAGCTGAAATGTCTTGCCGGACCGTACCAACCGGTGAGCTTGCTGGGCTTGCGCTTACCGGCGACGGTGGCGCCCGCGGCGGCCGCCGGGTCGGTCTTGAGGCGGTCTTCATGACAGCCGATGCAGCTTTGGGTCTCGCCGGACTGGACGACCGTGCCCGACCGCATCGACTGGACCATCATCTTGTTTGCATCGAGGGCCTGGAAGAAGATGAACGTGTCGGAGGGCACTTCGAAGTACGCAGACCCGTCTTTCTCGATCGGAACGTCACCGAGTATCTTCTTTGCGGTGAAATCGTGCCAGTTCATCCCCGGCGCCTGGTATCCCTGCCCGTTCCACGAACCGCCCGACCAGGTCTTCTTCGGCGGCGATTCTATTATGCGCAGATACTTGATCGACCCGGGCTTGACGCCTTCCATGTGCGTTCCGCGGTAGACGTTCTGGAGGTGGACGAGCCCGGGCAAGCCCTTGAAATTGCGATGATCGGGCTTGACCGGCGGGCGCAGGCGCCGCTTGATCGGCATCGGATCGTAGCAACCGCCGCCTTCTGTGTGCAGCATGAGTTCATTACCCTTCAAATCGATCAGGAACAGCCCCGTCTGATCGCCCTTACCGAACGTTCGCGAGCAGAGGAACTGCTTATCGCCGAGCGCCCAGGGATCTTCGTACTTGGTGCGGAAACGGGCGAACGAATCGCAATCGAACCGCCCGCCTGCGCGTATTATATTGATGGCGCCCGCGGGCCAGGTGCGGACGACCGGCTTCTTCCCGTCCATTCCGAGGCGGCGGTCGATAATCGCCATCGCGCCGCGAAGCTTGTCGTGGTGCGGTCCGAGGATGCAGAGCATCTGCTTTGTACCCGGGATGATGTGCTGGTTGAAAACCGCGCCCGGCGAGGCGGTGTTGTTGCCCCAGTAGATCGCCTGATTAGTACCGTCGGGATTTACCACCCACACGCTGTGAGCGTCGCCGAAGTTGCGATCGACGTATTCCCATCGCGCGTAGAGTATCCGCCCGTCGGGCAGCAAAGCCGGGTGATTGTCGAACAGCGTATTGCGCGTAATGCGGAGAATGTTTGAACCGTCTGCGTTCATGCGGTGAAGATTGGCTGCATGGTCGCGCGAGCACATGTTGTATTTCGGGTCGCGGGTCGAGGCGAACACGATCGAATCGTCGCCGAGGTATATCGGGTCGAAATCGCTTACGCCCTTAAGCGAGGTAAGCTGCTTGAGGCCCTTTCCGTCGACGCCGATCTCCCAGATGTGATAGTCTTCGGCCTTGTTGCGACGCATGGCGAAAACGATTCGCTTTGCGTCGAAATGCACGTCCGGATCGCGAATGAGCCCCTCGCGAGTTTCCAGCAGTGTGGTGACCTTTCCGGTCTTGAAGTCGATCGTCTTCAGCGCCCCGCCGGGTGAAAAGCCGTCTGCGTGCATCCGCTTGCGATCCCAGTTCAACTCGCCGGTGTGGAACAGAGTGTCGATTGCGTGGTAGTGGCTGGAATACTGGCGGCGCGTAACAAACACGATCGGCTGGGCGGTAAGCAGCGGGTAATCGTCGAAGTTAACCGTTGACTTGAACGCCTGCGCAGCGGCCGGGTCGGTGGGCAGTTTCCTCACGCAGCCGGCCAGTTTGGCGTGCTGAACGATCGTTTTCTCGTCGATCGCGTCGCCGTATATCGCCAGTTCGTCGAACTTGCCCGACCAGCATTCCCAGTCCGGTTTGGCGTTAGGTGCGCCGAGGTGAAACGTGTGCTTGTCAGCGGCTGCCACGAGCTGCGCCTTCCCTCTGATCGACAGCCTGTTTCCATCCAGATACGCCCTGGCGAGCTTGCCGCCGTCGTAAACCACCGCCAGATGATGCCACTGCCTTTGCGCCACAATCAGGGGCACCCTGGCGAAGTTCGGATTCGAACCGCGTGAGACGATATCCATCTGTTTCATCTGCGTCAGGCAGAAGCCGTAGCGCATCGAGTTTTTCGCCCACCCGCTCCGCTGTGCGAAAACGTAGTTGCTCCCGCCTTTGGCTCCGCTGTGATTCAGCAGCACCTCGATCGTGCCCGACCCGTCCTTAAACGCAAACTCCGGAACGTACCCGAACTCGACCAGCGCGGTCTTGGCGGTGAAATTGATCGCCTTGCCCGCCACGCCCGCGTCGAACTTCACGCCCTTGCCCACAACCTTACCGTGATTCTTCGCCACGCTGTCGGCGGCGTCTCCGGCGTCGAAGGTGTAGTAGCTGATCAGCGACTTGGTGCTACGAACAGCCTTCTGGTAGTCGGCGGGTTTCGCATCGGCGCCCAGAGACACACCGATCGATTGAACCAACAACACCGCCCCCGGCAGCATCCGCAAAAACGATATTCGCATGAAACTCTCCTGTTTGGGTAAGTCGGGCATGCAGACCATTATTATCGCCATATGGGCAGGCGGCTTCAAGTCCGGGTGGTCGGGGGCGTTACCCGCCGCCGCCGAGAACGGCTTTGAATATGTCGCCGCCGAGCTGCCCTCCGCTGGTCGTTACGCTCTTCAGCAGGCCCAGCGCCCCGAGCGGAAGTTTGGTCAGATCGCTGAACGGTACGGGGGTAATCGTGGGATCGGCCTTCGTACCGGTCACGTGCAGGCGGAACACCTCCTTGGCGACCAGCCGCAGAGGATTAATCGCCTTGACGAGATTCAGCAGTAATCCAGCCTGTTTCACGGGGAGGAACAACACGTACATGTCGATCTTCCCGCTGTCGATGTCAACGGTCCCGCCCTTTTCGAATTCTGCGGCCCACAGCATCGTAGCGAGTTGACCGGTTATAATCGTGGCGGTGGTTCCTTCAAGGTCGAAACTGCTCTCGATATCGGCCTTGTCGAGCTTCAGGTTCATGTGCTTGAACAGCGCCGAGAAAAGCGGTACCTGCCAGAGGTCCGCATCGTCCAGGAAGAAGGCGCCCCTACCGCTCATGCTCGCGAGGTCCGACCCGGACATTGTCATGCGGATCACACCCCCGCCGATCCCCTCTGTCATGACCTTGTCGGCGGCAAGTATCCGCGTAAGATCCGCCATGCTGACCTTCTCGGCGGATGCTTCGATCGTCAGTTGCACGGGGAGATCAGGGTGAAGCACTGCTTTAACATCGGCCTGCAGATTCCCGCCGCATAGCGTGCCTGTAATCTTTGCGCTACCTTGGGCGGCGCCATCGGGAGCGTATTGCCCTTTGACTATCGCGTGGGTCTCGCCGATCGGTCCGGACAGATCGATCCGGCCCGCAGCGTCGAAAGCCCCGTTAGGCGTGCAGGTTGCCTCGATGCGGGCTACAACCTTTGAACTTTCCAGGGCAAGCCATACCGTCTCGTCAGGACCGATCAACCATTCGAACTTGTCCGGTTGAATATTTGAAGCCAGAACGTCCAGTGTCACCTTGGTGACACGATAACCCTGGATTTCGCCGCGGAGACCGGCGTGGACCTGCCCGACCAGACTCACCTGAAAATGCCCCATACCTCCAGGCTTGAGGCGGACCTCGAACGCCCCGCTGACGACCTCTTCCGGCGCCAGCAGGAGACCCTCACCGCGGAACTCTATCGACCGATCGTCCTGGAGGCCCCCGCTAAACTGCACCGAAACGGGATCGTCGCCGATCTCGCCGAGTGCCCTGTCGATGCTCAACTTTCCACCTTTCCACCCGATGTCCGGGAAGATGATGTTCGCCTGCGAGATCGCCTGGGCAAATGCGGGGGGAAGGACAACTCCATCCATCGTCCGATCCTCGGTGGAAACATCGCTGACCGTGCACAGCGTAACAATACCGACGGTTATTTCGATTTCCTTGAGGTCATTGATGATCCTCACGATGTCGTCCGGATCATCCGAGGACTCGCCCAGCTTGAGCGGAACGGTACACTGACCGTCGACGAATTGCGGCGATAGGTTAACGACGCCGATCCTGACGGCCCGGAGTCGCGGGACAAATCCGTCCCACGCCACGTCGATGCGGACCTCCGGGACGCTCACCCATGTCCTGTTGAGATTATCGCAAACCGTAACGCCCCGAACGTGAGATGGTCCGAATATGTTGACGTCCACGTCCTCGATCTCGATCGTCCCGACCCACACGTCGTCGAGATAAGAACTCGCCTCGCGGCGAACGAGGGAAGGCAGGATCCATATCTTGACGACCCAGACCCCGATCACACCCAGCAGGCACAGGCAGACCACCACCCGCACAATCCGTACGAACCAGTTTCTCTTCTTCTCGTCGCTCATGAAACATCCACAAGACGCTTGTCGCCTCGGATCAAAGCCCTACAATCAGTACCATGATCACGACACGCTTGAAAGTAGCATTTCTTGCAGCCGCAATATCGCTCGCCGGATGCCGCTTGAAAAGACCGACCAGCGAATTTCAGCCAATCACACTCGACACGACCGATCTAGCCGGGAAAGTAGATTATAGCGGCTTGGCGGCGGTTCTTAAAGCCGGTGTCGCCCCGGGCGGTAAACTGCTGCCTGAGAAACTCAAAGCCAACGCCAGGATGCTTGAAGGCCAGTTAATGCTGATGGCGGTGGCCGGCCCCAAGACCAGGGCGGACCTGTTCGACGGCGAGCATTCGAAACTCAACTACTGGTACAACGCGCGGGCGGCGTGGTCTCTTAGACTCATGCTGACCTTCAGCCGCGAGCGCCTCGAAGCCGACAAGGAAAAAGCAAGCGAAGACGACAGATGGCAAATCACTGACGACGGAGTACCGATCGCGGAATTCGCTAACAGGTCTTTTCCGATAGACGGAAGGTCAATGACGCTGGCGCTGATGGATTCTCTGATCGTCGACAAATTCGGATTCAAGGCGGTAGTCGGCGCGCCGGGCGTGTCGCCGGCGCGAGCGTCGATACCCACAAAACCGTTCGATACCAACGATGCGGCGAAGCTTATCGACGAGCGTTTCAATGAGTTTATAGATGACGACAAGCGTTTCGTGATTGACGTGGCGGCGAGGCAGATTCTCCTGCCGCCGGTGCTGTGGCAATTCCGCGAGCGATTGATAGAGGACCACCAGCAGAAATACGGGGTAAACGGGGCAAAGCTCACAACCGCCCTCCTGCCCCACGTGCGTCTCTCGGCGCACCGGCGTCTTCAGGACGCGGTGGGTTACAAGTGCGTCGGAGCCCCCCAACCCAAAGTGCCTCTGATCGTCAAACGCGAAGAAGATTGATCGCAGCCGACCGCCGGGGGCGCCGGGGGCGTTACTTCCTGGTCCGGCGGGCGGGAGATTTCCGGACGGATGCGCCGCCCTTTTTCTTCTTCTTGGCTTGGGGCGTCAGCAGTTTCTTGGCCTTCTTCATGTCCGCAACTTTGAACACGGCGGTGGTTTTCCCGCCGGCGGCCCCGCCGGTACAGTACGCATAAGATATATTGATATGCGCATCGGCCAAAATAGTCGCCACGCGGGCAAACGCGCCGGGGCTATTGTCCAGTTCCATAACCAGCACGTCGGATTCGGCCCATTCATCGTGACTCTTACCGAGTACTTTGCGGGCGCCGGACGCATTGTCGGTGACAAGCCGCAAAACACCGTGCTCGACTGAGTCCATGAGCGTCAATGCCGACACGTTGACCTTCGCCTTGGCCAGAGCACCTGCAACAACGGCCAGAACGCCAGGCTTGTTAACCAGGAAAACCGAGAACTGTGTTTCTATGTGCAGCATATGAGCGTCCTTTCTGAACGTGTACGCCTGATACTTATATTATACGGACAAGAACCCGAACTTGCCATCCGCTATCGACTATAGGCCTCAGGACCGGGGACTGGATTGATCTTCAAGGCGTAAGACTTCCGGGTCTCTGGCGTAGATCGGAGTCAGCTTGCTGTAATCGGTGTATTTTCCATCTCCGTCTCGGGCCATCTGCCGCCCCGCGCGCCAGACTGCCCCCGCGGTGGGAAAGTGAAGCTCTTGGGGGACTATCGATATTCCCTCGCCCGCGAGATCGTGATACGCCAATCCCTCTCCGGTCAGTGTGATCGGACGCTGAACATCGGCGAGGAACTCGGCGACCTCGAGCAGGCGGGGGCGCCCTTGCGGAACGACCTGCCCCTCGCATCGGGCGAACGTACTTACGTATACGCAGGCGTCTCGGGCGTCGAGCACGACTGCAAGGTTGTCCCACGGCAGCTCAGCGGCCCGCAGGGCGACCGCGTGGGGGGTCGGGACGGCAAGACATCGCAGAGAACTCAACATCTGCCCCATCGTGCGCGCAACGGTCAGGCCTACTCGCAGACCGGTAAAGCTCCCGGGCCCTGATGAAACGTACAGTTCGTCAACGTCCGCCGGACGCAGCGAAACGCTTTCGAGCAGCTCGGCGAGCCGCGGGACCAGTTGCACCGCGTGGCGACTAGACGCGTCAAAGTCGATCGCGCCGATGAGTTCGTCGCCCCGCCCCAGAGCAACGCCGCCGGTGCGGCATGAAGTCTCGATGGCTAAAGATACCGGTGGTTCTATCATACCGCCATTCTAGCCCCTCGCCGCCTCACTTGGAACCACCAGGGGGATAAGCAGACCAAAAATGCCTCGGGAATGTCAAACAAGGTTGGCAATGGGGTTTGACAACCCGGGCTCCGGCGCGTAGCATATTACGGTTTGCAGCCCCGCCGGGTGGACTGGAGCTTCACGAGATATGTGAGATTCTGTGCCTTATGATCGCGATTATTAGTGACATTCATTCAAACACCGCTGCCCTGACAGCCGTTCTGGACGACATCTCCGAGCGCAAGGTCGATCGGGTAATCTGTCTCGGCGACGTGGTGGGATATGGACCGGACCCGTGCGGGTGCATCGATCTGGTGATGGAACGATGCTGCACGACGGTCCTGGGCAATCACGACTGCGCGGTGACCTACGAGCCGAGCAACTTCAATGTCGGCGCCGAGTCCGCATGCTACTGGACCCGCTGGGCTCTGGAAAACAGCAGCGATCCGGACAAACGTGCCGCCAGGTGGGATTTCCTGGGCAATCTGTCCGTGAAGGAAACGTTCGACGCCTCCGATCTGGATCTGGGCAATCTCGAACTGGTCCACGGGAGCCCGAGACGCCCGGTAAACGAATATATCTTCCCCGACGATATCTACAACAATCCAAACAAGATTCGCGGTCTGTTCGAGCGAATCGAAAGGCTCTGTTTCGTCGGGCATACGCACGTGCCCGGAGTATTCCTCGATACGCCGGATTTCTACAGCCCCGAAGAACTCGAATGGGCTTTCGAAGTCGACCCCAAACGCAAAGCCATTATCAATGTCGGTTCGGTCGGGCAGCCCAGAGACAGCGATCCAAGGGCCGGATACGTCCTCGTCGAATCCGGCGCCGTGCGGTTCGTACGCGTACCGTATGACGTCGACGAAACGGTGGAAAAGGTCTACGCAATTGCCGAACTCGACGACTACCTGGGCACCAGGCTTAAGAAAGGACGCTGAGGAACATCCCCGTGAACGAGCGACGAGCAAGTTGCCCAATCCCGTTGAGCGGTGCAGTATTGGCCCTCTGCCTGCTCTTGTTGTGCGGACCGGTGGAGTTTTGCGCCGCCCAAACGACAAAAGCGTCGAGCCAACCGGGCGGCGACCCGGCGGCGACAACCGGTCCGAGCAGCAGGGCGGCCGAACCCAAACTTAAATGGTACGTACCTAAACATCACGACGGGAACATAAAAACCACTATCGGTTCGCTGGACCCGCGGACGGGATACATGTTCCAGGTCGAAGTCGTCAATGAACATGCCGCCATCCGCACGCTCAAATTGTCAGACTACTTCACCACAGTCGCGGACAAACAGGCGTTCGGTGAAGACCCCGACGCGTACATGAAACGCATCAATACCCCCGGCGCAAGCGACGGGCATTATACGATGCTGAATCACGTCAATGCCAAAGGGAATCGCTACCTCCCGCTGACGACGATCATATACGTCAAAGTCGATGGCGAAAAGAAAACGCACAAGCTGAGTACACATAACCGCTGGCGAATGGGAGAAGTTCAGACCAGCAAGGACGGCGAGACACAAAGCGTGAACTTCCGATGCATGGCGTATCGAGGATCGAACCCGACCGAGGCCGGAAACAACCCCTACCTCAAGTTGACGAAGACCTACACGGTCCACAAGAAAGACTACACCGTCGAAGTATCTTTGAAGGCGGAGAACCTCTCTTCGGACGAGCTCGTCCTTAGGGTAGACCAGTCCGGACCGACCGGAGCGCGTCTGGAATCCCGCCGCGCTGACGAACGTTTCGCGGTTTGGGGAAAGCTCGGGAAAGACGGCGAAGTCGAGATCATGATCGATAAGAAGACGGATCTGGACGAAGAGGAGATGGCATCACCTCCGCCTCGCAAGACCGTCGGAACCACCGCGGGCAAGCCCGGGGAGTCCGGGGACCCCGCGATTCTCTGGATCGGACAGGGCAACAAGTTCTTTGCCTCGATGTTCTACCTCAAACCGGAAGTCAAGGGGCGATTCGAAGCCGCCAACTACAACGCGGCGGTCTACTACCACCCCGCTTACGAATCCTACCACGGCGTCGGCGATGAGAGAAACTCGTTGACGCACGCCACGGGGATAGACATCCCCACCTGGCGCCTGGCGCCAAAGGCGAGCAAGACGATACAATTCGACCTGTTTGCCGGACCGAAAAGACGCGCAATGTTCATCAACGAAGATGACGAATTCTTCAAACAGCAATACCTGGACCTCAACTATGTCGGGGCGATAAATCTCAGGTCGTGCTATTGCACGTTCGACTTGCTTACGTTTGGAATGATGTGGCTGCTGAACCTCTTTGCGTACGTGGCGTTCGGAAACTACGGGCTGGCTATCTTCATACTGGTGATCCTGGTCAGATTGGCGCTTCATCCCCTGACCAAGAAGGGCCAGATATCGATGATGAAGATGCAGAAAATGCAACCGGCGATGGCCAAGATCAAGGAGAAGTACGCCAACGACAAGGAAACGCTCAACAAAGAGATGATGAAGATGTACAAGGAGCAGGGCGCCACCCCGATCCTGGGCTGCCTTCCGATGATGCTCCAGATGCCGATCTGGATCGCCTTGTACAGCGGGCTTAACGCGGCGGTCGAACTGCGGCATGCGGGCCTGCTGCCCATCTGGATCACCGATCTTGCCGCGCCCGATGCACTCTACACGTTCAGCGAACCGCTCCCGATTATCGGCGCTTCGTTCAATCTCCTTCCATTACTGCTGACCGTCGCGATGTTCCTGCAGACGAAGATGAACCCGGCCACAGCGACCGCCGCTTCACCGGAGCAGGAAACCCAGCAGAAAATGATGAAATACATGATGCCGGGAATGATGCTCGTCTTCTTCTACTCCGCCCCAAGCGGTCTGTCGCTGTACGTCATGACTTCAATAACCGCCGGCGTGATCGAGCAGATACTCATCCGCAAACATATCGCCGAGAAGGAAGCCGCCGAGGCGGCCGCTACCACAACCGTTCGCGTGGGCGGAAGGGGTTTCCGCGAAGGCAGAGAGAAGAAACCCAAGAGCCCTTACAAGAAGCCATGGTAAACGGCAGTTGTTAGCTGTTACCGCGTCGGGGGGCGGTTCTTTGCGAGCATCTCCTTGAACCTGGGCATGTCCACCCACATCACCGCACCGTTGACCAATAGCACATTCGTGCCCTTGTTACCGTAATTCTCGGGCAGCTCGTAAGCGCGGATCAGACCGCCCGCGGTGTTCGGTTTGTGGACGACGTAGATGTAGTCGCTCTTGCCCGCGGGCAGGCCCTTGGCGTCGACGGGCATCTTCCGTCCCAAAACGGGACTCACCAGCACCCCGGCATCGATGTACTTCATCTTGACCAGGCTGACCAGACCGGGAGGGCTCTGGTTGCGGTGTTCGGCTTGGTACATCGCCACAGCCTTGCCTATCGCGTGGAGATTCACCACTGAAGCCGTCCGCTCCGCGCGAGACTTCGCCTTGTCGATCATGGGCACGATAAAAGCCGCACCCACCGGCGCAGTAGTCAGCAGGGACGTCATGTAGTTGCTGACGATGGGCAGGTAACCGTAACTCTCGATGGTGATACCCTTGGCGTCGGACGAAACGGCCACCATCTCGGGAGACAGGTACTTCTCGATCTTCGGCAGCGCAGGCAGCCAGTCGATTTTCGGGTAGGACTCCAACCCCAACTCATCAGCAAGTTCAGGGGCGCCCGCCGTCCAACCTACCAGGAGAAGGTTGTAGAAACTCCGCAGGATAGCAGGCGTGTCGAGGTAGGTCAGTGTCGCCGGTTTGGCCGATACGTGACGGCGGAACTTCTGGAAGGCGGCGTTACGAGTAAGCGGTTTCTTCCCGCCATTCTCGATTGCGGCGACTATCACTTGCGGCCAGAGGGCGACATACAACTTGTCTTTGTGGATTGCCCAAGCGGGGGCAACGGGCATGCCGCGTCCGATGGCCTGCATATAATGCACTTCCAGTTTTCCTGATTTGAGTACCTCGATGCTGGGCGCCCGCGATGGTCTGAACCGGACGCCCGGTGGCGAGACGCGGACGGTTTTCTTGCGGAATGCCCCTTCGATCCTGCTGATCGTAGCGCCCAGTTTCTTGGCGTCTTTGACCGATACGGTCAGGACCGTCCCGCTACCGAACCCGCCCAGTGACGAAGCACTCGTCAGCACCCAGGAGTCTCCGAGGTTCGCCAGAACGTCTTTGGAAATCGATATCCCCAGTTCATTCTCGATCTGGCGGACTCCTTTGCGGATTTCCTTGTCCGCCCCGGGCTCTATCTGCCTTGCAATGGTCAGAACTTCCGCATAAAAGGCGGCAGCGGAAAACTTCGTGGCGCAGAACAGGATCGCATCGTCAGGTACGCCGGCAAGATCAGCATCTCCAAGTACCCCGCCGGTCAGAGGCATCAGAAGACCGCGATGCGGTGCGGGAGTCAGAATCCTCGTCTTGGAGTGCAGCCCCTTGTCCACAATCCGCGTGGACCCCGAAGCGGCAGTTATCTTGCCCAATCCGAGAGCGTCGACAATCTTCAACACTCGGTCCTTGGCTGGAGGCCCGCCCTTTGCTTTGGGCCCGCCGCCGGACGCGCGTGCGAACAGGCTGGATATCCGCGGTCTGAGCTTCGTCAGATCGATGCTGAAGGCAAACTGCTCATTATCGCCCGCAACGCCCTTGCGGCGTGCTATGAAGGCCTTGTCGGTCTTGAGGCTCACCGCGGGTTTGACCGACAGCACCTTCTGAGCAGTCTGGTCTCCCACGGTCAGGAAGAAAACATTGCTCTTGTAGCCCAGCGAGATAGTTCCGGCGGGCGACTGAATCGTTCGGTAGGTTATCTGTCCGACTTTCTGCGAGGACATTTGCATCTTGCTGTTGAGTATCAGTGCGTCGAAATGCTTGGCGAAGACGCCCTTGTCCTTGCCCAGGTCGATCAGCAGTGCGGCGGAAATCTTCGGGGCGCCCCCTTCCCCCGGCGCCAGGTCAATCAGCGAAAAAGCAATCGGATGCTGCCAGAGGATACCACCGATCGCCCAGGCGTGAGCGGCGTTCTTGTCGGGCATCTTGTCGATACTCGCCTTGAGCGCGCCGAGCATGTGTCCGACAGCGGGTTCCCGCAGCAGTTGCCCGAGACTCGATCCGTCGAATGGCAGATTCCGCCCGGCCCAACCGGCATACAGGAGCGAGGGGGCAGGTAAATGGTCCGCCAGCGGCGCTTCGGCCCGAGCCATCGGGACCGTTACGAAACAGCAGATCGCAAGAATCGATATTGTCGCGTGAAGTTTCATGGACTCATCTCCAAATAAAGTTTCGCCCTTACAGTGAGCTACCCGGGGCTCTCCGGGGTAATTAAGATGTCGGAACCCTTACGGGCAATATGGTATCGCATATCCACTCCCAAGTGCCATAGCTTTTTCCCGGTCCAGTCAAATTCGCCGCCCACCTCGGGGGCGGTTGCGTATACAATGTGGAGATGAAAACTCAAAGCATGCTGCTGTTGATGGCGATTTTGTCGGTTCTGACCGGATGCGGGAGCCCCGATATAACAGTCAGTCCAACCAGCTACCCAATAGTCATCGATGCCGATAATCGCCCGTGGGACACACCCCACAGCAAGGGACAACTGCTTGTAACCGACCACTACCGCATATATACCACCATTCGCAGACGCCCGCTACGTGAGTATCTGCCCGGACTTATGGAAGCTTCCCACAGTCGCTACCTGGATCTTACGGGGCTGTCCGATCGCCCGTCGGCCGGACGGATGCCAATGTACGTCATGGCTACGCGCCCCGAGTGGGCGGCCCTGACCACCTCGCGACTGGGCAAGCGGGCAGGGGCCGTACTGTCGATAACCGCCGGCGGATATTGTTACGCGGGCGTCTGCGTTTTGTGGGACATAGGACCGCGCGCCACGCTCTCGGTGGCGGCACACGAGGGCCTGCACCAGTTCTTCTCACACCGGTTGGTACAGTCCCTGCCGATGTGGCTCGAAGAAGGCATATGCGTACTGGCCGAAGGATACCAGATCCACAAGGGCTCGCTGATCTTCACCCCGAAGAACAACCCCTCGCGTATAACCGCACTCCGCAATGCGATCGTCAACAACCACTGGATCAAGATAGCCCAACTCCTCCCCATGGACGCCGGCGACGCGGTCGGTACGGGCATAGCGGAAAAGGCCGTCGGTTTCTACGGGCAGGTATGGGCCCTGTCGCTATTCATCCGCAGCGAGCCCAAATACAACAAGGGAATGCAGCGGATGATCGCAGACGCCCAGAACGGGCGAATGCATCTGGCGCTGGGGTTGACGGCCGGCGCGCTGGCCAAACTGAAAAGACACGGACGCGCCTACAACCGGACCGTCTCGGCGCCCCTGTTCAAGCATTACATCTCCGACAATCAGGCAATGTTCGACATGGAGTACCTGGCGTTCGCTCGCAAGCTTGCGGGCCTGAAGTGATTTACCGGGAATCCTTTCCGCCGGATTCTACAACCACGCGGAAACCGACGTTGTAGACTTTCTGCCACGCCTTGTAGCTCACGCGAAACGCCGAGGTGCATCGCCTGGGGCGATCTCGCCACGAACCTCCTCGCACGACAAGCCCATCGGCGCCCTTGGGCGAGTTTCGACCGTCATCGGCCTTGTACGGATAAGGCTTGTATACCGAACGCGTCCATTCCCCCGCGTTCCCGTGCATGTCGTGAAGGCCCCATGCGTTGGGCTTGTACTCGCCGACTCCGGTAGTCACCAGACTGCGATCGTTAAAACGCGCGTCGCGCGGCGTGAGGTCTCCGGTGTATCGCCCGTCAGTATCGTAAGCAAGGCGTTTGATGGTCGCATCTGCCATGTTCGCCTGCGTCGAGAAGTCGCTGTCGATATCGCCGTAAGACATCGGACGGTCCGATCCGGCCCGGCAGGCGTACTCCCACTGTGCTTCGGTGGGCAGCGTGACTCTCCGAGCAATCTTCTTCGAAAGCCACTTGCAAAACGCCTGCGCCTCGCGGGCGGAAACACGAATCACGGGCTGATGCGGCCCGTCGAGGTCCCATCCGAGGTGCCCTTCGCTGAACTTCCACGATCCCTTGTGTTCGAAGCGGCTTTCGTGGGCGGGATTGAACCGGTGATACTGGGCGTTTGTAACTTCGAACTTGCCCATCCAAAACGATTTGGCGATGGGGACTTTGGTCAGGGGCAGCTCGTCGATGTGCCCGTTCGGATCACCCATAACGAACTGGCCCGCCGGGATTTGCACGAGGTCCAGCTTCACCCCGCCGCCGAGATCGACGCTCTGTTTGACCGCTCCGGCGGCGGCTTGAAGACGCCCTGCCGCCTTTGCATCGAGAGGCCAATTGTCGCACTTGATCGACTTCGGTCCGGGCCTGATCGGGCGGGCGGGCTTTATCGGTTTGACGGCGAGGGCGGCTGGTGCGCCGAGGTCCTCGGGGTCTTCGCTTATTGACGCATACAGCTTGCGCAACTCGATTCGCGGACCATGATCTTTCTTGGTTCGGGACGAACCGCCTGTATCGCGCCAGGTACCGTGACACGGAGCGTTCAGGTCGATCCAGGTTACCAGGCGGTCCCACGCATCGGCGTCCATCTTCACACCGTGATGCCCTTTCGTGAGCATCTGGACCAGTTCGCTGGTAGCCGGATGGAACTCGTACGGATTGAGCATTCGCAAGTCGCTCTCCAATCCCGGGACCCTGAGGTAGGCTCGCAGTTCCACGAAGGACGGCTCAAACACACCGCTGTACTTGCCGAAGAGCTGGCGTTTGGCGATCCCCTTGACCACCGTTGGTTTGGGATTCCTGTTCCTGAAGACGATGAAACGCCCCTGGTCTCTTCGAAGGTCCGGTATGGGCCTGTTCTTGCGAAGTTTCCCGTCATGGCACGCCACACAATACTTATCCAGAACCGGTTGGACGTCACGAGGAAAACTGAAGCCCCTGACCGGTCCCTTCCATGGAGTAATCTTCTTTGGCGCGCCGCGAGCGGCGATTGTCCGGCTGTTGGGGGCGCCGGCGCTGTTCTTCTCATGGCAGCCGACGCACGAGAGCACTTCCCCGGGCATGGCGGTCATCCAACTCCGCATTAACTGAACGGCCATACCTTTTTCATCGAGGGGCTGGATCGAAATCGGCGTATTGGCGGGGATCGAAAAGAGCGCCGAACCGTCCGACTCGACATCCACCGTTCCGAGCACGCGTTTGGGTTCCCACGGACCGTCGATACCGACCATGTAATTGATGCCCGCCGACCTGCGATACGCGAAGTGATACGTGAACAATCGCAGCTTCTTGACCGAACCTTTCGGAACGCCCGCAAGGCCCGGCCCGCGATAGACATTCTCGATGTAGATTGCGGCATCTTTCCGCGAAGGGTCCACCCTGTCGGGGATTAAGGGCGGGGTTTTGCGTTTCTTCAGCGGGATGGGCTCGACGAGCACGTGATCCTCGAGTTCCTTTATCAGGGTCATGTTGTCGAAAATATCGACTAAGTATATACCCCAAAGATCGCTCGGGGTCGGCTTGGCTGAGACGATAAAATACTTTCCCGCGCCCCCTCGGGTGTCCGCGTCGCCAAGCGGAAACGGATGGAGGAATTTGGGCCAACTGTTTTGGGTAAGCCTGTCCTGTATGAGCGCCTCGACCTTCTTACCGTATCCCGGTATGCGTTGGATCACGCCCTGGGTCGATTTATTGCCCAACGCCGGATCGAAGATGGTCAACTCGCCGATCCGCCCCACGTGGTGCCCGGTAACTATACCAACCACCCTGGTCGAATGCCCCGGGATCGGGCGCGCGTAGAATATTCCGTTAGGCCAATACGAACCGCTGCCGTAATACTCCCTCTGCGACGTCCCGTCGGGGTTCATGGTGAACAGGTATCTGCCCCACACGTGCGGCAGGTCGGTATATTCCCATCGCAGATAGAGAATCCGCCCGTCGTTTGTGACCGTGGGACTGTAGTTGTGGTCCTGATCGAAGCACAACTGCCTGATCCCCTTTCCGTTTGCGTCCATCACGTAAGCCATCGCGACGTTAACCGAGGAGTTACACGGAACGGCTTGCAGCGGCGCGGTGGACACGAACACGATTTTCCCGTTGGGCAGATAGCACGGATCGAAATTATGCACGCCATGCTTGTTCGACGGTGATATCTGCCTGGGGCTCTTTCCCCCGGCGAGCGAGCCGGTCGAAGGGTCGATGTTGATCTCGAACACCTGCAGGTTGCGATTCTTGTCCGGGAGCGAAAACAGCAGTTTATTCGCATCGTAGTGCAGATCTATATCCGACAGGAGCCCCTTGCTCTCGGGATCATAAACGGTGCTCAGGCGTCCATCGGGACGCAGCGGCGAAAGGGTCTCCAGGGAGTTCTTCCAGGCAGTCAGGTTCGAGAGGTTATCGAGCTGCCACGAACTTTGTCGCGGCAGGCCGATGAATAATCCCAACCCATAACCCTTCCCCCGAGCCCGGCGGGCGGCGCCCATGGGCTTGCGCTTGATCACAAGCAGCTTGCTGAAATCCAGCAGCGGGTTGGCGAGCATCGCTTCGGACTGAAGCCCCGACAGTTCGTCGATCAGGGCGACCACCGCTTTGGCGTCTCCGGCGGCCAGCAGTCTGCTGATCTCGCCTGTTCGACCTTCCAGAGCGGTCAGTTTCTTGAGATACTCCGAACCCTTGGGGTAGCGTTTCGGGAAGGTCTTGTGCAGGTCCGTTATCGCCATTCGCAGGGCGCGGATGGATATGCGATCGAATCGGGCCTTCGCACCGACCAGTTGCCTTTCAATCGAAGGCTCCGCAGCACCCGCCGCGGTGAATATCAGCAATACTACAAGCGTAGCGAAAACCGCCTGCCTTGAGTATCTGCAGATCATGAGATAGCCTCTGGGATGGATCGTATGGGGTTCTACTTACCGGCTTTGGCGCAGACCAAGTCGCCTGTCGGGCTGCGTGCGTAGATAAGTCCGTCGCAAATTGCGGGGGTTGTCCAGCATTTCGAGGACTTGAATATCTCGCACGAAGAGAGTTCCTTGTAACCGTCGGGTGATGCATTGGCGATTACCAGCTTGCCCTTTTCCGACAGGATGATCAGCTTTCCGTCAGCAATTATCAGCGCACCCATCCCCAGGCCGCCTTCGGACCACTTCTGCTCGCCGGTCTTGAGGTCCAGGCATTTGAGGTTCTTATCGTCAAAACCGTAGACGCACCCGCCCAGCATCACGCATCCGCTGAGCTTGGTATTCATGTTCTTGTTCTTCCAGATCGGTTTGGCGTCAGCCTTACCCAACGGCGTAAGGCAGCAACCGGCGCCCATGCCTGTGGAAATGAACAGATTATCGCCGACGACTATCGGGTCGGCGCCGTTTATGTCGTGCTTGGTCTTCCAGGGAAGCTCCCAGGCCTTCTTACCATCTGCTGTAGCGACGATAACAACGCTTCGATACGAGAGCAGCACGACGTGCGGTTTTCCATCGCGCTGGATGGGTATCGGCGTGGAGTATCCGCCAACTCCCGGACCGCTGGACCACACCATCTTGCCCGTCTTCTTGTTGAGGGCGGTCCCCGCCGAACCGGCGTTCAGTATCAGCAGATCGCCAACAACCAGCGGCGAACCGGAGAAGCCCCACTTGGGGTGCTTGCTCTTGATCTTGACGGTCCATTTGACTTCGCCCTTGTCGGCGGAGAAGCATCGCACCTCGCCGATTTTGGACAACGTATAGACATTTTCGCCATTGATAGTCGGCGTGGCGTTGGGTCCGCCCTGGGCGCCTTTGAACTCCTTGGGCACGTACAGTTCGGCGGGGTAGGACTGCGACCAGATCTTCTTGCCTGTCTTGGCGTCGAAGCAGAACAGCGTGTCTTTCTTGGCGTCATTGCCCACCGCAAAGGCGCGGCCGCCGCCAATGGCGATCGAAGCGAAACCCTTCCCGATTTTCGCCTCCCACACGACCTTCACACCGGCCGATGCGTCGAACCAACCGGTATCCCCGGAAACGCCCGTGTGATCAGGCCCGCGATACATCGGCCACTCGCCGGCCTCGACAACTACCGTCGCAGACGAAGCGATAACCACAGCTAACAGACAAACGGGCAGACCCAGTTTGATTCGTTTCAACATTTCCTGCTCTCCTCTCGGATGAACGTATTTGTTCTATTTACCGACTTTGGCGCACACCAGGGCGCCGGTGGCGCTGCGTGCGTAGATAAGCCCGTCGGAAAGCGTGGGCATTGTCCAGCATTGCGAAGCGCCTTTGATCATCACGCCCGAGGACAACACCTTGTATCCGTCGGGTGAGGCGGCTGCGATTACCAACTTGCCCTTTTCCGACAGCACAATCAGCTTTCCGTCGGCAAGCATCACCGTGCCCTTTCCCAGGCCGCCTTCGGACCATTTCTGCTCGCCGGTCTTGAGATCCAGACACACGAGTTGTTTTTCGTCAAAACCATAAACGAACCCGCCCAGCAACACGCATCCGCTCAGGTGATTCTTCATGTTCTTGTTCTTCCAGATCGGCTTGGGGTCGGATTTGCCCATGGGCACGAGGCTGCAGCCCGTACCGTATCCCGAAGAGATGAAGACGTTCTTACCGGAGACTATCGGATCCGCGGCGTTTACGTCGTACTTGGTCTTCCAGGGCGCCGACCAGACCTTCTTCCCGTCGGCGACGGCGACGAGCGCAACGGTCCTCGCCGTGAACAACAGCACGTGCGGTTTTCCGCCATGTTCGATGGGCACAGGTGTGGAATATCCGCAGGCCGCCGGACCGCTGGACCACGCCACCTTGCCCGTACTCTTCTTGAGCGCCATACCCGCGGTGCCCGCATTGAGTATCAGCAGATCGCCGGAAACCAGCGCCGAACCGGAGAAACCCCACTTGGGCAGCTTGGCCTTGATTTTCGTGGTCCACTTGACGACGCCCTTGTCGACCGACAGGCAGTGTACGTCGCCATGCTTGGAAATCGTGTACACATAGTCGCCATCGATAGTCGGTGTGGCGTAGGGACCGGGCTTGTGCGCCCCCATGTATTCCTTGGGCACGGACCCCGCGGCCGCATACGAGAACGACCATATCTTCTTGCCTGTCTTGGCGTCGAAGCAGAATACCGTATCTTTGTTGGAGTCATAGCCCGTTGCAAAGGCACGCCCGCCACCGATGGCAACCGAACCGTATCCCGAGCCGATCTTCTCCTCCCAGACCACCTTCACACCAGCCGACGCATCAAACCAGCCGGTCTCCTTGGAAATACCCGTGTGATCGGGCCCGCGATACATCGGCCACTCACCGGCCTCGACAACGACCATTGTAGACAATGCGATAACCAGAACTAACAGAACGGGCAGGCCAAGCTTGATTCGTTTCAACATTTTGTATTCTCCTCTTGCCGGAATCTGACGTTTGATATTACTCGCAACACCAGTCGCAAGTTTCGGATGTAATTATAACACTCAACCCACCTGCCGCAAGCACAGAACTTGGGCGTCCGGCAGGGCGTGTGTGACTAGATTTCCTGGCGGAAATCTTTTCACACACAGAGCAGGAGAACAG
>CAZSLS010000002.1:0-109960 GCA_964607575.1 uncultured Planctomycetaceae bacterium | reverse complement strand
GGTATCGACAAGCCGCGATCCGGCTGGCGGCGAGGTTTATGAAACCGCTGCTCGAAAAACAGATCGAAGTCGCGCTCGAAAGCAACGGCGAAACGTCCCGCAGATGCCGCGAGTTCCTGCTAAAAACGTTCATGATCGCACTGCCCCAACAAGCCGCCAAACGCGCCCCCGGCAAACAACTCGATGGTATCGTCCTGTACAAAAACCTGACCGAGTTACCGCCTGATTTGAAGGATCAGGTCATCAAAGAACTCGGCGGACCAGCCGATGAACAGCTTCCAACCACGAATACCACGGAAAACACGGATGCTGGAGCGTATGCGACAGTCCCGAAGAACATCGGGGTAGAAGAGCCAACGGTTTCGTCGACGGCGGACCCGCCGCCAGTTGCCAAGTCGTCCGATAAGAAGAAAAAAGAGGTCCCGCCCCCGTTTTCTACAAAGGTCACTCTGCCCGATGGCAGGAGGATCTACCGCGAGACTATCCGTCTGATCGAAGAAGCGGAAGCAGAGGCCGCCGCTCACCCGCCAAGACGACGTGTCCCGCGGAGTCCACCGTAATCGGTGACGGAACAACAGTCTCAGCCGGCGTTGCGTTTAGCGGCAGGGCGGCACGCCCGCCTCGTCCCGACGCAGTCGGGAATGTCGTTCGCCTTGAGACCCCGCTCTTACGATTGGTCGCCAATTGTCGGCCGCTGATGGCCGGGCGATACGCTTTTTGAAAAGTGAATAGGGTTTAGGTCTAGCTCGGATATCTCACGCGATCCTCCGCGCCGGTGGCGTGAGATATCCGGGTTGGGTTCGCGTTCGCCGTTACCGCCTGCCCTGAAGATAAGTTGACCTCGCCTTGCCGATTTGTCTATAATGAATGTAGACTTGGGAGGTCAACCTGCCACGCTTACTGGAATGAATATGCGAAACATGGAAAAAATGCAAAATATGCAAAACTGTCGTCCGCGGTGTCCGGGTAAGGGTTTTACGCTGGCTGAGATTCTGATCGCCCTGGGTATCCTGGCGATCGGGATGTCGATGGTGGCTGCGATCTTTCCCGCGGCGCTGGAGTTCAACAGAAGGTCCACCAACAGCACGCTGGGCACGATGATCTGCGAGAACGGACTGGTTCTGTCGGAACTGGAGCTTACCGCAGAAATGGTTAACGCCGGTGATTTGCGGGTCGCCCCCGGGTCGCCGACGCAACTCGCGGTCTACGCCGACGACATGAAGTGTACCGACAAGAATGCCAAGTATCCGCTCTCACAGGCCGAACTGCACTACCCCACCGGCGATGCGGAGTCGAGAACCGGTTTTGTAATGCTGGTCCGTCAGACCGTGGGCAGCACGTATCAGATCGTCACCGTCGCGTACCGCAAGACCAACAAGAACAACACGGTCGAACTCAAGGAAGTCACCTGCACCATCAGCGGTAGAGATATTACCGTCGCCAGCCCCGGTTATTTGCGGATCGGTACACCGCTGATCAACAAGACGACCGGGATATTCGCGATGGTGGATTCGATCAACAGCGCCGGGGCCAACAGCGGGACCAAGGGAACGCTGGATATCGATCCCAATGTGCGGAAAATGGACGGTAATGTGTCCTGTTACGTACTCCTGGAGAGGACGAGCACCGGCGGTAATATCCCCGTTACCACGATGCGTCTCAGCCCGGCGATCGGGGCGATGTCCAAGATGACCGGTCTGAAGCACGATCCGCAACCTACCCCCACCACCGCCACCCCGTGAGGGACGGATCAATATCCAGCAGCCAGCAAGGAATCTCCAATAGTCAAGTGAACGGCGAACGGCGACGGGCTGGATATTGAGCCGTTTCAGCCAGCCAGGTATGCTCTGATAGCGTCGGCGAGGGTGTTCATCGTCCAGAGGCGCTTTTTGTCGTCGCATTCCAGCATCGTTATTCTAAAACCGTCTCTCTTGCAGTAGAACCCGCTCAGCGGTACTACGCATATGCCCGTGGCGCCCATCATGTAGTAGACGAACCGCTGGTCATTGGGGCAGTCGGTAACCAACTGCTGAACCATCTGCCTGACGGGTTCGTTCTCGATTTTCAGCGTCTGGGTGTCGTTCAGCACGCCGTCTTCAAACATTACGGTCATGTAGAACGCGCCGCACGGGCAGTTGACCTTGACGCCGTCTATGTCACGCAGGATCGCGTGGGCTTCCTTTGCGCGGGCGTTGAACGTGGCGGCACGGGCCTTGAGGTGTTCGGGATAACGCGGGTCGCCCATTACTCGCGGGATAACGAGCTGCGGCGCGGTCGTCGAGCAGACTTCCAGGCGTTTGGCGGCCAGCAGAGAACTGACGTACGTGTCGAACGTTTTGTCCTGATTCCGGTTGAGAACCTCGAGCCACCCGCACCGCGAGCCCGGCCAGGGGAATTCCTTGGAGACTCCGCGCATCACCAGTGCGCACGTATCGCCGATCACTTCCGAGAGGTGCAGTGTTTCGAAACCGTTGTAGACGATGTGTGTGTAGATTTCGTCGCAGACGATGAAGAGGTCGTTTTCCCTGGCGATTGCGACGATCTGCTGGAGTATTTCCCTGGGATAGACCGCGCCTGTCGGGTTGTCGGGATTGATCAGCAGAATCCCGGCGATCGAATCGTTGTACTGGACCTTGAGGCGTATGTCCTCGACGTCCGGCATCCATGCGTTGTACGGGTCGAGTTCGTAGGTCATGTGTTCGTAACCGCTGTGTGCGGCTTCGGCGGACGAATGCGTGCTGTATGCGGGTGTGGGACCGAGTATCCTGGCCTCTCGGCGGAGGAATCCGTAGACCTTCGAGACCGCGTCACCCAGCCCGTTGAAGAAGATTATATCGTCGGGCGTAATCTGGGCGCCACCGCGTTTGTTGACGTGTTCGGCGAGGAACTCTCGCGTCTGTGGTATTCCGGCGGTATCGCAATAGCCCCACGAAAGGTCGCTGTCGACCACGTCGTGCATGATTTCCCTGATCCAGGGTGCTATTTTCTCGCCTTTCTGGACGGGGTCGCCGATGTTTTCCCACGTAATATCCAGACCGAGGTCCCTGAACTTGTGGGCTACCTCAACGATCTCACGAATCGCGTACGTAAGCGATGCGGCGCCTTCATGGACTATGTTCCTGCGCATAAGCCGTCAGCCTTTCGTCAATGGACAATCCCGTATTGTAGCAAAGCTACTGATTATTAGCTATCAGCTAATAGCTCTCTGTTTAAATCGGCAATGGATACCCGGCGGCTTGACGCGATAAACGCAAAGTGCGACAGATTCCCTGCCCGGAGAGTCTGTGAGCGAGGTTCGGCATGGAAAGAGGGGGGGGATTCTGCTAGACTCCGCCGAGAAGTTGGTTTGGCCCTCTACAGGAATCACCATGAACTGCAAGTGGTTTGTGAATCTCTGTTCTTGCGTAATTGGCGTGTCATTGCTGGCGGTCTGCGGTCTTGCCGCGGGCGGTAAGCCCGCTGCGCCGCACTGGCCCGGGTGGCGCGGGGTGAATCGTGACGGTAAGTCGCCCGACACTGGCCTGCTGAAGACCTGGCCCAAAGGAGGCCCGAAGCTGATCTGGAAGGTCCAGGGTATCGGCCAGGGATTTTCGAGCGTTTCGATTGCCGACGGGGCAATCTACACCACCGGGCAGAAGACTGCTGATGAAGTTCTGTTCATGACAGCAGTCACACTGCAGGGCAAGGTCAAGTGGACCGTCAAAATCGGACCGGGCTTCACGCGCAACCGTCCCGGCGCGCGCGGTACGCCTACATGGGACTCCGGAAAGCTCTACCTGGAGTCCGGCGAGGGGCTCGTCGGCTGCTGGGACGCAAAGTCGGGCAAGAAACTATGGACCCGCAACCTCAGCGAGTTCAAAGGACAAGCCGGTCCGTGGGGATACTCCGAATCCGTGCTGATCGTCGGCGAGAAGGTTATCGTCACGCCGGGCGGTCAGGAGACGGGTATGGCTGCCCTCGACAAGAAGACGGGC
Source organism: uncultured Planctomycetaceae bacterium (assembly GCA_964607575.1). Classification (GTDB taxonomy): domain Bacteria; phylum Planctomycetota; class Phycisphaerae; order SM23-33; family SM23-33; genus BS750m-G57. Next base: position 105,986 of record CAZSLS010000002.1, on the reverse strand, counting down.
AAGACTATCTGGAAGTCGAAACCGTTCGGCGAGGCGAATTACACTTCGCCCCTGTATGTCGAGTTCCAGAATATCCCGATGGTCGTCGTGGGCACCGAAGGGGGGCTGCTGGCGGTAAACGCCAAGACGGGCAAGACGTTCTGGACCAACCGGTTCTCGTTCGGTAACACCGCCAACGTCACTACTCCGGTCGTTTCGAAGGGGCTGCTGTTCTGGTCCAACGGTTACGGCGCGGGCGGGATATGCCTGAAATTCAAAGCCGCCCGCAAACGCATAATCGCCACCGAGGCGTGGACCACCGACAAGATGTCCTCCCATACCGGCGGATACGTTGTAGTCGACGGGCACATTTACGGTTACGATGACTCCGGCGGATGGACCTGCCTGGAACTGGCCACCGGGAAAAGGAAATGGGTCAGCGATGATTTCGGCAAGGGCTCGATCTGCTACGCCGACGGGATGCTGTATCTCTATACCGAAGAAGAGGGCAACGTTGCGCTGGCGGCCGCTTCGACCAAGGGCCTGAAGATCACCGGTCGATTCAGCGTGGCTGGAGACGGGCACAGTTGGGCCCATCCGGTAGTCGCCGGCGGAAAGCTCGTCCTGCGTTACGGAGACAATCTCTACTTATACGACGTTAAACGAACCAGTGATCAGTGATCGGTTGTCAGTTATCAGTAACGACAACGGATAACGACCACGACAACGCTGCGGGCGGACGTCCGATGTTGACGTTAGCCGTTGCCGTGTCCGTTACTGATTACTGAAAACTGATAACTGATAACTGGCAGTACGAAGGGAAAGTCGCGATGAAGATTACGGTAAACGGTAAGGAACTCGACAGTGTTCTCGTCGAGCAGGAAATCGAACGTCTCACGCCGGACTACGAACGATATATCGAAGAGAATCAGGCCGATCCGCCCGAAGGGCAGCTCGAAGAATGGGCCATCGAGAATATCGTCGAGCGGATGCTGATGTTGCAGGCGGCTGGCGATATGGACGTCGAAATTCCCGCCGAGGACATCGACGCCGCGTTCGATGAAGTCAAGGATAACATCGGCGATACGCCCGAGGACGACGTCCGCGCGGAGATCGTGCTGCAAATGAAGGTCGATCTCCTGATGCAGCAGATGGTCGACGGCGTTCCGGCGCCGCCGGACTCCGAGCTCAAAGCGTACTATGACGAGAACCTGGAGATGTTCGTCCGGGCCGAGCAGGTTCGCGCCAGCCACATCATCAAGCACGTAAACCCGTCGGTAGACAGGGAGACGGCGTTTGCGGAGATCGTCGAGATCCAGGCGCAGCTCAACGCGGGAGCTCCGTTCGAGGAGTTGGCTTCGCAGCATTCGGACTGCCCCGACAGCGCCGGCGACCTGGGCTTCTTCGAGCGCGGGCAGATGGTCGAGGAATTCGAGAAAGTCGCGTTCTCGATGAAAGTGGGGGACATAAGCGATATCTTCCTGACCGATTTCGGGTATCACATCGTCAAGGTGCAGGATCACATTCCCGGCGGCGCGGTACCGTTTGAAGAGGTAAAGGAGCAGCTTGGCGAGCACCTGCTGGAGCAGGCCAAATCCCAGGCGGTCGAAGCCTTCCTCGACGGACTCAAGAGCGGCGCGACAATCGAAAGAAGCGAAGAGTAACGTCAGCGCCGCGCATTGACCGCACCGCTCGCCGCTCGCCGTTACTTCCGCCGATGCGCCAGTTTTTCTTACACACCCGCCCCGAGGCGGTCGATAAGTCGGTAAGCAGAATCTTTTTCACGCCCGCTCCCGCGCGAGATGACCGATGTCAATGTCCCGCCTTTATGAGATCGAGAAGCCCCGGCGGCGTCCCAGACCGGTACTCCGAAGCTACTGGCCGTTGTGGATAACCTCCGTGCTGCACGTTATCGTCGCGCTGTCGTACAAGTGGGGCGCCGGTGTCAGCATCACCGCCCATCCACTTCCCGGGGATCAACCGGAGTACTGGGACAGGTTCTGGCAGGCCCTGCCGCTCGAATCGCTGCGGGGCAACCTGACCGAGAGCATCTGGAACCTGCACTCCCAACCGCCGATGCAGAACCTCTACGGCGGTATCCTGGCGAAATTCTTCTACCCGCATCACCTGGAATGGATGCACTATATCAACATCGCGATGGGGGCGTGCATCCCGGCAATGGCGGGCGTGATCGCCTGGCGGATCACCAGGAACAAGTTTGGCGGGTTGGTGACGGCGCTGGTCTGCGCGCTGAATCCGTCGCTATTCCTGTACGAGGCCTACCCGCTGTACACGCTTCCGACGGCGTTTCTGATAACCGCGTCGATCTTCTGCCTGGCGATGTTCTGCACGGACCGGCGGGTAGGGTGGTTGTATGCTTTGGTGGTATTCGCCAATCTGCTGATCCTGACCAGGAGCGCATACCACCTGGCGATTCTGCTGGTGGTAGTCCCGTTTGCGGTGATGCTTGCGGGCGCCAGACGCCTGCGGGTGCTTGCGATCTGCCTGCTCATCAGCGGCGTGGCGATCGGTTGGTACAGCAAGAACTACGTCAAGTTCGGGTTCTTCGGTTCCAGCAGTTGGGCCGGTCAGGGCCTCTGGCAGATCACGGGCAAGGACTACCCACTGGAACGCAAAGCAGAACTGCTTGACCGGGGAGTGATCGAACAGCCAGCCGCGGAAGTCCACCCGTTTACCGCACCGTCCTTCTACAGGCAATACGGGTTCGACGAGACCTCCGATATCGATGTCCTGAACAACGACGACTTCAACAACATCAACATCATCGCGATATCCCGGGCGTACCAGCGGAGCGCCTTCGGCGTGATGCGCGACGATCCCAAAACGTACTTCAAGAATGTCGGTCGGGCCTACAGGGCGTTCTGCGTTCCCTCTTCGCAGTACCTCCAGGTGTCCGAAAACGCCGCGAAAATGTCCGGGCACGAATGGGTATCCAGCCGCGTCCTCCAGGGCCAGTGGTTGTGCGAATACCTGGCTGAGGAAACCGACGTTACAGGCGGAGTGGACATCTTTCGATCGCTGCTGTTTTTCGCCCTTCCGCTGATGGTGCTGGGGTATCTGTTCAGTGCGATATGGCGGTGCGGTATCAGTCCCGCCGCGTGGGGCAAGATGCTTTCCAGGGACCCGACGGCCGCGATGGCGATGTTCCTTATCGCTTACTCGACAGCCGTTTGCTGCATGGCTGAACTCGGCGAAAACATGCGTTTCAAGTTCCTGATAGAATCGCTGCTGCTGCCTGTCGGGCTGGGGATGGTCTCGCGGTTGTTCCAGAGGCGCCGGCTCGCCGGCGACGACCTCGAATGGGCAGGACCGAGCGATTGACGGGGCGGTTTGAGCGCATATGATGATGTAGTAAGGGAGTCATGCAATGACCAGTAAAGTCGCGGTAGTTCGCACCACGCCCGAAACGATCCTGGAAGATACGCGCCGGGTGATGGGACTGGGCGGTGTTGCTGATGCGCTGGACGCGTCGGCTACGACGATCCTGAAGAACAACTTGTCGTGGCATCTGTTGTATCCAGGGGCCAATACCACGCCGTGGCAGCTCGAGGGGACGATACTGGGCCTGCATGACGCGGGCCTGAGCGACCTGGTATGCGTCGAGAACGAGACCGTCGTTACCAGCGCGTCCAAAGGCGAACGCCTCAATAAGCAGCGTCCCGTATGCGAGCATTACTCCGTTCCGATCAAATACAATTTCCGCAAGTCCGACATGGCGTGGGAAGTCTACCAGCCCCGCGCCGAGATGCTCGTACTCGATGAAATATTCCCCAAAGGCATCCGCCTGCCCGATTACTTTCACGGTAAGAACGTGGTGCATCTGCCCACCACCAAATGCCACATCTACACCAACACTACCGGGTCGATGAAGAACGCTTTCGGCGGACTGCTGAATAACAAGCGACACTACTGCCACTCGAAAATCCACCAGACGCTGGTCGACCTGCTGGCGATCCAGAAGGAAATACATCCGGGCATATTCACCGTGATGGACGGTACGACGGCGGGCAACGGGCCCGGTCCGAGGACGATGATCCCGGTGGGCAAGAACGTGATGCTCGCGTCGGACGACTGCGTGGCGATCGACGCGGTGGCCGCCAAGATGATGGGCTTCGAGCCGATGGACTACGATTTTATCCGCCTGGCGCACGAGCGCGGGCTCGGTTGCGGGCGTTTCGAGGATATCGAGATCGTCGGCGACGTCGATGCGGCCGAAGAGAGCTGGGGCTTCCACACGGGCAACAACGCAGCCTCCAGCGTGGGCAAGCTGTTCTGGTTCGGGCCGATGCGGTGGATGCAGAAACTGCTGTTCCACACGCCGATTGTCTATGCGTTTATCTTCGCCTCGGCGATCTATCACGACCGCTGGTGGTATCCGCTGAAGGGCAAGAAAGTCGTCAACGACTGGCTGGCGAGCAGCCCCTGGGGCAAACTCTTTACCGACTACCAACCAGGCAGTTCAGACTGAAAATCTACACGGGAGCAGCAAATGGAATTCTTTGAAGCCGTCGTCAATCGCCACAGCTATCGCGGACCGTTTACCGATCAGGGCGTCGATCCCGACGACCTTCGCAAGATCGTCCAAGCCGGACTCGACGCGCCTTCGGGCATGAACAAGCAGACCACCGGCTTCGTTATCGTCGACGATCCCGCTCTGGTCTCGCAGATCGCCGAAATGCACGAGTCCAACAAGGCCTTCCGGCAGGCAAAGGCGTTCATCGTATGTACGATCGACAAGGAGCCCGAGTGCATTTACGAAGGGAACCATTTCCAGATCGAAGACTGTTCGGCCGCAGTGGAGAACATGCTCCTGGCGATCGCAGCGACAGGTTACGCATCGGTCTGGATTGACGGGTGGCTGCGCCGGGTGAGCCGCACCGAGGCAATAGGGGAACTGCTTGGTATACCGGGGGACAAGATCGTCCGAATAATCCTACCGATCGGCGTCCCGAAGTACGCCCCGAGAGGTCCGGAAAAACAACCGTTCGACCAGCGAGCCTGGTTCAACAGCTACGGCGGATAACGGCGCACATTTGATTTTCGTATTCGGTGAATCCGCCTTCGAACCATGTTGTGGCGCCCCTTGTTAATTACCCGCAGACTGGGTCTAATAGACAATGGTTATCGACCCCCGACAAAATCCTCAGGAGAATAGCAACCGTCATGAAAGCATCCGATACCGCCATTGTGTTGATCGAGTTTCAGAACGAATTCTGCAAGTCCGGCGGAAAGCTGTACGAATTGGTGAAAGATGAGATGGCTCGGCAGGACACCATCGCTCACGCCGTCGAATTGGCCGAAAAGGCGCGCCAAAAGGGGTGCCTGGTGATCCACTGTCCGTTCGTTTACGACGAGCCATGGGCTCGGGAACACGGGGTTTGCGGCATCATCGCCGACGCCGCCGAGAAAGGCGCATTTGCCCCGGGCCAGTGGGGAACGCAGTTCATCGACGAATTGACGCCAGTCGAGGGCGACGAAGTCCTGTCGGGAAAACACGCCCTGAGCGGTTTTGCCAACACGTCCCTGCACGAGATCCTTAAAACAAACGGCGTGAAGAATGTCGTCATCGCCGGATTCCTCAGCAATGTCTGCGTCGAAGGCACGGCCAGAAGCGCCTACGATCTCGGATACCGGGTGCGGGTGATCCGCGACGCGGTCGCCGCTGAATCTCAAGCCAATCAGGAGTACGTCGAGCGGGAGATCTATCCGCTCCTGGGCGAGTCGGTAACGACCGATCAGTTTATCGAGGCCCTTGACTAGCACCCCGCCGGATCGTCCGAGAGAGATTCTTTTGCAATTTGCAGTAGCCAATTTACAATACTGGTCGCAATTGAAAAGCTCGCCAGGAAACGATCAGGGTATTCTTTCGCGGACGCTAACAAGGCGGTTTTCCAACACATTCGAGCGGGTGATGTAGCTCGCGCACAAACCTGATGACGATGGCAAGGAGAAAAAATCAGATGCAGCCCCCCACGATCAGCTACCTCACGAACATCTATTTTGAAATCGGCGCCGTTGGTCTTCTCGACGGCCTCCTGGCCCAGCATGGAATCACAAAGCCTCTGATCGTCACCGACGAAGGGTTGGTCTCGCTGGGCATGCTCGATCGCCTGACGATCGAGGACGCTGCGGTATTCTCAGATGTCCAAACCAACCCCACTGAAGCGAACGTGCTGGCGGGGCTGGAGGCATATCGGGAAGGTCAATGCGACGGTCTGGTGGCCTTCGGCGGCGGATCGCCGATCGACTGCGCCAAAGGCATCGCGCTCTTGGCGACGCACCCCGAGCCCCTTGAACAATACGCGTTTCTTGAAGGCGGTCTGCCGAAAGTCACCGGCGACAAGCCCCCGCTGATCGCCGTGCCGACAACCGCCGGCAGCGGTAGCGAAGTCGGACGAGCGGCGCTGCTGACCATGAGCAGCGGCCGCAAACTGGCCATCATCAGCGGGCACATGATTCCCTCAGCGGTGATCAGTGATCCGGAACTGACCTTGGGGATGCCCCCGGGCCTGACCGCCGCTTCGGGTATGGACGCTATAACCCATTGCGTGGAAGTCTACTGCAGCCGGAAGATTAACCCGGTGGCCGACGCGATCGCATTGGACGGACTGCAGCGCGGTGTGAAGAACGTTCTGACCGCCACGCAGAACGGGTCCGATATCAATGCGCGATCGGAGATGCTCATGTGCGCCTTGCAAGGCGGACTCGGCTTCCAGAAGGGACTGGGCCTGATTCACAGCCTCAGCCATCCGCTCGGTGCGCTTGAGGACAAACTCCTTCACCACGGACAGTTGAACGCCATCTTCCTTCCTCACGTCCTGGAGTTTAACATGGACGCCTGCCCGGAGAAGATGGACGCAATGGCCCGCATCATGGGCGCCGAGACGCGCGACGAACTTCCGGGCGCCTGCCGACAACTCATCGGCGACCTTGGACTGCCCGCGAGCCTGGGCGAATTGGGCCTGACCGAAGACGACGTGACGCCGCTGTCCGCAGCAGCGTTTGCGGACCACTCGACGGCGCCGAACCCGAAGGACGCCACGGAAGCCGATTGCCTGGCGCTCTTCAAAGCGGCGATCTAGAAACTGCAGGAACTTCACAACGCCCGATCATAAGGCATGGGAGCACAGACGATGGATTTGACGGGACAGCAGATTATCGGACAGAGCCGATCGGCCGAGGGCCCCGAGACCTTCACCGCTACGAACCCCGCGACGGGCGAAACCCTACCGGCGGTGTTCCATCATGCGACCTCCGGCGAGTTGGACAAGGCGTGCGCCCTTGCCGACGCCGCCGTAGAGGCGCTGGAGAAAAAGACGCCGGAAGAGATCGCCGTTTTCCTGGACAAGGTCGCCGAAGAAATAATGAATCTAGGCGATGCGCTGATCGCGCGGGCCAACCAGGAGACCGGACTGCCCGAGGGGAGATTCCAGGGAGAGCGCGGGCGGACCTGCGGTCAACTCGGATTGTTCGCCTCGCTGATTCGTGAAGGAAGCTGGGTAGACGCTCGCATCGAAACGGCGATGCCCGACCGGACCCCCTTCCCGAAACCGGATCTCCGCCTGATGCGCCGACCGCTGGGCCCGGTTGTCGTGTTCTGTGCAAGCAACTTCCCGCTGGCGTTTTCGGTCGCCGGCGGAGACACCGCTTCGGCATGGGCGGCCGGATGCCCGGTGATCGTCAAGGCCCACCACGCCCATCCCGGAACGGCCGAACTTGTGGGCCTGGCCATTCAGAAAGCCGCCGCCGCCACAAACATGCCCGAGGGAATCTTCTCACTCCTCTACGGACCCGGACGCAGCATCGGAATGGACCTGGTCAAGCACCCGACCGTCAAGGCCGTCGGATTCACCGGGTCTCAGCAGGGCGGACGGGCGCTGTTCGACGCCGCGGCCGCCAGGCCCGATCCTATTCCGGTCTACGCTGAAATGAGCAGCATCAATCCCGTCTTCATCCTGCCGGAGGCCTTGAAGGAAAACGCCGAGCAAATCGCCGCAGGCCTCAGGCAGTCGGTCACTTTGGGAGTCGGACAGTTCTGCACGTGTCCCGGCGTACTGGTAATGCTCGCCGGCGAGGAAACCGACGCGTTTCTCACCCGGACCGCCGGGTTGCTGGCCGAATCATCGCGCGATACGATGCTGACGGCCGGGATCTTTGACGCCTATCGCACGGGTTTCGAGAAGCTCGATAACAAGGACACCGTAACCCTACTCGGCCACGACACTGTGACCTTCGAGGCTGCGGGCAATCGCGCCGTTCCGGCGCTGTTCCGAACTGATGCAACCACGTTCCTTGCCGATGATGAACTTAGCGAGGAGCTCTTCGGACCGACGACGCTGGCGGTAGTCTGTTCCAGCGACGACGAGCTGTTCAAGGTGGCAAGGAAGTTCCGCGGCGAGTTGACCGCGACACTGCACGGGTCGCAAGCGGACCTGGACGCATATTCCGACCTCCTGCCCATAATGTCCGCTCGCGCCGGAAGGCTGCTGGTGGGCGGTTATCCCACGGGCGTCGAGGTGTGCAGCGCGATGAATCACGGCGGTCCGTATCCGGCATGCACCGATTCGCACTACACTTCGGTGGGCACGGGCGCAATTCTTCGTTTTTCGCGACCGATATGTTTACAGAACGTCCCCGACGCCTGCCTGCCGACCGCGCTGCAAAACAGCAATCCGGACGGACTGTGGCGACTTATCAACGGCGTTATGACCAAAGACAGCGTTCAGTAGCAAGACAGCATGGGAGAACCAACAGCATGGCCAAGAAGGCAGAGCCTATTGTGCAACAGGGCGCCCGTCTGGGTGAAGGTTCGCTCTGGCATTCGCAAGCACAGCGCCTGCTGTGGGTCGACATCATGGGGCAAACGGTTTTTGTCTTCGATCCGAAAACAGGCGAGAACCGCGGGCTCAACGTCGGCCGAGATGTCGGAACCGTAGTACCCCGCAAGTCCGGAGGCCTGATGCTGGGCGTCAAAGGCGGGTTCGCCAGCCTCGATCTTGAGACCGAAGCGGTCGAAGAAATCGCCATGGTCGAGACCGAGTTGCCCAACAACCGTTTCAACGACGGCAAGTGCGACCCAGCCGGGCGATTCTGGGCCGGGTCGATGGCCTACGATTTCGCAAAAGGCGCCGGAAGCCTCTACTGCATGACGCCGGACCTGTCGGTCAGAAAAGTGCTGTCCGACGTCTCGATCTCCAACGGTCTGGTCTGGACCGCGGATCAGACGACGCTTTACTACATTGACTCCCTGGCCTTTCAGGTCGCAGCATTCGACTACGACGTGGAGACAGGTGACATCGCCAATCGCCGCGTAGTTGTGGAACTCCCCGAAGACGTTGGTTTCCTCGACGGTATGTCGATCGACGCCGGCGGGAACCTGTGGGTCGCGATCTACGGGGCCGGCGAGGTGCGCTGCTGGAACCCGTCAAGCGGCCGGTTGTTGGACACCGTGACAGTGCCCGGGGCGAAACTGACAACATCATGTGCTTTCGGCGGGCCCGATTTGGACGAGCTTTACATCACTTCGGCAAGCGACGGGCTGACCGCCCGGGACAAGGAAGAACAACCTCTGGCCGGTTCGCTGTTCAGGGCGGAGTTGGACGTTAGTGGCGCACCAGCATTTGAGTTCGCCGGTTAGCAATGGAGACAAGACATGAAGGCCTTAGTATGGCACGCAAGAAATGACATTCGCTTCGAGGAATTCCCGGACCCGGCTCCGCCGAAAGAAGGGGAGGTCACGATCAAAATAGACTGGTGCGGCGTTTGCGGGACGGACATCGAAGAATATAGAAACGGACCCCTCTACATCCCCGTGGACGAACCGAATCCGCTGACCGGCGCCAAGGCTCCCCTGATCCTCGGACACGAAATGGTCGGTACAATCCACGCGGTGGGAAAGGGAGTCACCCGCCTGAAACCGGGCGACCGCGTCTCGCCCGACCCGATCATCTTCTGCAAGACCTGCCCGAGTTGCCTGACGCACAACCAACACCACTGCGACAACATGGCCCACTTGGGACTGACCTCGCACGGCGGGTTCGCCGAATACGTCAACACCATCGAGGAAGTATGCTTCAAGCTTCCGGATTCCATCCCGTTGGAATTCGGTGCTCTATCCGAACCGACCGCGGTCTGCGTCCGGGCCGTTCGCCTGGCCCAGATCGATATCGGCCATTCCGTGGCGATCGTCGGGGCGGGAACCATCGGACTGCTCGCCCTGCAACTGGCCAAGCTTTCCGGCGCCTATCCCATCTACGTGGTGCAGCGGTCCCAAGACATCAAGAGACAGCGGGCCCTGGAACTGGGGGCCGATGAAATTATCGACTCGCGCACCGGTAACCCGGCCGAAGCGCTGCGCGAATTGACGGACGGAGCCATGGTCGACAGGGTCATCGAATGCGGCGGAAACGAGGTCACCATGAAGATGGCCGTCGAACTCTGCGCCAGACGCGGGAAGGTTGTCATGACCGGGCTGCTGAACGAACCGATCGGTATAAACTACTTCCCGATCGTCTGGGACGAGATCGACATCATCGGATCGTTTTCGCACGTTTACGATCTGGACTATCGAATCGCGACCGAACTGATCGGTCGCGGGATGGTGGACGTCGAATCGCTCATCACCGGGCGAATCTCTATGGGCAACGTTATCCCCGAAGGTATCGAGGAATTCATGCGGAACAGCCGCAATCACATCAAGATCCTGGCCTCACCGCACTTGGTGTGAACCGTCTGTTCGGCTGATTATCGGGCGCGCGACGTCAACGGTGTGCGCGGTCAGGAGTTCGACGCTTCGATCCTTACTCGGCCTCTAACCGCTCGACAATCTTATCGACGTCAAACACGCATCCGCCCCATATACCGCCCCCGAAGCGCTGCAACGCCGCCCAGAGGCGGGTTTCCGCCGGGAGATCGGGGTCGGGCGTTAGATCCGGATGCGGGCCTCGCTCGGTCAGCACAACCGCGCCATGCTCGGATCCGAATTCGGATTGGGCGTCACCCACCAGATCAACGGAGCCTTCGAGGTTGTTGCGGTCGATGATTATGCGGATGCGGTCGTCGTCGCGCACGCCGGAAAGCGGTCCGCCGGCAAGCGCCTCGGGTACAACCAGCCCGATGCACGCGCCCGTGCTGACGCCGGAAAATCGGGCGTCGGTCACCACCGCCACCTCGTGGCCCCAGGACAGATGCCGCAACGCCGAAGTAATTTGAAAGATCTCTTCCATTCCCGAACCCAACGGACCGCGGCCCATCAGCACAAGCACGTCGCCTGGTTTCAGCGGCCGATCGGTCTGACCCTTGACCGCGGCGATCGCGTCGGTCTCGCGCAGGAAAACTCGCGCCGGACCGGTCTTGCGGTAGACGCCGTCCGGATCGACCACACGTTGGTCGATCGCAGTGCTCTTGATGATCGATCCTTCCGGCGCCAGATTACCGTGCGGAAAACAGATCGTGCTGGTCACGCCGAGTTGCCCGGCCCGTTCGGGCGTCATGATAACGTCGTCCGGGTCGACACCGTCGCACTCGCTCAGGCGCCTTCGCATCGACGTTCGTCGATTGGAGGTCTCCCACCATTGCAGAATTTCGCCGATGGTCATCCCGCTGACAGTCACGGCGTCCAACTCCAGCAGGTCTATGTCCCGCAACCGCAACATGACTTCCGGAACGCCGCCGGCGAGATAGGCTCGCAGCGTCGGATGATTGACCGGTCCGTTTGGCAGCACGTCGACCAGGCGCGGAACGCGACGGTTCAGTTGCGTCCAATCTTCAATACCGGGTCTCCGCAACCCCGCGGCGTGGGCGATCGCCGGTAGATGGATCAACAGGTTGGTCGATCCGCCAAACGCCGCGAACACCGCCATCGCGTTGCGGATCGAGGCGTCGGTGAGCCAATCGCCGGTCTTGGCGCCGCGGCGGTCCAGTTCCATCAAGGCTTTGGCGCTGCGTCGTGCGTTATCGCGCCAGATCGGTTGTCCCGAAGGCGCCAGCGCTGTATGCGGCAGCGCAAAACCGATCGCCTCGCAAACAACCTGCGACGTGGCGGCCGTTCCGAGGAAGTGACATCCGCCCCCCTGCGAAGCACACACGCCACAACCCAACTCGCAAGCGTCTTCCAGACTCAACTCTCCACGGGAGAATCTCGCGCCGATCGATTGGATCTTGCCCGTATCTTCGCCCTCGGTTGGCGGCAGGGTGACCCCGCCGGGCATCAGCACCGACGGAATGTCGCCGAAGCTGCCCAAGGCCATCATCATCGCGGGCAATCCCTTGTCGCAGGTCGCCACACCGAGCACGCCACGGATTGTGGGTATCGAACGCCTCAACCGGCGGAAGATCGACGCCGCATCGTTGCGGTAGGCCAGACTGTCGAACATACCGGGCGTTCCCTGGGTGCGGCCGTCGCAAGGGTCGGTGCAGTGTCCGGCGAAGACGACCGCGCCGGAGCGTTTCATTTCGGCGGCGGCGGCGGTCATCGCCACGCCCAACTCGAAATGACCGGTGTGAAATCCCAACGCAATCGGTGAGCCGTCCTCGGCGCGGATGCCGCCAAGGTTACTGAGCATCAGGTATTGCGGTCCGTCGAGGGTTTCCGGAGCCCACCCCATACCGGCGTTATGGGTCATTCCGAACGCACCGCCGCTGGGTTGGTTGCGGAGCATGTCGGCCGATAGCGGTAACTTGCCGCGCGGACCGGGAGCCTTGGTGGTTACTTCATAAAGCGACGGATCGCCCGAGTCGAGTAGTTCATTCATGGTGGAGTAGGTTCTTGTATCAATCGTACGTGGCGTATTCGCCGGCAGGACAAATGGTGGGAAATTTGATTCCGCATGCGGGTGCGCCAATGGCTCGGCGGGCGAGGGTTTTGGGGAGGGCGGAGCGTTCGACGCTCGATTGCCGTTCCACATCAGCTTTGTGTATCACCTGTCCCATCCGATCAGCCCATTTCCACGGGTTCGTTGAAGCCCAGAGACCGTGTCTGAGCCTGTCACAGGCAATATAGCACCCGCCCGCGGCTTGGTCAAAGACAGGATTCGACAATCCAATCCGCCGGAGATGGACTACCTCCCCCGAGTCCAGATAACAACAATTGAGATATGTTGTTAAGGACTTTGTCGATGTCTTCTACGGAACCGGAGGTTGCAGGTTCGACCCCTGCCCCGTTTCCGACCCCGCCGGCCGTGGCAAAATGCCGTTCGTCGTAGTTAACGAAGCGTCAGGCGTTTGTACTTGCTTCGGCGGTGTGCGAGGCGGTCGGCGTTGGCGGCGAGCATTTGATTTTCGTATTCGGTGAATCCGCCTTCGAACCAGGTTGTGGCGCCAAAGCCTTCCATTACGAGCAGGTGCGTGCAGATTCGGTCGAGGAAGAATCGGTCGTGGGAGATGACCATCGCGCATCCGGGGAAGTCGATCAGGGCCTGTTCGAGTACTCGCATGGTGGCGACGTCCAGGTCGTTTGTGGGCTCGTCCAGCAGCAGGAGATTACCGCCGCGGCGGAGCAGCTTGGCCAGGTGTACGCGGTTCCGCTCGCCGCCGGACAGCTCGCCGCAGCGTTTCTGCTGCTGCGGGCCCCGAAAATTGAACCTCGCGACATAAGCCCGCGAGTTCATGCTCCCTCCGCCGAGTTCGATGCGGTCCTTACCGTCGGTTATTTCCTCGAAGATCGTTCGCGAGTCGACCAACTCGTCGCGATGTTGATCCACGTAAGACAGCTCGACGGAATCTCCCAGTTCAATCGAACCGCAATCGGGCTGCTCCTGGCCGACGATCATGCGGAAAAGCGTGGTCTTGCCCGTACCGTTTGGTCCTATCACCCCCACGATCCCGCCTCGGGGCAGTTCGAAGGAGCAATTTTCAAACAGCGTCAGATCGTCGTAACTCTTACTTACGGAACTGACATGAAGCACCTTGTCGCCCAGGCGTTTACCGGCGACGATTTGGATAATCGCATCGCTGGTCGTATCGAGCGTGGTCTGCCCGGCGAGCTGTTCGTAGCGGTCGATGCGGGCCTGGTTGTATTGCTTTCCGCCGCGCGACTTGTTGATCCATTCGAGTTCGCGCGTCAACGTCCGCTGGCGCTGGGTTTCCTTCTTCTCGATAACGCGGAGCAGTTCGGCTTTCTGCGCCAGCCACGCCGAGTAGTTGCCCTCGAAGGGCAGTCCGCGGCCGCCGTCGAGTTCGAGAATCCACTTGGTGATATTGTCCAGGAAATAGCGGTCGTGGGTGACGATGATGATCGTGCCCGGGTAATCGCGGAGCGTCTGTTCGAGCCAGGCGATGGTCTCGGCGTCCAGGTGGTTCGTCGGTTCGTCAAGCAGCAGGAGATCGGGCTTTTCGAGCAGGACCTTGCACAGAGCGACCCGCCGCCGCTCTCCGCCGGATAGTGTAGCGATCCGCATGTCATCGGGCGGTAGGACCAGTGCGTCGGCTGTGATGTCCATGAGGCGATCGATCTCCCAACCGTCGCAGGCGTCGATTCGCTCCTGGAGCTGCTCCATGCGCTTGAGCAGGTCGTCCATCTCGTCCGCAGCCTCGGGGGCGCCCATGCGGTCGGCGACGGCGTTGTACTCATCAATGAGATTCTGAATCGGGGCCATTGAAGCTTGCAGACTCTCGCGAACGGTGCTGTCGAGGTCCAGGTCAGGCTCCTGCTGGACATAGCCCACACTCATGCCCTTGACCAGCCCGGCCTCGCCGTCAAAATCCTCATCAATGCCAGCCATAATTCGCAACAGCGAGGTTTTGCCCGAACCGTTTTCCCCGACGATGCCGATCTTGGCGCCGTAGAAGAACGACAGGCTGATATCCTGAAAGATGGTGTGATCGCCGTATTGCTTGGATACGTCGTGCATCTCGAAGATGAATTGAGGCATAGTGGTCCTTTACGGTCTTGCAGTCTGAACTTCCGGGCAAGTGAATATCCGAAACGCGGCGAAATAACAAGAGTGTCCGTCGGGAAAACTCCGCCCGCCCCGTGGGCAATTATATTGAAAGGTCTGCGGGCCGGGCCGATAATGGAGGTCGGGAAGGATCACAATTATGTGCAACAGACGCGGTTTCTTGAAGAAGGTCGGGTTTCTTGCGGCGGCGGTTTCGGCGCCTCGTTTCTTGACTGCGCGCGAGAAGCAGTCGAAGCCCGACATCGTCCTCTTTATCTCCGATGACCACGGGTGGGCCGATTCGGGCGCCTATGGCGACAAGTACGTTCGCACGCCGAATATCGATCGCCTGGCGCGTGAGTCGATGCGTTTTACGCATGCGTTTGCGGCTTCTCCGCTGTGCAGTCCGTCGAGGTGCGTCATCGAGACCGGGCTCATGCCCCATCGCAACGGCGGGCACAAGTTCGGCACGCCGATCCGCAGGAACATCCGCACCATGCCCGAATACTTCAAGGCGATGGGCTATTACACCGCCCACATCGGCAAGTTCCATCACAATCCGCGCAAGCGGTTCCCGTACGACTTGGTGCAGAACAGCGAAATGAAAGCCGCCGCGTTCATCGCCGGATACGACAAGCCCAAACCGCTGCTGCTGGTAGTCTGCACGCGTCCGCCCCATACGCCCTGGGTCAAGAACACCACTTACGATCCCGACAAGATCACCCTGCCGCCCAACTACGTCGACACTCCCGAGACGCGCAGCGACCGGGCGAACTATTACAGCGACGTTACGCGGATGGACAGCATTCTCGGCGGAGTCCTCGACGCCGTCGACAAACATCGGAACAAGGCCAACACGCTGTTCATCTACACCAGCGACCAGGGCGCCAACTGGCCGTTTGAAAAATGGTGCCTGTACGACGGCGGGCTGCGCGTTCCCTTCATCGTCCGCCGCCCGGGCAAAGTCGGTCGCGGCGTGACCGACGCGATGGTTAACCTTGTCGACATTCTGCCCACGCTTGTCGAGGCCGGCGGCGGCGATCAGCCCAAAAACATCGACGGACGCAGCTTCATGGGCGCTGTCGAGGGGAAGACAACAACGCATCGCAAAGTGGTATTCGGTACGCACACGGGCAACGACAATGGCGGTCCGGGTATCGCCAACCACTGTCCGGGGCGAACGGTCCGCACGCCAACACACAGGTACATCCTGAACCTCGAACCGGACCGTACGTTCACGACGCACATCACCGGCTGCCGCAAGGGTCCGCACTACCTGCCGTTCTGGGATTCGTGGGTCCGCAAAGCCAAGACCGACGCCAAAGCCGGGAGAATCGTCCAGGCGTACCAGCATCGCCCGGGCGAGGAACTCTACGATATCAGGACCGATCCGCACGAAATGCGCAATCTTGCCAACTCTCCCCAGCACGCCAAACTAGTCGGCTCAATGCGAAAACTGCTCGCCGAGTGGTGCAAACAGCAGGGCGATACGGTTGCGCAGAAACGTCTGAGTGAAAAAGCGTCCGCAGATGACAAGTAGATGACCGCCGCTACGGGATGTTCAAGATTTTCTTAACCTCGGCGCAGGCCTCGTCAACCGAAACGGCTCCATCGCTGATATTGGATGTGACCGCGTCGATGGCGGATCTTGTTTTGAGTACTGACTTGAGTATATCGCCCCGCATATGCAGCGGGGGGAATTGGCTCCGTTTCGGGACGATCAGCCATTTACCGCCTCTCCTGGCCAGATTCAACGTACCGCCGAATCCTTTCAGGGTGCAGACGGCTTTGTCGCCGGTGATCGTGCATTGCATGTTCTTTTCGGTATTGGTCATGTCGGGTACAAGTGCGTTCATGCCGGCTTTCTCTGTGGCTGCTCCCCAGGCCTCCGAGCCGTATGCCTTGGCTCCGGCGTTGCCCAGATTCATGAGCGACCGGCGAAAGGACATCGTCTTGATCATGTACTCTTTGTCTTCGATGGAACAGTCATAACATGCCACCACCACATCCCCATCTCCCGCGGCGATCGCTTTCAACATGGTCAGGGCGACCCCTTTTGGTCCGGAGGGTGGGGGTGGGGCTTCTTCCTCTCCGCCTCCACATCCCGCCTGCAGGCCCGCACAGATGACCGCCGCCGCCATAAGACTCCACATGTTGCGCATAGTCTTTCTCCCGATCCCGACAACTCTACCGGATATTCTGTCTCGAACGCCGCTATCAGTATAACGTGTTTATGGTTTCTGTGGCGCATTAATGACAGGAGGTGGACCGCGGCGGGCTTGAACCGTCGTCGTTATTCCCTCGCGACGGGCAGTTGGACCCCTTCCGGGGAGACTATGAATCCGGCGTGTTTGATGTTTTGCCCGGGGTCGTACACCAGATCATCGCCGGCGAGGTCAACTACTTTGCATCCCGCTTCGATGGCTATTGCGGCCCCGGCGGCGGTGTCCCACAGGCACGTCGGTCCGAATCGCGGATAGATATCCGCGGTTCCGTCGGCCACTGCGCATATCTTCAGCGAACTACCGTGGGGTATTACGTTGGTGATTCCGAGCGCCTCGAGGAACTGCCTGGTTTCGTCGTCGAGGTGGGAGCGGCTGACGACGGCCGATTCCGGTTTGGTCCGCGTGCTGGGGGCGATCTGCTCCGGCGGTGCGTCGCGTTGGTATTTCCAGGCGCCCAGTCCCCTCGCCGCGGTGTAAGTCACGCCGACCGCGGGTATGTCGATCGCGCCGAGGACGGGTTTGCTGTCGATGACCAGAGCGATGTTTACGGTGTAGTCCGCCAGGCCTTTGACGAACTCCTTGGTCCCGTCGAGCGGATCCACGCACCAGTAGGTCCCCCATTTATGTTCCTGGAGGTTATCGAGGTCGCCTTCTTCCGAGAGTATCGGGAATACGGGCTCGAGCTTGCTCAAACCGTCCTGGATTGTCCGATGAGCCGCCATGTCGGCGCGCGTGAGCGGCGATCCGTCGGACTTCTCCGTAACGCCGATATCTTCGCCGGCGATCTGTAGAATGGCTCTTCCCGCCGCCTGCGCAAGCGGACGGACCTTATCGAGGAACGCGTTGAGAAGTTGTTGATCCACGGGCGAGGTTTCCTTGTTATTGCGGAGTGGCCGGTCATTTGCTTGACTCCGGCGGTAATCTCCTATTATACTACCGCAACGCTCGGGATTGTGCAAGACGGGGAGGCGGTCGACCGATATCCGGTACTTCACAGTGGAACTGACAGAAAAATGAAATCGACGAACATAACATGGCATGGAGGGGAAGTCAGGCCCGAAGACCGCGGCGCGCTTCTCGACCAGCGCGGATGCGTGGTCTGGTTGACCGGTTTGAGCGGTTCGGGCAAGAGTACTATCGCACGGAGCCTGGAGTCGCGGCTTGTAGGGTTGGGGCATCTGGCGTACGTTCTCGACGGCGACAATGTCCGCTACGGGCTTAACTCGGATCTGGGGTTCTCCCCTGCAGACCGCGAAGAAAATATACGCCGAATCAGCGAATTGGCGCGACTCTTCGCCGACGCGGGTATTATTACTATAGCGGCGTTTATCTCGCCGTACCGGACCGGGCGCGGGCATGCCCGCCGGATCGTTGGTCCCGAGCGGTTCATCGAGACGTACATCGATGTACCTCTTGACGAGTGTGAAAGGCGAGATCCCAAGGGTCTCTACAAGCGGGCGCGTGCCGGCGAGATCGCCGACTTTACCGGTATTGACGCGCCTTACGAACAACCGGAGCATCCTGAAATCAGGATTACCAGCGCCCAGGCAACGCCGACCGATGCGGCTGGGAAGATTATGGAGTACCTGGACGAGAAGCGATTCCTCTCGGGCCAGTGAGATAAGACAAACACCGCGCGGGCGCCCCGCCCTCGGCAGGAGCAAGACGTGAGTTCATATAATTTAACGCATTTGAAGCAGTTGGAGGCCGAGAGCATCCACATCATCCGCGAGGTGGTCGCCGAGTGCGATCGCCCGGTGATGCTGTATTCGATGGGCAAGGATTCCTCGGTGATGGTTCGCCTTGCCCGCAAGGCCTTCGCACCCGGAGGACTTCCGTTCCCATTGCTTCACGTGGATACGACATTCAAGTTCCGCGAGATGATCGAGTTTCGCGACAAGTTTGCCCGCGACATCGGCGCCGAACTGATAGTTCACATTAACCGGGAAGCGTTGGACCGGATAGGTCCGGTCGAGAACTGGACGTGTACGATGTGCGCCGACATTCTCAAGCGCGAGGCGGTAGTCAAAGCGCTTCAGGACGGCGGGTTCGACGCGGCATTCGGGGGGGCGCGCCGCG
This sequence comes from uncultured Planctomycetaceae bacterium, assembly GCA_964607575.1. Taxonomy (GTDB): domain Bacteria; phylum Planctomycetota; class Phycisphaerae; order SM23-33; family SM23-33; genus BS750m-G57. Next base: position 86,806 of record CAZSLS010000002.1, on the reverse strand, counting down.
ACGAAGAGAAATCGCGCGCCAAGGAGCGGATATTCTCGTTCCGCGACGAGTTCATGCAGTGGGACCCCAAGAACCAGCGTCCCGAGTTGTGGAGCCTCTACAACACGCGTCACGCCAAGGGCGAGTCGTTCAGGGTATTCCCGCTGTCGAACTGGACGGAGTTGGATGTGTGGCATTACATACACGTCGAAGATATACCGATCGTGCCATTGTACTTCGCCAGGACCCATCCGGTGATCAAGCGGGACGGGATGCTCCTTCTCGCCGGCGATCTCAACAAGCCCGCCGAGGGCGAGGAAGTCGTCGAAATGACAGTCCGCTTCAGAACGCTTGGCTGCCAGTTGTGCAGCGGGGCGGTGGAGTCTACCGCCACAACGATCGAGGAGATCATCGCCGAAACCACGATAGCAAGAAACTCCGAGCGGGAGAATCGGGCCGTCGACCAGGACCGGGAAGGCTCAATGGAAGAGAAGAAAAAGGAGGGGTACTTCTAGTGGACGCGATAAAGACACTACAGGAAGACGAGAGCAAGGACCTGCTGCGGTTCGTAACCGCCGGCAGCGTCGACGATGGCAAGAGCACGCTGATCGGGCGCCTTCTGTACGAATCCAAGGGTATATACGAGGACCAGTTGTCTTCGGTTGTCGAGGCGTCGGCCCGCGTGGGCTCCACCGGTGGCGATTTGGACCTCGCCTTAGTCACCGACGGTCTGCGGGCCGAACGCGAGCAGGGCATAACTATCGATGTGGCATATAGATACTTCTCGACACCTCGCCGGAAGTTCATCATCGCCGACACCCCGGGGCACGAGCAGTACACCCGCAATATGGCCACCGGAGCATCGACCGCCAGCTTGGTGATCATACTCATCGACGCCAAGAGCGGGGTCGTCACGCAGTCCAAACGACATGCGTTTATCGCTGCGCTTCTGGGTATCCCGCATGTCGTGGTGGCGATTAACAAGATGGATCTCGTCGACTACTCCCGCGAAGTCTACGAGTCGATCTGCAGGGAGTTCACCGAGTTTGCCGCAAAGCTCGAAGTCCACGATCTGACGTTCATACCCGTAAGCGCCCTGGAAGGCGACAATGTGGTCGAGCGCAGCGATGCGATGGGCTGGTACAAGGGCAGTGCGCTGCTGAATCATCTCGAGACCGTCCATATCGCTTCCGATCGAAACCTGATCGATCTGCGTCTTCCCGTGCAGTACGTTCTCCGCCCGGACAGGACGTTCAGGGGCTACCTGGGAACGGTCGCCTCGGGCACGATCAAGCCGGGCGACGATGTCATGGTCCTGCCCGCCGGTATGCGAAGCCGTATCAAGACCGTCTTCGGGCCCGACGGCGACCTCGACGAAGCGTTCCCGCCTCTGGCGATCGGGGTGACGCTGGAAGACGATATCGACGTCAGCCGCGGCGACACCATCGTACACGTCAACAACGTCCCGAGGGTCGATCGGGAGCTTGACTCCATGATCGTCTGGATGTCCGAAGAACCGATGCAACCGGGCAAGCAGTACCTGATCAAACATTCAACGCAAATGGTGCCCGGTCAGATTTCCAACCTGAGATTCCGGGTGGACGTCAACACACTGCACCGGTCCCAGGCCGACAGCCTCGCCCTCAACGAGATCGGACGGTGTGTCGTGTCGCTTACCCGCCCGATTACATACGATCCCTACACCCGCAACCGCGAGACCGGATCGTTTATCGTAATCGACCGCCTGACCAACTCCACGGTAGGCGCCGGTATGATCCTCGACCGCGATCCGAACAAACTTACCGTATCGCCCGAAAAGCAAATTCGCACCAGCAAGAGCGGGCACGTCCACTCTCACGCCAGCGGGATACCCCAGGAGTCGCGGACCGAGCGCATGGGACACAGGCCTGCGACGATTTGGCTGACCGGGCTTCCGAGATCGGGCAAGAGCACCATCGCATACGAACTGGAACGCAAACTGTTCGCCGCGGGCTGTAATTGCTCGGTCCTCGACGGCGAGAATGCGCGCCTGGGGTTCAGCAAGGACCTCGGTTTCAGCGCCGATGACCGCAACGAAAACCTCCGCCGGTCCGCCGAAGTCGCGCGCCTGCTCAACGACGCGGGAATGATCTGTATTTGTGCGTTCGTTTCGCCGTACCAGACAAGCCGTGACCAGACCCGCGAAATACTCGGTCCCGACCGCTACATGGAGGTATATCTCTCCGCCCCGGTCGACGCCTGCCGACAACGAGACGCTGAGTTGTACGAACTGGCCGACAGCGGCGAGATCAGCGAGTTTTCCGGCGTGACGGCGCCTTACGAAACGCCCCGGACCGCTGACCTGACAATTCCAACACACGAAATCGACCTTGAAGAGAGCACCGAACGAATTATCGCACTGCTCCGAGCGAAAGGTATAATCGGCTGAGAATCAGACAGAGTCCGGTCCGGTCGATTTGTTACAGTAGTGTACCGCCATGCCGAAGATTCTTGAAGTAATCCTGTTGGTTGTTATCCCTCTTGCATGGGGGTTGTCGATCAACTTTGTTTTCGAGATCCTCCGCAACCGCCCCGCCCGCCGCGGCCCGACAGGCGACAGTGTCGAGGGCGATGCATCATGATTGCACTGGACGAACTGCTGAGCGGAAGCTACTTCGCCAATCCGGCGATGCTGATCGGGTGTCTTCTCGCCGTCGGGCTGTGCATCGGGACCCTGGCCGGTCTGTTCGGCGTTGGCGGGGGGTTCCTGACTGTCCCGATACTCGAATCGCTGTTCGGGTTCAATTTTACGATTTCCGTCGGTAGCAACCTTGCCGCGTCGGTCGGCACGAGCGCCGCCGGCACGGCGAGGCACGGGAGGTTGGGCAACGTAGAGCCCCGGACCGTGATACTGCTGGCGTTGGGCAGCGTGCCCGGCGCGCTGCTCGGGGCGGAAATGCACCAGTGGCTTTACGAACTGGCGGGCGACGGTTTCAGGCAGTTGATGAGGTGCCTGTTTGTCGCGCTGATGCTCGTCGCTGCGTGGTTGGTCTGGAGGGGGCCCAAAGAGACCACCCACGGTAAGAGCCCGTTGCAGCGCCTGCCGATAGGCCCGTACGTCGACCTGCCCCGTGCCGGCATCATGCATGTCAGCCTGCCCGGGATCATCGGCATGGGCCTGGGCGTGGGCGTGCTGGTCGGCCTGATGGGCGTTGGTGGCGGAGTGCTGTTCATGCCTCTGCTGGTGATGGTTGTGGGCATGTCCGTTCACCAGGCGGTCGGAACGTCCCTGGGCGTGGTGCTCTGCTCGACGGCCGTTGCGGTGGTGAGGTACGGGTTCAAGGACCAGGTGAGCCTGTGGATATCCCTGAGCATACTTACCGGTAGCGCAATCGGCGTGCAGTTCGGTTCGTGGTTGTGCAATCGGTTGCACGCGAGAAAAGTCCGCAGGTATTTCGCCCTGCTGGTGCTGGGCGTCGCGGCGATGCTTGCGGTCAAGATCGTCTACACCGCCGCTGGGACGCGGTGAGTTGCGCGATGTAAATTCAAACGAATGTCAACGGTCTTTCGGGCCGATAATGCAAGCATAGCTGACACTCAGGAACAGAAACATATGTGCGGAATAGTCGGGTATATTGGTAATGGCGACAAGGCTTGCGAGGTGTTGATCGAAGGGCTTAGACGCCTGGAGTATCGTGGATATGATTCAGCCGGTCTGTGCGTCTGGCACGATGGCGAACTGCGCATCCACAAGGCCCCCGGGCGGGTCGCCGCGGTCGAGGCTCAAGCCATTGCAGATCCACGGATGCAGTCGGCTCGGGCGGGAATAGCCCACACGCGATGGGCGACTCACGGGGAGCCCAATGAAGTAAACGCTCACCCGCACTGCGACGATTCGGGCAAAATATCGCTGGTCCATAACGGGATCATCGAAAACTACGCCACGCTCAAGCAGTTTCTCATCGATCGAGGACACACCTTTGTCTCCGAGACGGACACCGAAGTGCTCGTCCAACTCATCGGCGAGTTCTACAACGATGGATGCAACACTCTCGAAGAGGCGGTGCTGGCCGCCCTGCAGGAAGTCTCCGGTACGTATGGAATGGTCGTAATGTGCGCCGGCGAACCGGACAAACTGGTAGCCGCACGCAAGGGCAGCCCGCTGATCGTCGGAGTGGGTAAGGACGAGTACGTTGTCGCTTCGGACGCGTCGGCGATAATCGAGCATACCGCCAACGTGGTCTACCTGCACGACAACGAGGTCGCCGTCATCACCTCCGAAAGCATGCGAACCTTCACGCTCGACAACGTTCCGGTCACCAGTGAAATTGTCGAAATCGAGATGACCCTCGAGGAGATCGCCAAGGGCGGATACGACCACTTCATGCTCAAGGAGATATTCGAGCAGCCCGAGAGCATCCGAACATGCATCAGCGGGCGGATTGACATTCGGGACACGCGAATAATCCTTGGCGGGCTGAAAGATGTCGAGCGCGAGTTGGTGAAGACGCGGAAGATAATACTAACCGCGTGCGGAACGGCTTCCTATGCGGGCCTGGTGGGGGAATATCTCTTTGAGGATCTCGCCAGGATTCCCACGGAAGTCGAATACGCCAGCGAGTTCCGGTATCGCAACCCGATAATCGACGCCGACACGACGGTGATCGCGATAAGCCAGTCCGGCGAGACGGCCGATACGCTCGCGGCGCTTCGAGAGGCTCGCGAAAAAGGCGCGCTGACTATCGGGATCGTAAACACTGTCGGCTCGACAATCGCACGCGAAACCGATGCGGGGATATACCTCCACGCCGGTCCGGAAATCGGCGTCGCGTCGACCAAGGCCTTCACCTGCCAGATAGTCGTCGAAACGCTCATGGCGCTTAATCTCGGTCGGCGTCGGTTCATGTCCGTCCCGCTGATGGCGAGCTATCTCAAAGCGCTGCAGACCATTCCCGATCAGATTACCGAAGTCCTCAAACAGTCCGACGAGATCAAGGACATGGTCGCCAAATACGTCGACCGCGAGAACTGGTTGTTCCTGGGACGCGGATACAATTTCCCGATCGCCCTCGAAGGCGCCTTGAAGCTCAAGGAAATCAGCTACATCCATGCCGAAGGCCTGCCCGCCGCCGAGATGAAACACGGTCCGATCGCCCTGATCCACGAGGGCATGCCCGTTGTATTCATCGCGACACGATGCAGCACCTACGAGAAGATCATCGGAAATATCGAGGAAGTAAGGGCCCGCAAAGGTTCGGTAATCGCCATAGCCACCGAAGGCGACGACCAGATCCACAAATGCTGCGACCACGTGCTGTACGTCCCCGAGTGCCCCGAAGCCCTCCAACCGCTCCTGACGGTTATCCCGCTGCAGTTGCTGGCGTATCATGCGGCGGTGGCCAGGGGATGCAACGTAGACAAACCGCGCAACCTCGCAAAAAGCGTGACCGTGGAGTAATTTGTCACATGGTCAGAATTCGATCTGGCCGATGGTGATCATTTCTTTTGCGCCCTTCAATTGGACGGTGATCGACTTGCGGTCTTCGTTTGCGCGTCCGAAGTTTGCGTATATGTCGACCTGGACGGTGACGGCGCCGGCGATCTTCACCGAACTGCTACCGTAATACTTGGCCTTGATCGTGTAGACGCCGTGCATCGCTTTGTGGACCATATACTCCTCGGGCCCATAGCCGCGTGTCAGGTCCCTGCTGACGGTCCCGCCGATCGTGCTCAAATTATGCCCGTAGAAGGTTTCCTCGCCGGAAGGCTCGACAACGTGCAGGTCGATATCGGTGTTGTCGGCGTCCCACGTCATTACGATCCTGACATCGACGTCCAGGAGGTCTTGCAGGGCCTTGTCGATCTTGATGTGCTTGATCTGCGCGGGCTTTACTCGCTTCAGTATGCGGTTCATCTCGGTCAGGGCGATCGCTTCGATTTCCGCGAACCGCCCGTCCCACTTACCGGTAACGACCTTGTAGAGCAGCTCGATTGCGCGAATGTTGTCGGCGTCGATTTTGGCGTAGATTGCCCATGCATCCTTAACGTTCATGTGCTTGACGTTGCGGGGTTTCTTGGCTGGTGGTTTGGGAAGTGGGAGCGGCGCAGTCCGGGCATTGCCCTTGGCGGCTGCGGCTTTGAGGGCTGCTTCCTGGTCCGGGGTAAGGCGGATTACCTTGTCGGAGATACTGAGGCGGCTGAGGAGTTGCGTGCAGGAAAGTTCGAATGCCCGGCGTTCCAGCGCCAACGCCAGATCGCGATATGACTGGGGCTCTTCGGGGCGGAGCTTGAGCACCTGCTCGAAGACCAGGACGGCCAGGTCGAAGCGCCGCTGCTGGACGAGTTTGTGCCCCAGGATGCGCAGCAACGCCGGGTTCTCCAACTCCATCTCGGCGATGTTTGAGAGAATCTGCAGCGACAGGTCGAGATTGTGTTTCTTGTAGAAGAAGTCCGCACAGTCCAGGAAGAATGCCGGCGAGGCGCCGTACTTTCTGCGGTTGGCCATGTAGACAGCGAATGCCTCTGACGGTTTTGCGGCCTTCAATCGGGCCAGGTATGGCGTCTTTGGATCCCACGGTTTGATGACAATCCCGGGCCGGCCGCGACGTTGACTTCTGCCCTCCCCCGTTTGGCTTCGGCCTGCCTCAAAGTTCACTCCCAAGTTGTTTCCTGCGCCGAGACGTGCAGAGAGAATCGTCGCCTCAACCATTGGGCCGCGTGCGGGGGCGGCGTCGAGACCAGCGCCCTCGTTCTGACCCGACTGGGCGGTTGCCTTCTTTGGGGCGTACTTGAAGTTTTTGGGGTACTTGAACTCTTTGGTCCACCATGCGACGCGTTTCTTCCACATCTTCCGAACGGTCGCCAGCTTGTCCTGCTCGACCTTTTTGGCCTGGGCTTCGACGGTGTCGATGGCCTTCATGTACTCGCTTCGCATTTTCGGAAGGGACCGCGGTGGGGCGATGCGGTGCTCGATATACTGGGCGAGTGAGTCCAGGACAATCAGCGACGTGTAGGGCGTGACCAGCCCATACTTCTTACCGAGTGCGAGAATCTTCTTCTCGTTGTTCTCCTGGAATACCATCAGGTCCGCGAGTTTCTTCTGGGCCCACAGCTTCCGCAGCAGATTGCCCGCTACCGCGTCGCGGACCGCGAGCTTCAGCGGATTGGACACCGACGCCTTGCCCGCGAACCCGTAGTTCAGCGTGATGGTGGCCGCATCTGCGTTGAGCCTGCCGACCAGCGTAAAAGGTGTGCGCTCGCGGACGGGTTGCGGCAGTGACGGATACAACTGGCCGGCCTGTGCTTCGACCGCACCGGCCGACAGGAACGAAAAAACGCTCCTGCCGATCGATGAGACAACCTGATCGTCAGTGGTGCGCTTGAGGTTGAAGTATCGCCCGCCGGTTTTCATCGTCAGTGCGGTCAGCATCGCGTGGTTGGTGGTTGCGGCGCCTGAGAATGCATAGACCGGGGCGCCCATCGCGCCGGGGGTCTCCCGACCGAAATTCGATACCCCGTCAGTGAACAGCAGGTACATGTCCGGCGTTTTCGCATCGGGCCAGGGCGTGATGGTGCCCATCTGCGTCCCGCCGTCGTATTGGATTTCTCTGATGGCGTTGAGTAGCGGAGTGTGGTCCACCCATTTGTCCCCCTTCCGTATCCATTTCTTGCTTTTGCCCCACTTGAACGCCTTGGGTTCAGCGCATTTGTTGCGGAAGATTATCAGATTCACCGCGAATCCTTTCGCTTGTGATCTGGTGCTGGCCGGCAGCATGCTGTTGAGGCATTTCTTCAGCAATGCTATCTCGCGTTTGTGGTCGGCGTTTGCCCGCGATGCGGATGCATCCCACAACACGCACACCCGCTTGGGCGTCGGTGGTCTGCTCTTGCGCTCCGGTACGGGCACCATGTCGTTGATCGCGAAGTAGTACTTTCCGTCATCCGCCTTTTCGATTGTGACGTTGGCGGAGGTCGTCTCGGGCAGGGCGATCACCAGGTCTTTGGTCAGCGTCGCGTTGGTCAACCGTGTTTCGGCGACGAAACCGTCGCGCGACTTGCAGAACGTGAAGTTCGCCGGCGCGCCGGAGGTTACTTGCGGCGCGTTGATCGCCCTGATCACTTCGACGCGAAGGGCGAATTTGGCGACCTTGCGTTTGTAGCCCAGCGGGAGGTGGTAAGTTTGCTTGTCGGACGGGCCGGTAATCTCGCTGACGTAAGAAACGCGGATGGTCCTGCTGCCCCCTGACGGTATGGGGAACACTCGTGTCTTGAAGTTGTTGCCCTTGGCCCACTCGACCAGGCCCGGGTCGATTCCCCGGCGGACTATTCTTTCAAAAACCTCGCGCCCGCGACTTTTCTCGATCGCCACTCCGTCGATCATCTTGCCCTTGATGTCGAGTGCATATCCGCTGACGGTCGCGCCTTGCGGTAGGGGGAAGTACAGTTCGCCTTCGAGCACGCGGTTGTGCGGGTTGTGGAACGTCATGGTCGTCGAAGTCTCAGCCACCCGCCCGATGATCCGAACCTTCGTGTCAACGGCCGCTAAAGTAATAGGCTCCAGCGGTTTACCGGCCTTGGGCCGAACGAGCATGACCGGGACAACATTCTGTGCGCCAGCGGCCGCGGCAAGGAAAAGAACGATCCCGACGAACACCCCGCGCCTGATTGCACAGTGCATAGCAGCATCTCCCGGTGGTTGAGGTTTCGCGAACATTATATTGGACGCACAACCGCTATGAAAGTTCATCCTGGCGCGCAAATGCGCAAATCTTCGTTTGTACTGAAGTGGTTAGATTTGGCTCGCGGGCCACGCCTGGACTGTTTCGGTAATCGGTATCTGCGAGTGACTCATGCATAATACCGCGCCAGGGCCGATGGGCGTTTTGAGCTTCTTCAATACCGAAAAATGACGCACATCCCTTTTTGTCGGGGCGGTGGCTTTCTTGATCTCTACCGGATAGATGGTTCCGTCCTGGACGATAAGCAGGTCGATCTCCTTTTGATCAGCATCGCGGTAGTAGTAGATCGGAGCTGACCTGCCCGCGTGCCGGTAGCTCTTGATTATTTCGGCGACGGTCCACGTTTCAAAGAACGCTCCGCTCATCGCGCCGGCCTCGATGGTTTGCGGGCTCGACCATCGCGTCAGGTACGCCGCCAGGCCCGTATCGAGGAAATAGAGCTTCGGGGCTTTGACTAACCGCTTGGTAAGATTGTTGTGATACGGTTCGAGCAGGAAAATGATCCCGGAGGCTTCCAGAACGCTCAGCCATTTCTTTGCGGTGTTCGGCGAGATATCCACATCGCGGGCGATGTCGGCCATGTTGAGCATCTGCCCTGTCCGAGCGGCCGCAGCCCGCAGGAATTTCATGAACGCTGTCTCATCACCAACATTCATCAGTGACTTGACATCCCGTTGCAGGTAGGTCTGCACGTACGAACCGTAAAACAGGTCGCGGTCTATTGTGTCGTCGATTGCGATGGCGGGAAAAGCGCCTCGCCATATCCGCTCGTAAAGCGCCATCAGCCCCAGAGGCTCGTCGCCGGCGGGGTTGAAGGTTTGCGGCGAGAAGGCGGTGGCGCCATCGGCCTTGTCTGCCAGCTCGTTTGTAGAGAATCCAAGCAGTTGCAGAATACACACCCGCCCGGCCAGTGATTCCGACACATTTGCCATCAGGTGAAACTGCTGCGATCCGGTCAGCCAGTAATCGCCCTTATTGGCACGAGAATCGACGGCGATCTTGATTAGCGGCAGCAGCTGCGGTGCGTATTGAATCTCGTCGATCAACACAGGCGCAGCGAACCGCTGCAGGAACAGCCCTGGGTCCTCCCTCGCCAGCATCCGCGCCTGCGGATCGTCGAGTGTCACGTATGTCCGGTTCGGATCGGCCGAATGGCGGAGACAAGTAGTCTTCCCCACCTGCCTGGGCCCGGTAATCAGCAAAACCGGGAACTGGGCGCTGGCCTTACGCAGGATATTCGTAATAGTTCGTTTGACGTACATGGCAAGACTCCGTGTATTATGCAATCATAATGCATTATACACGCAAATCGGACGAATATAGAAGTAATATCGGGTAAAATGTAATTCCGCTGCATAATAAACGGGATTTTGAGGGTCTGCTCTTTGCGAGAGGAACATCGGACACTTGCCGACACAAGCGACAATGCCCGTGATACCGGTTGGCGTTATTCGCAATATACGGCGAGTTATTTCAGGAATTAGGCTATAAGTCGCAACAGACGGCGACTTGGAAGGTGGTGTAAATCGGAGGCATTTTAGAATTCCACCAACACCACGCCCGTCAGGACTGTTCGTCTCGGCGGATGGAGCGGCGGAGTTTTTTTGTTTCGCCTCTTTGACGTTTGGATTCGAGGCGGCGTTTCTTGGAGGCCAGCGTTGGTCTGGTTTTGCGGCGGGGTTTGGGTCTGACGGCGGCTTTGGCGATGAGTTCGGTTAGTCTCGCCATCGCGTCGGTGCGGTTGCGTTCCTGGTTGGCGTGGCGGCGGGCGTCTATTATGAGGATACCGGCGGCGGTCATTCTTCGTCCGGCGAGTTTTTTCAGGCGTGTGCGGACCGCGGCGGTCAGGGCGGCGCAATTGGCGGCGTCGAAGCGGAGTTGGACGGCGGTGGCGACCTTGTTAACGTTCTGCCCGCCCGGACCCGAGGCGCGGACGAAGTCCATGGTGATCAGGTTCGCCTCGATCGAGATATCGGGCGTTATGCGGATCATCGGTCTACCATTTCGGCGCCAGGCGGATTGATATCCGAACCTTGCCCTTGGCGTTCTTTACTTTCGCCAGTAGGCGCGATACGCCTTTGTTGGCCTTTTGGGGCGGTTTCTGCTCTGCCGATTCGACGGAGAACTCCGCGCCGGACGGTGAGAGTAATTCGGCTGACAGTTTCTTACCGTCGAGGGTGAGTTCCGCGATGGTCTTGCTCTTGACGGTGATCTTCGCGTCGGTTGTCATCGCCCAGGTGATCTCGACGCCCTTGTCGCCGATCAGTTCGAAGTCGTCCCGGACGATCACACTCTTGCGATTGTCCGTAATCTTCAACTCGCGAGTCGCTTTGGATGCCGCCTTCTTGTAGGCGCTGGTGAAGTCGATTACGACCCTGCCCGGTTCGAACTTCAGGATCGACGACGTTCCCGCCGCGGATTGATTGGCTCCGTTTATGAGCGGTACGCTGTGACTCAGCGAGTTCAGGCGATAGTATTTCCATCGTCTGCTGGTGTCGCGGCGGCTGTCCCAGTAGCCGCGCAGATTGTAGTTGTCCGAGCCCAGGTCGCGAGCCCATCTCACGCCGAGCGCGTCGAGTTCGAAGGCGCCCAGATCGAGGTGTCCGTGGTTCACCTGGTTGTATCCGGCCTTGATGCTGACGAACAGTTCGTTCGGGTCTCCCCAGGAGCTGCGGAATAGTGCGACGGGAACCGGTCCGCGGAACAGGCGGTCGAGGTCGCGGGTCTCCTTCTTGCCCGAGGGCGGAACGTACCACATCACGTGTTCCGCCGTCGCTGAGCGTTTGGCGATCATGGCGTGCTCGGCATCGGAGATGAAAGGGCGCTTGAACTTGCGGGCCAGGTAAAACATGCATCCCATGGGCCCTCGGCGCGCCCGCGTACCGGAGTCGGCGAAGTTGACGTACATCCCCGTCGGCCCGGTGGTGTAGACCGGAAACAGTCCGGCCTCGGACAGCCCGGAGATCTTCGACAGGCCGAAGTCCGTGCCCAGCGCCGAGTCCATCGCCGCCAGCCCGTATGCGGTGTATCGCGTCGCGTAATGCCAATACGCCGGACCCTCGGACCATCCTCCGTCCGGCCCGTACGTCTTGATCGCACGCGGGAGTGACTTGACGGCGGCTGGGATTATCGCCCGGGCGTACTTCGGATCGGTCTCCGCGATCGCCAACGCGCCGGTCACCAGGCCGCCGTTGCAGACCTGGTTCCAGTTGTGCGAGGACCTGGACCACCAGTGTTTCTTCTCGTAACCGGCGACTCCGACGGCCAGTCCGTTCTTTATCAAGCCCTCGCGGATCTTCTTGCGAGTCGCTTCGTCGAGGTGTGAATAAAGCCAATCGTACCCGATGCCCACAGCGTGCGACATTTCGGCGGTGTCGAGGAAGTGCGACGGGTTCCAGTCCTTGAATGCGCATACAGTTACGATGTTCTTTATCGCCTGGTCGGCGTACTTCTTCTCGCCGGTCCACCGCCACGTTAGCGCCAACGCGTACGTTCGCCTCAGGCAATCGCGCGAGACGTTCAGCAGGCGCGGGCCGATCTTCTTGTAGACCAGCGGGCGTTTTCTCAGGCATGCGTCGGCGTATTTGATAACGTCGGCGACGCACTTTTGCAGGATCGGATCCGACTTGCAGCGGATCTTGAGCTTCTGCAAGTCGGCGTCCTTGAGCATCAGGCGCGGGTGAGATTTGTCGAGCGTTGACAGCACGGTTGACGGATCGACGTCCGCGGCGCTGCAAGCGCTCAGAGTGATCCCCAGAACGATCGTTGCAATAGTCAGCCGCATCAGCTTGCTCCTTTGGCGTTACTTCTTCAGCTTGCCGACCGCGTAGAGGCACCGGGCGGTGGGAACGTAGATACATCCATTGGCCACTATCGGCGTGGTCGAGATTTTGTATGGCATCCTGATCGTCGCGACGAGCTGCTTTTTGCGGCCGGCCTTGAATATGAAGAGGTGCTTCTTCTCCGTGCCTACGTACACCTTCCCGTCGGCGACCAGGGTCGAACTCCATATCCGCTCGCCGGTGTTGTGGACCCAGCAGACCTTGCCCGTTTCGGCGTCGAGACAGTGGACTAACCCCGCGTAGTCGGAGATGTAGAGCAGCCCGTCGGCGATGGCGACCGTCGACATTGTGCGTGCTATCTTGTCGTACGACCAGATGCGAGCGGCCTTGGTTACGTCGCCGGTTTTCGTCGCGTCGATGCAGTGGAGCATTCCCCGTGCGATTCCGTGTTCGGGATCACGTCCGATGGCCACGTAAACGCGGTTCTTGTAGAAGACGGGCGTGGCGATTATTTCGCTCTGCCCCTTGTAGCTCTTGGTCACCTCGGCGCGGGATGCGTCACCGTCCCAATAGTCGAGTTCCTCACCGTCGGCGTCGACTTTGTAGCCCTTGGGATTGCAGTCGTACTTCCAGACGGATTTAAAGACCACCGGCTTGTCGGCTTTGGGATTCACCTTCGGGGGCGCAAATGCGTAGAGGACGCCGTCTCCGCCGCCGAAGAAGATCTGCTCCTTGCCTCCGACCTTGCCCAGCGACGGCGACGACCAGTTACCGTGGAACGTTCGGTGACCGATTCTGCATCCGTCCTGGGCCACCAGCTTGCCGGTCTTCTTGTTCAGCACGATCAGAGTTGGCGCATCGGGTTTGGGCATGGGCTCGTCGGGCATGCGATGGACGCCGTTGCCCGTGTTGACGTACAGCAGGTCTCCGTGGATCAGGATGTTGCAGTTCGTCGCATCGTGCGGTGCGTTTTCCAGGCCGCCGATCATGTCGAATCGCCAGATGATATCGCCGTCGCCGCGGTAGAGTTTTACCGGCGGCTTGGCGGGCCCGGCGATATACTTACCTTCGCCGCGATACGGCCCGTCATTACCGTTGGCCTGCCCGTTGACATCGAGGCAGAGTACTTCGGCGCGGTTGCTTACAACGTACGCCTTGTCGCCCTCGACGGTTACCGCCGAGCAGACCCCGACATTCAGGTCGTCGAATCCGCTGCCGTAGACCTTCTTCTTGTATCGCGGTACGAGCAGGCGCCACAGCACTTTGCCCGTGACGTCGTCAATGCACAGCAGCAGCCCGCCTCGGTTTCGCTTGGCGCGAGGATCGGACCAGAACCGATCGTTTGTGCCGATGAAAACTTTTCCGCCTGAGACGGTCGGGTTCCCGTAGCACAGCGATCCGAGCTTGACGGTCCAGCGAATGTCCCATTTAGCGTTCTTGAAAGCGATTTTCCCCTTACCGAGATCGGGGAGGTTCTTCTGGTCTGAGACCATATTGCGGTCGTCGGTTCGCCCCCATTGAGGCCAGTCGTTTTCCCCGGCGCGGGCCGACGAAAGCAGTGCGACAAGGGCAGCAAATATGAAAGCGGATTTCATACCCCATAGAATACCCGATCCGCCAGATTACACAACACCGACTCTCACCTATCACCCTGAATAGCGGCGGGGCATCGCCCCGCGTTCGCCTTTGGTTTGCTCAGATTCCCAGCAGGGCGGGTAGTTCAGACAGTTTGATTATGACGCGATCGGCGGTATCGGCGAATGGGGGTCTGGAGTCCGGGACCAGGAGGATGCTAACGGCGCCGGCGGCGTTGGCGGCGACGATATCGTATTCAAAATCGCCTATGCACGCGGTTTGTCCCGGGGCGACGCCGAGCGTCTCGCACGCCTTCAGGACGCTGTCGGGCTCGGGCTTGATCGGTCCGTCTTCTCGCGACCAGGCCAGGTCGAACCGGAGGTCGAACTTCTCTAGGACCGTTTGCATCGATGCTCGCGTGTTTCTGGTCAACAGGGCGGTTTGGATATTCGCGTTGCGGATCGCCGCCAGAGTTTCAATGGCTCCGGGCATGAGACGAGCGTTTTGGGCGATCAGGTGTTCGGTTCGCACGAGCCAGTGTTCGGCCTGGGTCCGCCGATCGGGCGGCATGTTTGCGATTCCTTCGAGTATGCCCTCGTTCGGGCGGATCCCAAGGTGCTTACGTATACCCTCAAAGTCGAGCATCTGCTCGATCAGCGTTCCATCCATGTCGAAGATGACCAGCTCAAATGGGCGTGCCGGGGCCATTATCGCTCGATTCCGGCGAAGCCCAGGTACTCGTCGAGCCAGTGGTCGGTGCGCAGGACGGCGCGCCGCTGCTTGAAAGCGGTATGTTCGGCTCGTCGCTGCGCGCGGTTGAAGAGGCGTCTGGTTAGCGGTCCGGCGATGTCTCGGGCGATTCTCTCATCGCCATCGCGGTGGCGTTTGCGCAGGAATTTCGCCATCTTCAACGCGTAGCGCTTGGGCAGATCGTCTTCGAGGCTCACGAATCTGCGCGCCAGGCCCGGGTCGCCCATCCGTCCGGACCGTCCGGCGAGTTGTCTGTCGATCCGCCCGGACTCCTGGCGGTCGGTGGCCAGGACGTACAAGCCGCCGAGATCGGCCACACCGCGACCGAGTTTGATGTCGGTACCGCGTCCGGCCATGTTGGTCGCCACGGTAATTCGTCCGCCTTGCCCGGCCTGGGCTACGATTTGGGCTTCTTCAGCGTGCCTGACGGCGTTGAGTACTTCATGTTCCAGTTCGAGTTCCGTGAGCAGTGCGGAGATTTTTTCGCTGTCGCGGACGCTGCGCGTGCCGACGAGAATGGGCTGGCCTTTCTCGTGGACGCGCGTGATTTCATCGATGACGGCGTGCCACTTGGCGGTTTGGGAGGCGTAGACGCGGGAGGGCAGTTGCTTGCGTATGCAGGGTTCGTTGGTCGGAACGACCACCACCGGCGTGTGGTAGAACTGCCAGAATTCTCCAGTGGCTTCGACCGCGGTTCCGGTCATGCCTGACAGGCGTCGATACATCCTGAAGAATCTCTGGAAACTCATCCGCGCGTAGGTGTCTTTTGGCGGTTGTACTTCGACGTTTTCTTTGGCGGATACCGCCTGGTGCAGCCCGTCTCGCCATTCGCGGTCGGGCATGAGCCGCCCGGTGAAGTCGTCGACGATCACGACCTTGTCTTCCTGGATAACGTACTGCTTGTCGATCAGGAACATTTCCCGTGCCGTCAGTGCCTGGACGATCAATTCCTCGCTTCTCCGCTGTCCGGCCCATATGCCTCCCAGTTCGGCGGTCAGTTCGGCTGCGAAGGCTTTTCCGTCCTTGGTGAGGTTGACCTCGCGATACTTGAAGTTAACCCGGTAGTGGACGCCATCCTGCATTTGCCCGGCGATGCCCGCCGCCTGCTGAAATGCTTGTACCTGCTCGGTATTGGGCGCCTCTCCCGAGATGATCAGCGGCGTGACGCCTTCGTCTATCAGCACCGAGTCGGCTTCATCGATGATCGCGTAGTTCAGACCGCGTTGTACTACTCGATCGGTCCCGCTCTGGGTGCCCTCGGCGATGCGTGCCAGCAACGCCGACGAAAGCCCCCTCAAGCGTCCCATGGCCAGGCGATCTCGCAGGTAATCGGCGGTGACTTCCTTGTTGGTGCAGTATGTGATGTCGGCGTGGTATGCTTCGCGGCGCTGCGGGGGCGGTGTTTCCTGATCGATATGGTTGACCTTCAGTCCGCAGAAGCGGTAGATCGGGCCCATTTCCTCGGCGTCTCGTTTGGCGAGATAGTCGTTTACGGTGATGACGTGGCATCCTTTTCCACACCATCCGGCAACGGTTGCGGGCATGGTTGCGGCGAGTGTCTTTCCCTCGCCGGTGGCCATTTCGACAATGCATCCTGCGTACAGGGCAAGTGCCCCGGCGACCTGTACCCTGTAAGCTTTCAGGCCGATCTGCCTGGCGGCGACCTCGCGGACGAGTGCGAAGGCCTTCAGGAGATCGTCAGATGTATTGCGTCCCAGTCGGAAGAGGTCGCGGAACTCCGCGGCATGGGTGCGGAGTTTCGCCGCGGTCATCATTGCGAAATGCTTCTCGTAGCCCAATACCACGTCGGCCTGGCGGAGGAATCTTGCGGTTCGCGGAAGGAGTTTCTGGGCCATACCCGCCGCGGCGTCCCATGCCGCATCGAGTCCGCGAGGCAGTTCTCGACCGCCCGTTCGCTGCGCCAACATCCGCCAGGTTGTGCTGGCGACCTCGTTCAATTGCGGACTCCGGTTATTGTTTTCTCTGAAGCAGTTGCAGTAGTGACCGCCACCACTGGGCGACGAGCGGTTTTGACGGCATGTCGAAACGCACCACCACTCGCTGTCCCGGGAGCAGCAGGACCCCTCCGTCCGGGTCGCCGGAATCATCGGTCTGTGGGGTAACGTGTATTTCGAAGAAGCCCTCGGCGGCCATCAGGCCCTGGCGGTCGTCGGAGCGAGTGACAATCGGTCCGCCTACGGCGTATCCCAGCGCCGGGGAGGGCAGGACGTCCTGTGCGGAGTCGAGGATCTTGATTATCTTGCCCGTGAATGCCGGGGCGGGACGTCCTTGTATGCGGATTTCGACGGGGATCGTGTGGTTTTTCCTGTTGTGAAGTTCGTAAAGAAGCGCCCCGATCTCCTGCGATGCTACCGCCCGGACAACCAGGTTTTCGGGTTCCCGGTTGGCGACCAGTCCGATTTGCTGACCCTTTTGCACGAAATTGCCCTTGAGGCGGTCAACGTCGGGGGATATCCACACACCCTTTATCGGCGATCGGATCGTCAGGTTTCTGATATCGTTCCTGACCCGATGGATCTGCTCTGCTTTGGCTTTTGCCTCTTCGATTCTCGAGGCTACGATTGCGTGTTCGTTTTCGGCGAGAGCCCAATCTTCCTGCCATTTTATCTTGGCGTATTCGGCTTCCAGGATCTGCTGTGTGGCGGTCAGTTCAGTGTTCAGACTATCGAAGAACCGGTTTCGCTGCCGCGGGTCGTCGGTAGGCGGTACGGCGTTTATGAGCACGTCCCGGGCGCCCACCGGCGTTCCCGAGGGGAGGAAGTTTGCAACGTATCCGTCGGTTCGAGTGTACACGACTACCAGTCCGAGCGGTTCGACAACACCTTCGGCGCGTACGCGGTCGGGCCAGGGTATGACGCCAACGAGCAGGATGATGCTTGTCACCGTCAGCAGCGTTGAGGTTACCGCGCGGCCTCGAACGCGGGAAAGTTCGCCGCTGGTCGCCAGGTACTTGAGGAACTTGAATATCGGAGTACACAACCAGACGGCTCCGGATACCGCCGCGGCGATGGTGGCTATGAACTTGAGTTCCTCCGGAAGGCGGTCGGACAGGAACATCAGGATCACGACCAGGATGAACAGGCGGTAGATAGTCGAGGCGATCCCGTAGAATACGAACCATGCTTTTTCGCCGGAAGTGTTTGCGGGGTTCCTGGGATTGCGTACGGCCCATATGTATCGCTTGACCAGGTAGTACAGGTAGCTTTTGGACCGCTGGGCGAAGTTGGGTATCTCCAGCAGATCCGAGAGGATGTAGTACCCGTCATACCTCAGCAGCGGATTGGCGTTGAACAGAAGCGTTGTCACCGAGGCGATGAACATGCAGTTATACGCCAGCGCCTGGACCATGCCCTCACCGACACTTGCCCACACAATCGCCGCAACCGCCGCGATCGCCAGTTCGCAGAACATCCCGGCGCCTCCGACCGCCACGCGATGCCACTTGCTCCGAAACGCCCAGGCGCTTGACGCGTCGACGTAGGGCAGGGGCATGAAGATCAGGAACATGATGCCCATCGTATGGACCTCACCTCCGCCGGCCTGTAGCCCGAACTTCTTGCACGCAAAACCATGCCCGAATTCGTGGATGATCTTGACAATCCAGAAACTTATCGCCAGCAGGGGCAGGTTTGCGGTCATCAGGACGCCCATGGCCTGGTTGCCCAGTTCGCTGGTCCGCCCGAGCAGGAAGTAGGCGCCTACCGACATCAGGATCAACCAGCATATCAAGCCGACTATGCTGAATATCGCGCCGAATACACCAACCCATCGTTCGAGGAATCTGTCGGGGTCGATCAGGGGTATCCGGATGAACAGGAGGTTCGTGAGGTATCCCCTTACTTCCCGTCCCACTCGCTGTCGGTAACGCCGAAACAGGCCCTGGGCATCCGGTGGTACATCCGCCTGGAGCAGGTTGGAGGTGTACAACTGCCCCAGCAGTGCGATCGCTTCGCCCTGGGTCGGCGCCGCGTCGCCGAGTTGTTCGTTGCACACGTTCCAGACTTCCGCAACCGTTCGCCGCCCGTCGAGCAGACCGACAAAATGATAGCCCGTGTCGTTCAGTCGGAAGAACTGGTTGGATCCCGGGTCCTGCAGGACATGCCACATCTGCCCGCGGAAGTGCTGGCGGAATACCTGGACCGACGACCGCAGGCGCGGTCGCAACGAAGCGACGCGATACCACGATTCACTGAATGTGGGGCGGTCGATTGGCATGATATGCGTCTCCTACAACCACAACTTCATCCGGATCCAGTTAACCAACCGGCGCGTCCAGATGTAGGCGTACGGGCGGCGATCGATATCTACCTCCGCCACGCCGGTCATGCCCGGTCGCATCCACTGGGAGGTCTGGAGCAGTTTGACGCGAATCGGAAAGACGTTTTTCCCTTCCGAGGGTCTGGCGACCGGTGTGATTCGTTCGACTACAAAATCAAAATGCCTCCCCGCGTGCCCCAGCGCGGCTAGGCGGCCTCCTACGTCCTTGTCGAGTTCGGCGATCTGGTTTTCGAGTTTCCGGCGTCTGTCGGGATTTTCGTTGCCAAGATTGTCGAGTTCCTGTTGGATTTTGTTGCGTTTCCTGCAACTGGGACCATATTTCTCTATTACTTCGGCGATCTGGTCTTCGCCCACGAGCACTTCGGCGCGCATGTTCTCGATCTTGGCGATCTGGAAAAGCTCCTTACCCAGTTCGTAGCGCCGCCCAAGATGCCTCTTGAGGTCTCCGCTGATGACCGTACCGGATATGGGCGACTTGATCGAAGCCAGGGCAATACGCTGCTGGAGGAGGCGGATATTGGCGTCGGCTTTCTGGACGTCATTCTCTGCAATCTGGACCTGAACCTGTTTGCCTTCATTCCTGGCCTGCTCCGCCTGATTTCTCGCCCGGCTGCGTTCGGCTTGCGCTGCAGCGAGGCGCTCCCGCAGTTCGGCGGTGTCCATTTCCGCCAGGATCGTCACGCCTGGCGCCCCTTCGCCGACGATCCTCTCGTTGACTTCCACGTGTACACTCTTGAGGACCCCTTCGAACGGTGCGGGAATAACGTGCTGGGTTCTCACCTGGAGGGTCATGCTACCGCCGGCGGTGTAGTCTCCCTTGAACAGGATCGCAAATACCAGGAAAGCGGATACGAGTATGGCGATCATCTTCAGCCACGTGTGTTTGGCGCCAACAACTACGCCCAGTCCGCCGCGCACGGTCCGGGCGGCCTTAGCCCCGAACCAGCGGTCGGTCTTGAACAGGTCCATAATCCTGGGGGTGGCCAGTTCGCAGGTCAATCGCAGAGCTTCGATCTGTTCGGCGGTAAACGGATTGTCGGCGGACTTCTCCAGCGTGACTACACCGACGCCCTTGCCCTCTCGCCTGAGCGGTAGCGAGACGATTGCCGAGGGCCCGTGCCTGCGGGAGAGTTCCGATGCGCCGCGGCTGACATAGGTCGCCTCTGGAGATGCGGGCAGGATCACTTCGATATCCTGGTCCAGCGCCTCTTCCATAGTCGCTTCGATGTCCTGGACCAGTTTCATCTTGCGGTTGATTTTTTCGGTACCGCTGACGGCGCTGACCTGAACGTATCGCCCCTTCAGTACTCCGAGGCTGACTCTCTCGCACTTCCAGGTTGACGCCATTTCGTTGCAGAGCGACATGACCGAGGCGGTGAACTTCTCGTGTTCGTTAGTTGCTGCCAGGGTGTCCATGGAGACCCTGAGCCTCGCAAGATCGTTATTTCGTCTTTGCAGCGAGAGGCGCATTTCGTGGAGCCCCATCAGGACGATGGTAAGCTCGAGGCGTTCGATTCGTGCGGCGAAAACGGCTTCATCGTCGCCTTTTTCGAGTACGTACGCAGCCAATCCCCTGGCTCCCTGCCCGCCGGTCAAAGGCACCAGCGCCAGGTGGCTCCGCGCGGGCTGGCCGTAGAGATCGTCGGGATCGTGCAGCGCCCTGACATCGGTGGCGCCTCCCGCCGCTACCTGCGGCGCGATCTCAGCGGCGCGCGCCAACCAGACCGGAGGCGTTGATCCCGGCTCGGCGGGGGGGTATACCGCCAGAACCTGTGGGCGCCCGTCCGGGGAGATTCGCAGTATCGCACCGCCCCTGGCGTCGGCGGCCTGGCATTGGGTTTGCACGAGGTGCGCAAGAAAACCCTCCACCGGGCCGTCATAGCGGCTTAGCTGTTCGAAGAGTTCAGCCAATGTAGGCAGTTGACCGTCATGCGGCTGTGGCTGCGGTCTGGAGCTTTCCACGTTGTCTGGGGGCATCAGGGATGAGTCTCCGGTTCGGAAGGCTACTGGTCGCTCTTGACCCGCTTGCTGTCATCCAGTTCCAGTTCTCCGAATCGTTCTTCATGTCGCCTGACCAACTGCCCGAGCGTAAGGGCGAGGCGTTTGGCGGAGTAGTAGTTCAGGATGATCCGGTCGGTGATCTGCAGCATGATTTCCGGCGGTTGATCGGGTTGGGGTGGAACGGGCGTGTTCAGTCCGAAGTCAAGGATGACCTCGTTGATAAGCCCGTGCGTGTTGAACGCGTTTGCGTAGCTGGTTTTTACATCCCGCTGGTCCATGCGAACTCGGATCGTCTGCTGTTCCTGACCTTCGGGTGCTGCTTCAGGCGCCGCCTGTGGGGCGTCTTGTGCCGGTTCGGGGGTGTCTTTGGCCATCAACTCGTTCCTTTCCTGTTAATCGATATTTCTGTCCGGTCTGCCGTGGGATTGGCGGCCTGCTTCTTGTCGGCAGGTCTGGTTGTCGACCGGGCCTTTGGTAAAAATTCTACGAATACTTTCTTACCGGCGGGTATTCCGCTGGGATTTGGGACCTCAACACGTATCGTTTGCTTTCCGCTGGCCGCATCGATCTCATCCGCAATGTAGATGATCTTGCCCTCGGTCGGGAGGGTCTTGGTCTTGAGGAAGATCACGCGTGCTTTCTGGGCGACCTTGAGTTTCAGTGCACCGACGATCTCTTCGGGGACCGGGACGTCGATCCAGAGCGGATCGATCTTGATGACCCGGATAACTTCCTTCAGGCGATCGACGGACTCGCCGCGAGAAACGAAGACTTTGAAGACCTTGAACGTGTCCCCGGGCAAATCGTTTTCGGAAGTAGGTACGCGCAGTCTCAATCGATCGACCTGGGCCTCGGCCTGCAGGTACTTCCGTTTGTCCTGGGTGTGTTCGAACCGCGCCAGCGTCAGGGACAGATCTGAGATCGTGACCTCCAGGCGCGCGTGCTCCAGTTCCAGTGCGGTTGCGGCGTTCTTGGCCCGGGCATTTTGGATTCGTTTGTAATCGACTTTCTTCTGGGCGAGTTGTGCTTCCGCGGCCTCCAGGTGCGTTTCGTCTTCGGCCTGTGCTTTCAGTTGTTCCATCTGAACGCGTTCGGCCTTGTCGTCGAGTTGCACCAGTGTTTGTCCGGGCTTTACGGTGTCTCCATCTTTGACAAAGACTTTCGAGACCCGAACCGGCATGGTGGAGGATACGGTAATGTCCTCGCTGGCTCTTGCGATGGATTTGAATTGGGATACTTGTTTTTTCGGTACGTCCGCAGCCCTTCCGAGCAAGGCGGCGGACAATAACACTATGAATATTACTAGTTTTCTGGTCATGTTGAGCTTCCGGTTACGGTTGGTCCTTCCCGCGCTGAGTACTCCAGTGAGTATCCGGCGGTCTGATGCCCGAAGCAAGAGTTTTCTTGCGCCGCTGCCGATCGCTCCGGGCCTGGCAAGCGATGAATCTAAAGGTAAGTATCGACCATGAATTGCTCTAAGTTGATTATAAGTCGAACATAAATACCGAACGGGTGGTCAGTTTGGACTAAGAGAGCTGCTCGATCGGTTCGCACAGCGCCTTGAGATTCTCCGGCGGAGTCCCCGAAGGGATTTCGCAGCCGGCATTAACCATAAATGGATTGCCCGCCTGTTGATACGCGTGCATGGTTATTTCCCTGATCGATTCAGATGTTCCGCGGTAGACGCCTTCGGCGGGGTCTATATTACCCCCGATCACCACTCCCGGTCCGACCTTCCGGCGCACCGTCGAAATATCGACCATGTGGTCGATGTCCAGAATGTCCACCCCCAGCTCCGCGATACCGTCCAGCAAGTGCGTGATATTTCCGCAGATGTGCAGTTTTACGTACGCTCCGGCGGCTTGGATGGCGTCGACGAGGCGTTTTTCTCTGGGCAGGATCAGCGATTCGTATGTCTGCGGCGAGACCAGGGACGCCACCGCATCGCCGACGCCGATGGTGTCGGCCCCGGTGCGGATTTGCGCTTCGGCGAATTCGATGGCGTTTTCCAGGCAGAGGTCCATCAGATCGCAAGCGAACGGTTCGTCGGTGACGGTGTCGATCATGAACGCCGCCACGTCGCGCAGGTCGGCAGCTTCGGCGGCAGGTCCCTCGACCCAGCCGAGAATCGAGTAACGACCGCCGAACTGCTCCTTGTACGCCGCGACCGCATCGACACGGTCTTTCATTCGCTCGGAAACCAGCGGATCAGGGCGGGCCAGAGTCGATAGGTCCTTGGTCTCAGCCAGCGGGTGCGTGCTGAGCGGGGTTGCGTCGGTGCGGTAGGTTATTTCCGAGCCGAACCCCTGCGTCTCTCGATACGGATCGGAGATGGTGCTGAGCTGGTCGATACCGAAATCGACGGCGCACTGCTCGTTGGCCCGGACCAGGACGCGGAAGTCCGAGGCGAACTGCGCGTAGTTCGAGCCGATATACTCAGCCGCAAACTGCATGAGTATCGGCGTGCGCGGCAGGAAGTCCACCGCCTCACCGCCCAGTACACCCAAATATCGTTCAAGTCCGTTGATCCGGAGTCTCCTTTCTCGCTATTCTCAGCATGAAGACAGCTTAGCATCACGTACAGTGTAGCCGCAATCCAATAATTAAGCATTGTACCGACGAACTGAATCCCTAAGGTAGGGACCGAGCCGACCGCCCCGTGCGTTTGGTGGATTAAGGTGTCCGTTTTGTGCTAGTATTATTATTACGAGGTGTATGTTATGAAGTCAGTACGTCTGTTGTCGCCGTTGGCGGTTGTTGTGTTTGCTGTTCTGATCGCCGGCAGGTCTCCGGGCGCCGAGGGCGATTGGAAACAATGGCGCGGTCCGAACCGCGATAGCAAATCGACCGATACCGGTCTGCTCAAGAGCTGGCCCAAAGGCGGTCCGAAAAAACTGTGGGAAGTCAAAGGTATCGGCAATGGCTACTCGAGCGTCACGCTTGATGGCGGGTTGGCCTACATCACCGGTCGCAAACCGCACGCGGACGAGAAGATCGAATACAAAACGCCTCCGAAGCACATTTGGCAGATCAAGGGCCAGGGCTTTTACGTCACCACTATCGACTACGCCACGGGCAAAGTGAAGCAATCGAAAGACGTCGCCAATGCGTATTACGAAAAGATCCATCCCGACGGCCGCCACGAAAACCTCTCCTACAAGGGCACGCGCGCCAGCATCACTATCGAGAAAGATCGCCTGTACGTCACCACCGGTCTGGGCGAAATCATGTGCCTGAAGAAGGATACCTTCCAGCGCATCTGGACGCGCAAGGTTCAGGAAAAAGAATTCGACAGCGGTGTTGTCGGACACGGTTGGGGCTACGCCGAATCGGTCCTGATCTATAAAGACAAAGCCATCTACTGCACCGGCGGCGAGAAGACCTTTATGGTCGCATTAGACAAGATGACGGGCAAGACGCTGTGGAAATCGCCTCCGAACGGGCAAAGCCAATACGGTTCGACCATTCTTGGCGATGTCGACGGCGTTCCCATGCTCGTCAACGGCAGCCGCGAGGGACTCATGGGCGTTCACGCTGAAACAGGCAAGGGACTCTGGAAATATGAATTCGCCAAAGGCAACATGGCCAACTGCAATACACCGATCTACTCCGATGGGCACGTCTTCTGGGCATGCGGATACGGTAAGGGCGGGATCTGCCTGAAAATGAAGGCCAAAGGTCAAAAGGTCTTCGCAAAGAAGGCATGGGAGACCAAAGACGCCGACTGTCATCACGGCGGTATGATCCTGCACAAGGGTTATCTATACGGTAACAACAAGAGAGGTTTCGCCTGTATCGATTTCAAAACGGGCAAGACCATGTGGGACTCCAACGACCTGGACGAAGACGTCGAGAATATTCCGAAGGGTTCGGTCTGCTGGGCAGACGGTATGTTCTATGTCTTCGCCGAAGAAGCCGGCGAAACGCTCCTGTGCGAATGCACCCCCAAGGGCTTCAAGATCAAAGGGCGTTTCTTCGCCGAAGGTTTTGCCGATAAATCCGGATGGACTAAAGAATACAAACGCACCATGGGCACCAGTTGGGCCCACCCCGTCGTCGCCGGCGGTAAACTATATCTGCGTCACTTCAACAAACTGTATTGTTATGACGTCAAGAGGAAATGACAAAAGGGGTCGGGACTCGTTTAATTAAACGAATCCCGACCCCTTTGTTTCCCTTTGTTTTTACGTCCAGAGTTCGACGCCGTAGTCTTCCCAACCGTTGCGGACCGGTTCTTTTACGAATGCGTTTAGTTCCTTGCGGTTGGTGACTTTGCAGTTCTTGGCGTCCCACTCGATCTTTCCGCCGAACCGTTCGGCCAGAACGCCCAGCAGACAGGTTTCGGTCAGGCGAGCGGAGTATTCGAAGCTCGAACCGGGCTTGGGACCGCCCTTGATGGCGCGGACCCATTCGCGGTGAGGGCTTCCGCCCTGGACGCGAGGGTACTTCTGCGGAACCTTGCCGGCTTTCTTGAGCGCCTTGTATTCCAGCATGGCTTTCTTGTCGGAAATTCGCGGGTGGTTGGATCGCTCGTCCAGGTAGGCGTTGTTCTTGCTCCCGAAAAAGAACGTGCCCTTGTCCCACTTACCGCCGTACGACCAATCCTTGGGCTTCTTGATCGGAGTCCCGCCATTCTTGATACCATCGTACCAGTACATGGTGCAGGGCTTCTTGTCGCCGCGCTGGGCGAATTCCCACTTGACGACACAACTGTTCGGAATGACGCCCTTGATGTTCTCTTTGCATTCGATCCGCTCGCAACTGATCGCATCGTAGAGATCCAGAACCCACACTGGACCGTCGCCGATGTGGCAGAACCAGTCGCCGAGCATGCCCGTGCCATAGTCCCAGAAACTGCGCCACTTCAGCGGATGATACTCCTTGTTGAAAGGCGCCTTCGGCGCCGGGCCGAGCCACAGGTCCCACTTGATATGGTCGGGAGCCTTCTGGGCGGGATACGGTAATGATTTTGGGGCCTTGGCAAAGTAGTGCGACCCGAGGTTGGGACCGGGAAACCCGCAATGAACTTCAGTGACGTCGCCGAGCAGCCCGTGCTGGTAGAGCTCAGCCATATCGCGAATACCGTTGTAGGTGTGCCCCTGGTTGCCCATGTTGGTGACGAGTTTGGGATACTTTTTGGCGGCCTTCAGCAGCGTGCGGGCCTGCCACAGGTCGTGTGTCAGCGGTTTCTGGGTGCAGACATGGTATCCGCGGCGCATGGCTTCGATTGTTGCGCCGAAATGGGTGTGGTCGGGAGCATTGACGCAGACGGCGTCTATCCCCTTGCCCATCTTGTCGTACATTTTGCGGTAGTCAGTGAATTCTCGGGCGCCTCCGCGTTTGAGTCTGCCCTCGTCAATATCGCAAACCGCGACAATATTCTCACCGCGAACGCCGCCGTATGCCATCCCGGCGATACCGCCGTTACCGACCATGGCGATGTTGATCTTGCTGTTGGCGGAAGGGCCTTCTTTACCAATGCTGAAGCTTGGTGCGACGAAAGCGCCGGCGGCTGCGGCGGCGGCTGACGTCTTTATGAATTCGCGCCTTTTCATTATGCGTTCCTTTGAATAATGGGTTATCTGCAAATACTGTCGGACTAAACCTACTTCGACATCTTCGCGATTGCCTCCAGGAGCGATCGTCTGGTCATGAGTTCGGGGTATTCTTCGGCGATCTTCTTCAGTTCGGCCAGGGTGGTCTTGTCGGCGATCATCCCGAGTGCTATCGCGGATTCCTGGCGCGTGCTCGACGCATTTTCCAATTCCTGCACCGCCTTGAGCAAAGCGCCGGTAGCCTTCTTGGCTTTGAGCCGTCCGAGAGACCATGCGGCGGCGGGGCGATAGAATGGTCGCCAGGCCTTGTAGATAATGTGGGTTGGCGGCGGGTTCAGGCCCAGCGCGGTTTCCGTAGGATCCTTTGTCAGCATCTCTACGAACAGGTCGATCGATCCGGTATCGCCGATCCGCCCGAGGGTTCGCGTCAGCATGAAGCAAGTCCATGCGCGGGTTTCCGACGGTTTGTCGGCCCGGTAGGTCTTCAGCACTTTTCTGATCCTGTCGGCGTACTTCAGGTCCATGCACACAACCGACATAACCTGCGCCGCCCGCGACTGGGCCGAAAGCCTCCTGATATGGCGCTCGTTGTGCGGGGCTTTTGATACCGCGGCCTTCAACTTGGGGTCGACCGCCGCTTTCGACGTCTTGTCCAGTACCGCGAAACACGCTTCAACAACGTTGTCCATCTGCCCGATGCGTTTGACCGTCCGCCCGACCAGCTTTTCATAACTGTCCAGTTCGTACAGCAGTCCGCGGTCCTTGTCCACCGGAATCGAGATCACGATCGGCCCGGCCAATTCGCCGCCGGCTTTGCTTCCCATGCGTTCCAGCGCCTCGAGCATCCGGAAGTAGCCCGGCGAGGCCTGGGCGCTTCTCAACCATCCGTGCTCGCCGGTGCGCATTACCTGCAACTCGAAATTGCCCAGTTTCGCCAGCGCCGCCAGAATCGCTTTTTCCACTTCGGCTCCGCCGATCCTGCCGAGTGCCTCGGCGGCCGTAGCGCACAGATACGTCGGCTTCTGGTTGAAACCCCCTTCATTCCAACCGCCCTTTCCGCGCTTATTCAGATTAGCATTCATGATCGCCACGAGGTCGGGTATCGCCTGGCGGTCCTGCAGATAACCGAGTGAGCGTATCGCCGCCATCAGCATCCGGAGTTCGCCCTTGGGATTGCTCGCCAGCCAATCACGAATTGCCTTCTTGCCCGCATTACCGCCCACGTGACCCAGAGCCTCAATCGCCATGTGGATTTCCTGCCCGCTTTTGCTGCTGACCGAGCCGGGCCCCGCTATGTTGCCCAGGACCAGATCAAACTCGGCGCCCTCTCTGAGCGAGGCTTTCTTGAGCTTCCCGTTGATGGAATATTCAAGCTCCGTTGTCTTGTTGATACCCGGGGCGGGATCCTTGCCTGCGAACTTGTGACTCGCGCTAAACGTGAACTTCCCGGCGGCAACCCGCTTGCTGATCTTCTTTGTCAGATCAACCTGCCTGGAGGGCTTGCCCTTGACGCCGTAAAGCGCCGACTTGATAATGATCTTCGGAGCTCTCTTTTTGACCGGCGCCGCCGTCCCGGTAAGCTGATTCTCCGGCGAGATCTTGCCAATCAGGGCCTTTTCAATCGCGTAGAAATCGGTCCCGCCGGCGGGGTTGCCCGTCAGATGCTCCAGCGCACAGGCCGCGGCGCGTGCCACGGTGGGATTTGTGTCTTTCAGCGATATCATAAGCGGCTTGATCGCATCGCGATTACCGCACGCCGAAAGCGAAAGCGCCGCGGCGCAGCGCATCTCGGGGCTCTTGTCGCCCAGCGCCTTTACCAGAATCGGGATCGACGATCGGTTGCGGAGTATTCCCAGTCGACGAATCGTCGAGAGGCTCGCATCATTCGGAACGGTATTGAGGTTTATCCCGACAACCTCGCGGAACTTGTCCAGTTGCAGGTTTACGATTCCGCCGTTGGCGCCGTTGTTGGCCCTGAAGCGGTGCGGGGCGCCCTGCCCGGTCAGCTTCAGCGGTCTGCTTCTCATCGCCTTGGCCGGCGTCATGCTCGGAGCGGCGTCGACCGGGGCGTGACAACCCACGCACGCCCTCTGTTCGCCCGGGCGGGTGTAAATCCACGACAGCTCGTTGATGACCGCTCGTCCCTCGCCGTCGATCGCCTGCAGTGCCAGCGGGCGGTCTGCGGGGACTTCAATATAGAACGAACCGTCGCTCGCCAGCGGTACGGTCCCCAACTCAATACCGACGGTTCCGATGTGGACATAGATGGCCTTGGTCGGCTCGATCGTAAACGGTCGCCCTTCGTAAACTCGGATAGCCTTGATGCGTTTTGTGTCGGCGGAAGTGTGCTGGGTGTTCAGGACGTTCTGACAGTACAGAAAACCCGTCTTGCTAATGCTGCGTTCGATCGCGGGGTCCACCATTGAGGGCATGACCGACGGTTTCTTGCGAGCGCCGAGGTGAACCACCGAATGAATACCGTTCATCGAGAAGACACCCTTTTGACTCTTGTCCTTCGGGTCGAAAACTATGATCTGATTCTTTGCTCTGGCGGTGCATAACAACCGACTGTCGGGCAAAGGCGACAGGTCGAACGGCAGGAATCCGCCTCCGACATCCAGTCCCGTAGCCGTCGCCGACGTGACGAGACCTCTCTGGTTGATTGCGGCCACCCGCCCGTCAGGCATCGGCGCCGGGCTGCCAATACCGTATCTGCGGAGCCAGTTCATCGCGGGCTCAGCGGCGACATCGCGATCGAGCCGAACGCCTTTGCGCCCAGGCCCGATAATGACCTGCCCCGCCGTACCGTCCATTCGCGTCTGGTGCAGATGTGCTTCGACTTTTGCACGCTCGAGGAAATTGTCGGACCGAATAAACGCCAACTGCCCGTCGGACGTGACGCGCGGTTCGCGGTCGGCGACAATGTGGTAAGTCAGCGGACGAATCTTCTTACTCTTCGGATCGTATGTCCAGAGTGAGGAGGCATATTTCCCATGGTACTCCTCGCGGCTTCCGATGCGAGTGGAACTGAAGGCGATGCGCCCGTCGGGCAGTTCCATCGGATCGTAATCGTGGAACGGTCCGTCGGTGAGCTGCACGACGCTTTTTTCGCCGCCCGGGGCGGCATCGCCCTTTGCGGTCATGTCGATCTTGTAGATATGGAAGAAGGCTTCGCCGGGCTTGACCTTCGTGAAGTAGACCGTCTTACCGTCAAAGGAAACGCTCGGCGAGCCCACCGTTCCCTGACCGGCGTCGCACAGCAACGTCTTCTTGCCGTCGGGCCCGAGCGGTATAAGGCTCCAAAGCTGGCGCCCCAAAGCCGCGGGGGTCATCGGGTCCATTTCAAAATATGCGCGCGTGCCGCGTATGTTCTGATGATAGATCGGTTGACGGTTCACGTTCAGACCGACTGCACTACCGACAAAAACCACGCCGTCTTTGTAGATCGGTTTCTTGAGTTCCTCTTTGTCGGCTAGAACGGCGGGCAAAGGAGCGGGTTTCCGAGCGCCTCGCGGTCTGCGAGCCGAACCGTCCAGCTTGCCCCAGGGCGCCGAACCGTAAGCGCCGACAACGGTGACAGGCGTCCAGTCGGGCCCGGCGGTAAAACCGTTGTCCTTCCAACCTGTGGTCGGTTTCGATGAGCTGATCCAGGTCTTGTCGCTGACAAGTTCGAACGTCTTCTTGACGTCTTCGAATTCAACGACCAGCTTGACCAGAAGCCCCGACGGCCCGGGGGCAGTGTTTGTGCCTGCAATCGCAATCGCGTTCTTCTCGATCACCAGATGCTTGGCGACATCGAGGCTTTGGGGGCGCTGCCATGAATCGGCGGTCGAGTCGTTCCGCCCGACCTGCTTGCCGTTGACATGCAGCGTCCATAGGTTGTCGCAGGTGATGAGAACATGAGCCTTCTTGGGCTTCTGACCGGCGGGGAACGCCATACCCTTCTGGAAATACCACGTGCCCGCGGCCTGGCCGACGCCCTTGTGCCATATCCAGTTGGCTCCGCTGAAGGTCGGCGGTTTCGCGGCGGCGGAGACCGTACCGGCGGCAAGCAGCATCAGCAGGGTGACGGCGATTATTACGAACTTTGATGAATTCTTCATCTGCCTTCTTCTTTCGGTCAATGCGGATTCTTATGGAACATCAAGCCGGTTCAATCGGTGCAGAAAACCCAAGAAGCCCCCCCGCAGTCGGGGGGGCTTACTCGGCGTTTCGGGAGGGCTCGGCAGGCCCTTATTTCGTCGTGAGGATGACCTCGGCGTCTTCGGCGAACTCGTCCTTGCCGCTCTTGCCGTCGATCTTGTACTCGATCTTCAGGGTTTTCTTCGTGCCGCTGACCGGGTCGCCGAACGCTGCGTTGTACCCGCCGATCGGGACCAGGCGACTCTTACCGGCGCGGGCCTGGACCAGTTTGGTCACATCTTTCCAGGTCGACCCGGCGCCGTATTTGGCGCTGATGATCTCGACCTTTCCGACTTTCAGGTCTTTCATCGCCTCGGCGCGACGCTTGGCGGCTTCGATCTGGGCTTTCTTCTTCTCGGCCATTTTCTTCCTGTCGGCCTCGATGCTCTTGGACAGCTTGAGCGGACCAGATACCTTCATCGAGTCGCCGTCCTGGCGAATGTTGAAGCGGTTGATGACGGGCGCCGTGGCCACTCGCGGGCGGACGGCTGAGATGTTCTCCGCGGCGAACGAGAACGGATCGTACATCTTGCGAATCTCTTCGTCGCCGAGGTACGGACCGTTGGAGTCGACCCAGGCGACAAGTTTTTCGAGATCAGCGGCGGGGATCTTCATCTTGTTATGCTTGCCGCTCGAGGCGTTCTTGATCAGTGTGCTGATCGGCGAGAACGCCGAGTAGGGCGGAAGCGTTTTCATATCCGTTCCTTTGCCCTTCCTGTCGTTGTACGACTCGACGATGTATACGCCGGACAGCGTCTTCTTCTTGCGGCCGTTACCCCAGCCGCATCCGCCGCCCACGAGCGTGTAGTACGGTTCAGTGAACGGGCTGGTCTCGCCGGGGCGGGTATGCACTCGGCTGCGGAAGCGATGCTTCGACGGGCGGTAGGTCATGTTCAGCTTCTTGAACGCTTTGTGCTTGGGGTCCTGGTGGCACTTGGCGCAGTGCTTGTCGAGTACGGGCTGGACGAAGCGAGCGTAGCTGATAGTCGTGTTGGCGCCCCAGGGCGGCGGGACCGGCTTTTTGGGGCCCTTGCGCATCGCGATGCTGTTGGAACCGGCGCTCGGGTTTCCGCGTGTTGAGAGCTTGGACTCATGACATCCGAAGCAGCCTCGCATCTCGCCGGGCATAACGCCGGTGAACGAACGCATGACGTGGATGCACTGCTTCTTCTCGTCGAGCATCTGGAAGAACACGGCGATGCCCGGCGGGATTTCCATGCAGATGCTACCGTCTTTTTCGATCGGCGTGGTTCCGAGTATCCGCTTGACGCCGTCGGCCTGGAATACGCTGATCGCCGGTCCGTCGTGCTGGACCGTCTTGTGCCATGTCGTGTAGTTCTTCGGGTCCATCACCAGCGTTCGGATGTACTTGCCCTTGCCCTTGAGTATCTCCGGGGCGTTGTTGAACACGTCGTTACTGTACAGGACGCCGGGGGCGGGCGTTTCGTTCGATCCGATCTTCGGCCACTTGACCCGGTCGGGGATCGCCGGCGGGGCCTTTCGGGCCTTCAACGGCATGGCGTAGTAGGCGTTGTGCGTGCCTTTGTGGATCAGCTCGCGGTTTCCGTGAACGTCCATCAGGTAAAGCTGGAACCGGTTCCCACCGCTGACGATCGCCGAGCAGAGGAAATCCTCCTCGCTAAGCGGGTAGGGCGTCTTGTAGGCGCGGAAGGCCTTGCAACTGTGGTAGGTTTTCGATTCGGTTTTCTCCGCCGGTCCGTCGCCTACTTCCGTCCAGCGGACATCCGGGGTGACCTTCGTAAGCCCGTTGGGGTAGTTCAGGCCCTTGGCCGGGTCGATGATCCCCAGCGCCCCGTTGAACCAGTCATGGTGCCCCAGTCCGGTGAACATAATGCGACGCGAACCGGGGATCGCCCGCGCTTCGGTCAGCACGTCAGGCCAGCGGGACTGGTTGCCCCAGAACGTCTGCACGTTTGTACCGTCGGGGTTCATCGTCCAGAGGCTCTGGATTCGCCAGAGCGCTTTTTCGGTGTACTCCCAGCGGGTGTAGATCACGCGACCGTCGTTCAGGACCGAGGCCATGTACTCGGCCTCGCCGTTTCGCGAAACGACGTAGATGTTCTTTCCGTCGGCGTCGCAGCGGGAGACGGCGTAGGCATGGGTCATCGGCATGCAGCGGACGTAGGTGTGCGCTCGCGACGAGCAGAAGGTAATGTGATTGTCCGGCGTGTAGACCGGATCGAGATCGTCATAATCGCCGAACGTGAGCTGCTTGACTTCTTTGCCTTCCGAGTCGACCTGGTAAAGATGGAAAGACTTGTGTCCTCGCGGTTGGAAGCTGACGACGATCTTCTTTCCATCGAAGTGGACGTCGGGGCGCCAGAAACTCCCGACGCGATCGCCGAAGAGGCTCTTGACCTTACCGCCCGGATTGAGACCGACCGAGATGAGCTTTCCGCCCATGACGGCCATATAACCGTTGCGGTGTCGCGCTTCGTGTCGCCATTCGTTCGTCGCGTCGCCCGGTTTACCGTTGGGAAACGGGTTGTCGATCAGGACGATTTTATCGAAATTGACGAGCGGATTGGCGAACATGATCGCCCGCTTGGCGGTTCGGACCTCGAAGTAGAGTTTCTTGATCGCCTCGGCGGTCTTGGCTCCGGCGACTTTCTTCTCGAGTTGCGTGAGCTTGTCGAGATGAACCTTCAGCGACTGAGCGCCCTTGATCTTCAAGATGCGTACAGCCAGTTCGCGAGCCCATTTGATCTCGTCGGTTATGAGCTTTGCCGACGGTTTCTTACCGCACTGCGTGAGCCAATCGGCTTCGAGGAGGGCTTGGCCTTCGGGCGTGATGGCCTCGGCGGCGTATGCAGCCGGCAGGGCGGTAAAGCTCATGGCGCACAGGATCAATACCAAGAGCCATAGTCTTGTAGCATTTCTCATTAAACTAATCTCCGTTACAGGTTCCAGGCGGGTTTACGATCTTCTCGTCCCCGTATTCTATTTTCCCGGGACCGGTTGAGTCAACTACGAAACATCCGGCCTCGGAACGATCACTTCTTGTTTGCATATGGATATCCCTTTCCGATCGACCAGTAGCGTGTACTCCGCTTGTCGGGGGTCAGCGGTCTTCCGTGCTCTGCGCCTGGAGACAGGTTGTCGCGGAGCAGCAGAATCAGGTCGGAACTGACGGCGGGACTGGAATGGAAGTACGCGTGTCCGAGAAAACCGGAGGTTACTCGGGCGTCGATGAAATCTATCCGGTCGATTACCTCGAGATCCTTCATGCGGGCGGGAGAAATTATTCTCAGCGACAGCTCCCCAAGCCGCCCGATGCTCTCGAACAACCAGACAGCCAGGTTGAGGGCTTTGTCCTCTTTGGAAAGATAGATCGTGACCCTTTCGGCGCCCATGAACGCCAGTTCGGCGCTGAGTCGCTGGGAGGCTACTTCCATGTCGATATCGGCGGCGGCCAGGACGACGTTACCGGTCTTGTTCAACACGCTCCGGGCGGTTTGGCCTGGTGATTCGGCGGTCCGGTCATCTTTTTCACGCCAGGCATTGGCGGCGATCACCAGTTCTCGGAATCCCGAAGCCACTACGCCCGTACCGCGGCTGTGGGCAAGGATATGTATCTCTTGAAGGTCCTCGCATCCTGCGATCGACCTCAGGAATTGCTTGAAATGAAATACCGTGAATTCGCTCGATTCGCGGTCGTACCCGTAGCCGAATAAGCTTTCCTTGGACGGCCAGGAATAGACGATCGGAACCCCGCGGCGTCCCATGAAATGCCACAACTCCGCAGCCACAAAAACACTGTCTTCGAAGGTGTTGTTGAAACCGTGAATGTACACAAAGGCCTCTTTGTATTTCGCAGGTCCGAGGCGCTTCTTGATCTCATTGTCGAGCCTGGCGGAGATTTCCTTTTCCAGTTTCACCTCTTCAGGCTTCAACTCGATACCGGTGCCCACGGAGATCACCGACAGGGGAGTCGAGGGGAATCTGGCATGCTCGGTTGTCTGGTTTATTCTCAGCGGTAGCGAGACAGACCGCCTCTTGGTCCGACTGTTCTTGACCAGCTCCGACCACTCGACGTCCTTTCCGATCTCGACGATACACGAGCCGAACGCCATCGAGGTTGACCGCTTGTGGCCATATTTCACCGAACCGTTTTTCGTTTCTCTCGGTTCGCGGTCGGTCACGTATAGCACATCGACCTTGTTGTTCTGCAGGCGGGTCGGAACGTCGGCGAACGGATCTTCTTTTTGCCCGAGGTAGAGGTTCGGCGTGGGCATCAATGGTCTGTTATTGCACCCGATGGCCGCAGGCAATACCAGAGCGATGCACACAGCAAGTGTGATGTGTTGTTTCACCGTTGCGGTTCTCCCTTAGTTTTACGTACCTGTCAGCTATCGGCCGGGAGAGGGCTATTTCCTGAGGTTCTCGAAGATGACCGGTCCGCCGAACTTGCCCGTTACGACGACATCGAGGTCTCCGTCGCCGTCGAGGTCTACCAGCGGGATGCTCAAGCCGGCTCCGATACCTTCTTTTTCGCTTATTACGTGCCTGGTCCATTTGGGCGTCGCGTCGCGCTCCAGTTCGTACCAGTAGAGGCACGGCGGGTCTTTGGCGCCCGGGTCGCCGCCGTTGTGTGCGAGTACCCGTTTTCCGATCACCAGGTCCATGTCGCCGTCACCGTCGACGTCGCCCATGGCAATTGCGTGTGCCTGCGTCCAGGACTTGTCGATCACGTGTTGTTTCCACGTAACTTCTTTGCCACTGCCGATTTGCTGATACCAGAATATCCCGTACTTGTGGGCGGAACTGGTGATGATATCGTTGGCGCCGTCGCAGTTGACGTCGTATACGTGGATCTGCGGGGTGTGATCGGCTTTGCCTTCTTTGATGTGCCCGACCGCCAGCGGATGTTCTTTCCACTTGCCTTTGCGCAGATCGGCCGGCGCTTCGTACCATGCGCCGGGTCGAAGGATGTCGGGGCGCCCGTCTCCGTTTACATCACCTACACCACCGCCATACGTGTGTTTCTTCGTTGAGACTACATGCTTGATCAGGCCCGTGGTCCCGTCGGCCTTCTTGGCGACTTCGTACCAGTGAGTCGACCGGGTCGCGGGCAGTATCTCGAGGGCTTTTCCATCGCCGTCGATATCCCAAAGTTCACCGCACTCGTGGTTTCCGCTCTTTTCGATGACCTTCATAGGCCAATCGCCCTCGGCTCCGGTGTTGCGGTACCAGTCGATCTGCTTGGCGAACCAGCAGCAGGTGACCACGTCGAGTTTCCCGTCACCGTCGACGTCCAGCGGGAGATTGGCGAAGTCGTCGAAGTAACCCTTGCCCTTGTCGTCGACCTTTCCGCGGAGTTTGCGGTACTTGTGCGGTTTCCAGGTTGGGGCCTCGTACCAGTACGGACCGGCCACAATGTCGAGTTTCCCATCGCCGTTAAAATCTCCGACCTCGCAGGCCTCCGAGCGGTACTTCCCCACGCGTTTCATCTTGAAGGTGACTTTTGTGCGTTTAGCCTCTGCCCGGGGCGCTGCCTTTTTCGGCGGGGCTTCTTTGGCGCCGGAGGTCAGAGAGGCGCATACTCCGATCAGGGCAATAACGGCGATCAGCACGCATTTGGCGACATTGTGAGTACGTTTCATGACCATATCCTTTTCATTTTTTCTTTTTTCGCGTCCGTTGTTTCTTCGCCTGCCCGCCGCCGAGTTCCTTCAACCATGCGTCGTGGCGTGCGGCGAGTTGTTTGACCTTCTCGGGCATCTCGGCCGCGAGGTTGTTCAGCTCGGTGCGGTCAGCTTCGATATCGTACAGTTCCCACGGCCCGTATCGCCACGAGATTTTCCATTTACCGGCGCGCAGGGCCTTATACTTCGCGAACTCGAAGAATATTTCTTCGTGCGGTTCGCGCCGTCGGCCCTCGAGTATCGGCAGGAGGCTCTTGCCCCGCAGCGGGCGGAGTTTTGTCCCATCGAGTTGGTCGGGGTATTTGGTGGACGTGATGTCCAGAAGTGTGGCCATTATGTCGATCAGGTGCCCGCTCTGGTCGGTCATCGTGCCCGGTTTTACGACTCCGGGCCAGTGCGCGATCAGCGGGGTCGAAACCCCGCCCTCGTGCTGGTTCTGCTTGTAGAGTCGGAAGGGGGTGTTGGATACCTGGGCCCAGCCTTCGTGATATGTCCAGTACGAGTTGGCTGGTCCGGGCGGGATGTTCGGCGTCCTGGTCCGCTGGAACGGGCATCCGCCATTATCGCTGAGGAACAGCAGCAGCGTGTTGTCGTCGGCGCCGAGCGTTTTGAGCTTGCCCAGCAGCTTACCGATGTTCTGGTCTACGCGATCGATCATGGCCGCGAATACCGCCATCGTGAGGTCTTCGGTTTCTTTCTGCTCGTCGGTGAGCGTATCCCACGCGGGCACCTTGGGGTCTCGCGGCGAGAGTTTCCACTTGGCTTTGAGCAGGCCCATCTTCAACTGTCGCTCGTGACGCTCGAGGCGCAGGGCGTCCCATCCCTTCATGAATTTGCCCTTGTACCTGGCGATATCTTCGGGCCAGGCGTGCAGTGGGTAGTGCGGCGCGTTGTAGGCGATGTACAGGAAGAACGGTTTGTCGGCGTGTTTTTTTGCGGCCTCGTCGAGGAACTGTATCGCGTAGTCGGTGTTGGCGTCGGTGGTGTAGAAGCCTTCTTTCGGGACGGTGAATTTCTCTTTGTCGAGGCGGAACGAGTTGTCGCCCGTGAAAAAATTCGTAGCCCCGCTGAGGTGCCCGAAGTAGCGGTCGAACCCCTTGGCGATCGGGTTGGACTGCAGATGCCATTTCCCCGTCATGAGCGTCCGATATCCAGCTCGCTTCATAGCCTGCCCCAGCGTCATGCAGTTTCGCAACGCCTTCTGACCGACCTCTCTGTGGTAGCATCCGGTAAGCAGGCTCGCCCGTGTAGGTCCGCATTTGGCAGTGTTGTAGAATTGCGTGAACTTCAAGCCGCCATCCGCAAGCTTGTCAATATTAGGCGTCTTGATCGCGCTGCCGTAGCATCCCAGATCCGAAAACCCCATATCGTCGACCATTATCAGGATGACGTTAGGCGGACGTTTACTTTTCGCCGCCGCGCCCGCCACCCGACCGGTCGCCAACACAGCCGCCCCCACAGCCGCCGTCCTGAGAAAATCACGTCTTCCGGTTCTATTCATTAATCTGCCTCATTGGTTGAACGCATCATATGCGAGATGATTCGGGACTTCTAATACAAACAGCGAATTGAGTTGAGCATCGAGTATGACCGAACCGACACAAAACCAACGACGCGCGAAACCGCAAGCGGTTCCATGACGTGCGAACAAATGCGTGTGCATCTACTACCAAACCGCTTGCGGTTTCGCGTGTCGTTCCCGTCGTGACAAGTCGTATTTGGTTCATGTTCCCGCGTTCCAAATGATCGTTCTTGCTATCACGGAGGATGGACGGGAAAATAGGAGTACGAGTCGACGGCCGATGCGGATTGCTCGAAATGTGCAGAGCACGGAGATCGGTGGTCCGTCATACCCATGGAGTAAAACAATGCGGAAACCAGCTTTTGTCGTCCTGCCGGCGGTTCTGTTGTCGATTGTCGCCCTGACGTCGCTCAACGGCGCCGAGGCGGTTGAGAGCAAGGCCATCCACGGAACCCTTAAAGGCCAAGTCCTGGCGACCGGTACCGGTAGGATGGTGCTGCTGGACAATACCGGGAAGATACTCTGGAAGCACAAGGGCGGAAATTGCTCGGATATCTGGATGCTGAAGAACGGGAATATCCTGCTGGCCGACAATAACGTTATCGAGGTCGACCCGAAGAGCGACAAGGTCGTCTGGAGCTACAAGCCTGAGATGCAGAAGGGCGGCGGTACGTTCGCCTGCCAGCGTCTGAAAAACGGGAACACGATGGTCGGCGAGAACTCCGCCGGCAGGATCGTCGAGGTCGACCCCAAGGGCAAGATCGTATTTGAACTGAAACTCCCAGACTGCAAGCCTGGAAGCCACAACAACCTGCGACACGTTCGCAAACTGGCCAACGGAAACTACCTGGTCGCCTACAAAGCCAAAGCGATGGTCCGCGAGTATACCCCGACGGGCAAGGTGGTCTTCGAGGTCAAGACCAAGCCGATCGCATTTTCCGCCGTCCGCCTGCCCAACGGGAATACCGTTGTCGGGCATATCAACTTCATCACCGAATTTGACCCCAAAGGCAAAGTGGTCTGGCAGTTCGACAGGAAAGAGTTCAAGGACGTCAAGATCGGTATGATATGCGGTATTCACGTGCAGCCCAACGGTAATATCGTGATGGGCATCTACGCCGCCGTAAAGGGCGTCGATGGCGCCAGCCTGCTCGAGATCACCCGCGATAAGAAACTTGTATGGCGTTATGTGGCGGGAGACAGACACATGATGGGCGTCCAGCTTCTTGACGAAAAAGGCAAGCCCCTGCCCGGTCCCGCGTTAAGGTAGCTGGACGGATGGACGGAAATTTTGGAACACTATTGAGGAAAGGTATATGTTCAGTAGTTTGCGACGTGTAGTGATAATGGCGGTCGCGCTTGTGTCGACCGCTTCGGTAGTATCAGCCGCGGATGTCAACCAGTCGTTTAAGGACTGGACTCCCACCAAGGGGCGGTGGGTCCACATAGACAATGTCTTCGCACAACTCGAAAAGGCAATGGACTGTCGCTCCTTTGCTAAATTCACCAAGTGGACCGACTACACCTACGAACTCGAGGCCCGCAGGATCAGCGGGACCGAAGGTTTCCTTGTCATCTTCCGAGCGGAAGACAAGAACAACTTCTACTGGTGGAACGTCGGCGGATGGCGTAACACCGGTCATGCAATCGAGTCGATCGAGCGCGGGCGGAGCAGGGGCGGATTCCCGAGGGTCAGGGGTTCGATCAAGAATGGAACGTGGTATCGCATTGGCGTCAAGGTCGCCGGATCGTCCATCAAGTGCTACCTCAACGGGAAACTCATCCATACTGCTACGAATCATCGCCACAAGACCGGCGGTATCGGTCTGGGCAGTTGGTCCACGCAGGTGCAGTTCAAAAACATCCGGGTAACTACGCCCGAGGGTAAAATGTTGTACCGCACCAAGCGCGTAAACCACAGCCCTGATATGAAGTTATTCATCGAGGCGGGGCTTACGCCCGCCGAGAAAGCCAAGATCGCCGCCGAGCGGGTCGCAGCCGCCAAACTCGCCAGGGATTGCCCGCCGATCGCGTTCATCAAGCGGCAGAATTACGGAATGAGCGGTACGAACGCCACGATGTTTGCCCGCAGAACAGGGAAAGGGGCGGCGATCTGCACGTATAATCCAGCCAGACCGGACATTGCGCCGAAAGTCATCTTTGAAACCAAGGAGGGCTTCATCTTCGACATGAACCCGTCGTTTGACGGTAAGAAGCTCGTGTTCTCGTACAAGGAGAAGACAAACCTCCCGTTCCATATCTGGGAGATCAACGTCGACGGTACGGGTATGCGCCAACTGACCAAGGGCCCGTTCCACGATGTGAGCCCGGTCTACTACGGCGACGGGCGGATCATATTCACCTCCTCGCGCGTCGAATCATTCTCGCTCTGCCAGAATTTCCTGGCATGTGCCCTGTACGTTATCAACGCTGACGGGTCCAACATGCGCCGGTTCGACTGGACTACCCTGTGTACGCTCTCGCCAGCGGTCCTGGCTGACGGTTCGATCCTCTGCACGCGGTGGGAGTATCAGGACAAGAACATCTTCATGTGGGAAGGTCTCTGGACGATCAACCCCAACGGTCGCCAGCTCAAACTGTATCACGGTAATACACTGACCGTGCCCAATTCCGTTTACGGCGCCAAGGAGATACCGGGTACGAAGAAGGTGATCCTGACGATGGCCGCCCACCACCACCCGCCACTGGGCGACATTGCAATCGTCGACCGATCACTGGGCGTGGAGAACCCCAAGGGCATGACCAAGATCACCAACGCCACGCCATACAGGGTCACCGTCGGTAGGGACTGGAAGCATACGAACTGGGCTCCGGGCGATCGGTTGTATCGCAACTCGTTCACCGACCCGTATCCGGTAACCACGGATTACTCACTGGTGTCTGACGGGCGAACGGGTCGGTATCATATCGCGTTTCTCAAGCACGACGGTTTGGTCGTGCCCCTGTACAAGGACCTGACCCTGCAGTGCTTCAACGCCGTACCCCTTAGCAAGCGCCCCGTGCCCAATATCATCCCCGGACAGTGTCCCCAGGAGCCCGGCGAGGGCACGTTCTTCGTCCAGGACGTCTACCAGGGCCTGCTGCGCCAGGGCGTCAAACGCGGGCAGGTCAAGCGCCTGAGGATCCTGGCCCAATCGCCCAAGAAATACAACACCGAGGGGCCTCGCTACCACGACCATTACCCGATCATCGGGCAGGGCAGCTATTACGTGAAGATCAATCTCGGTACCGTTCCGGTCGCCGAAAGCGGGGCTGCCTTCTTCAAAGTGCCCTCGAACACGGAGATCTACTTCGAGGCTCTCGACGAAAACGGTAAAGAGATAATCAGGATGGGTTCGGTCACCCAGATCACAACCGGCGAGCAGGCATCCTGCATCGGATGTCACGAAGATCGCCTCAAGCCCTCACCGGTGAATCCGACGAACATGAAACGCATGTCCAAACCGCCGGACAAGATCACACCGCCGGCATGGGGCGCCGGACCGGTCGACTACGTTAAGCAGGTCCAGCCCGTTCTGGACAAGCACTGCATCAAGTGTCATTCGGGCGCGACGCCCGCCAAGGGTATCGACCTGTCGGGCGACAAGACGCAGTTCTACTCGATGTCGTACCAGTCGCTGGTGTTCAGGAATTACGTCGCATACTACTACATCAATCCCGGACCGACGGGCAACTTCCCGGCGTTCGGGACCGGTTCGTGGGTCAGCAGGCTGACGAAGATCATCGAGTCGAAACACCGGTCCACCAGCGAGAAGCACGAGTTGGTGAATGTTGACGACCAAGGCCGTCGCCGCATCTACGCCTGGATCGACGCCAACGTGCCTTACTACAGCACGTGGGACATGTCGCGTCCGTATTCGGTGGGCGGGCGGGATGCGACTACCGTTCCACCGCCCGACGGAAAGGGACGCCCCAAACCCGCTCCATGGGTCAACAGGCTGAAGAAGATCTGCGCCGAGAAAAAGGTGCGCATAGACGCAAGAAACCTGAACTTCACCAATCCGCAGTGGACACCGGGCTTCGTGGGCCTGCTGGCCAAATCGGCAGGCGGCGCGGCCGAAAACGACAAGGCAAGATTCAAATCCACCAAAGATCCCGATTATCAGGCCATACTCAAAGTCCTCAAGGAAGCGAAAGCCTCCCTCCTCGCCTATCCGAGAATCGACATGCCAGGCGCAAAGGCGATCCCCCAGCAGCGAAACTTCGGAAGGGTTTACTAGCTCTCAAAAGGATTAGCCACGGATGAACACGGATGAACACGGATAAGATTCTTTGTAAGGGCTACGACATGCCGGTCGTTGCCGTTACAAAAAATCCTGCCGTTTATCCGTGTTCATCCGTGGCTAAAAAAACAATGATTGATCTGCGAAGCGACACGGTAACCAAGCCCACCGCGGCGATGCGAGATGCGATGGCCCGGGCTGAAGTTGGCGACGACGTTTACGGCGAAGACCCGACGGTCAACCGCCTGGAATCTCTGGCGGCTGAGATGCTGGGCAAAGAAGCCGCCGTCTTCGCGCCCAGCGGTACGCAGAGCAACCTTATCGGCGTACTGGCGCACTGCCAGAGGGGCGATGAGTACATCGTCGGACAGCACGCTCACACCTATAAATACGAAGGCGGTGGGGCGGCTGTACTGGGAAGCATCCAGCCACAACCGCTGGGATTCGAGCCCGACGGTACGCTGGACCTCGACAAGGTTGCCCATGTCGTCAAGCCCGACGATTTCCATTTCGCGCGCACGCGACTGCTCTGCCTCGAGAACACGCACAGGGGGATCGCGCTGCCGATGGAGTATCTCGCCCGGGCCGAAGCCTTCACGCGGGACCGCGGACTGGCGATACACCTCGACGGGGCGCGGGTGTTCAACGCGGCGGTCAAACTTGCCGCCCCGGTTGCCGACATTGCACGCCACTTCGACTCGGTCTCGATCTGCCTGTCGAAAGGGCTCGGCGCCCCGGTCGGTTCGCTGCTGTGTACGACCAAACCGCTTGCCAAGGAGGCTCGCAGATGGCGGAAAGTGCTTGGGGGCGGTATGCGTCAGGCGGGTATATTGGCCGCGGCCGGTATCATCGCACTTCAGCAGCACGTCGAGCGTCTCGCCGAAGATCATGCCAACGCCGCCAGACTGGCTGAGGGTTTGAGCGACATCGACGGAATATCTGTCGATCACGACGCCGTCCAGACAAACATGGTGTTCGCGTCAATGTCTCACGACGTAGTGGACCGCCTGGTGGGCTTTCTCGCCGAGCGGGACATTCTGATCCTCGGCGGGAAAATGCTCGGGGGACCGATGATTCGCATCGTGACCCATCTGGACGTTACCGGCGAAAACATCGATACCCTGGTGGCTGCGATCGGGGAATTCTTCGCAAAAGAAGCCTGAACGATATTTCCGGGGAACCAAACTGGCAAACGAGGCGTCTGATAGGTATGCTGAGCGTTTGAGGTCTGGATGGCGCCCTTGTTGTTTTGCAACAAAGTCGCTTGATATGCGTTCTAAACGAACGTATGGTATGGTATAGACTTGTGGGTTGAATCCTGCGAATTACTGTGACTTTCAGGATATGATCGTGGTCGGTGAGGTTATTTGTAACCTTCCCGGTGTGCTGTGCGTATAAATAAGAATGTGGCGATATGCAATCTAGAGCAGTCAAATCACGGGTCGTAGTTACTCTGGCGGTCGTGGGTTTTTTCGCGGGGTTGCTGTGCGGTAACG
The DNA here is from genome assembly GCA_964607575.1 of uncultured Planctomycetaceae bacterium. Taxonomy (GTDB): domain Bacteria; phylum Planctomycetota; class Phycisphaerae; order SM23-33; family SM23-33; genus BS750m-G57. The sequence continues at coordinate 43,038 of CAZSLS010000002.1, read as the reverse complement.
AGACCGAAGATTTCATCAAAGAGATCATCCAGGGCGCGCGCACCGACAGCCAGCGGTCGCTCAAGCTCATGGAAGCGGTTTCTCTGACCGAAGGCAACAAGAAGCTGCAGATCGCTCTGTTGGAAAAATCCGTCGAGTACGGGATGAAGAGCCTTCGGACTGCCGATGAGTGCAGCAGGATCGAGAAGGCGGTGGGCATACTTGCCGAAAAGGTACCCGAGAGGGAATCACACTGGCTCTCTCAGCAGGCGCTGATATATCGTCGCATTTACACCCTGACAAAATCCAGGGACGAGAAGGACCAGATTGGGGCTAAGATCGTTGCCCTGCTCGTACGGGCCGGGCACAGCGCCGCGGTAAAGGGCGACTGGAAAACGTCCATGTCCGCCTACAGCGACGCCAGATCTGCCGCGATTCTCTACAAGCAGCTTGTGAAGAGCAACCTGTCGATTCGCCTGCGTACCGTTGCCAGTCTCAGCAAGGCCCAGGAACAGGCCGCCAAATACACCGCGACACTGGCCAAAACACCCGATGATGCCGATCTGCGGTCGAATCTTGTCAAGACGCTCCTGGTTACGCTCGACGATCCGGTTAGCGCAGCCAAGTACATCAACGACGACGTCGACCAGAAATACCAGGCATACGTTCCCCTGGCGGCAAAAAGTATTTCCGAAGTACCGTTTGAAGGCTGCAAGAGCCTGGGCGACTGGTACTACAAGGAACTGTCGAAAAGTATGGTCTCGCTGGTCAAGTACAAGATGTTGAGCAAGGCCAGGGCCTACCACCAGCAGGCACTGTCGCTTCACGACAAGTCCGACATCGCAAGCGCGGCGATGAAACACCAGATCTCTCAGATCGAAGCTGAACTGGCCAAGCTGCGCAAGGTCGATCCTTTGATATGCGTGTACTGTTTTGCGGCCGGTAAGACGGACTGTTCGCCATGCATGGTCGGCGGTAAGAGTACCGGAAAACTACAGTGTGCCAAGTGCAAGAGTACCGGGCGGATGAAGTGCGCCAGTTGCAACGGGAAATACGGTCTCAAGTGCAAGACCTGTGGCGGTAGGGGCGTCGTGTACGTGATGGTGAAAACCTACTACGGTAAGCAGCGTTCATCGAGGACTTGTTCGCCCTGCTCGGGAAGGGGCAATATTCACTATAGCGTCAGGTACAAACGCTATCGTTCCGGTACGTGTTCGAATTGCAGCTATCATCGCCCCAAAGGAAGCGATACCTGCACTGATTGCGAGGGTGGCGGGGGATCCAAGGCGTGCTCGAAATGCGACGGGGAGAAGACTCTGCGCTGCACGAATTGCCCGTAAGACCAGCGGTGTACAGTCCGGGTCCCGCATCTCGATCAACTGCAAAAAGGTTGCTGTTCGCCCCTCCCGTGGTATACAATTCCAAGTGCTACTCGTGGTCGGAGGTAGTCGCCTCGGATCACTTGCCTGCCCCTCTTGCGACGGGCAAGGGAAAACTACAGATGAAATTGAGAGAAATCACACTTGTCCTCATTGCGTTGCTGGTGGTCGCCGGAACGCTTTCGGCGGAGTCCGATGACGAAATCGAAGCGTTTGTCCAGGAAATTATCAAGGACGCACGCACCGACAGCCAGCGATCCACCCTGCTAATGGGGGCCGTCTCCCTGGCGGAGGGCAACAGCAAATTGAAGATCGCCCTGCTGGAACGGGCCGTGCAATACGGAATAAAGAGCCTCAGGACCGTCGATGACTGCAGGAAGTTCCAGGGTATCCTGACCGATCTGGCAAGGTCCGATCCCGGCAGGAAGGCTCATTGGCTGTCCCGCAAGGCCGCCGTCTACCGCCGATGGTGTACCCTGTCGAAGTCTTCGACCGAGAAACGGCAACTGGCCGAAGCAGCCGTCGCGGCGCTGACCGAGGCGGGCGGCGCCAGTGCAGCCAAGGGTCAATGGAAGAAGGCATCGAGTCTGTTCAACGAGGCCAAGGTGGTGATGGTGGCCTACAGGCTGCCAAATCCCAACAGGCTTGCGGGCTACATACGCTCATCGTCGTATCTCTCCAGGGTCCAGGACAAGATCGCCGGTAATATCGAGACTCTCGAGAAAACCCCCGACGATCTCGATGCCCGCTCGAATCTGGTGACGATGCTGGTGACGGCGATGAACGATCCGGTTGAAGCGATGAAGTACGTCAACGAGGATGTCGACGAGAGGTTTCGGATATTTGTCCCGATGGCGGTCAAGGACATCTCCGAACAGAGCGTTGATGCTTGCAAGAATCTGGGCGACTGGTACTACAAGGAGTTGTCCAAGAGTCCGGTGGCGGTGGTGAAATACAGAATGCTCGGGCGCGCCAAAGTCTACTATGAACGTACGCTGAAATTGCATACCGGAGCTGACGTCATGTCCGCAGCGTTGAAGCTCAGCTTGTCCCAGATCAAGTCGGACCTCGCCAAGTTGGGGAATGTGGACCCGCTGGTATGTTCGTATTGTTTTGGAACCGGGAAGATGCCCTGTAAGGGCTGCACAACCAACGGTCAGGCCACCGGATTGCGCAAATGCCATTACTGTAAGGGCGCCGGGCGGGGCAAGTGTCGCTCGTGCGGGGGCACGTGGCGTCTCAAATGTTCGCGCTGCTCGGGTCGCGGTAAGGTTGCCAGCGGGAAGGTGCGGCGCGGCGGTGTTTACTACAAGAAATACTCGAAATGTCGCACGTGCAGTGGTAGTGGTATAATGCATCGCTCGCGATACGGCTCGTCGCGTTCGGGCCCGTGTTCCACTTGCAGCAAGCAGAAAGCCGAGTTGAGGGGGACCTCCGTCTGTCCATATTGCAACGGTAGGGGCGGGTCCGGGACGTGCAGTACCTGCAGGGGAGCGAAAACCGCCATGTGTACGCACTGCACCGCGGGTAAAGCGGTATCCCCGTTCGGGACCGACACGCCGCGCCGCAAGGCAAGTTCGAGGCCCTCGAGGAGGCCTCCGTCCTCGACACGTCGGCTGCGCGACTGATGGGCGTCATGTGACCGCGCCGTCCAATTCATCGATCGAGTTGACGACCAGTTGAGCTTCACCCCCCCCGGGAGCGGGTTTGTGGGAGTGGATCTGCCCGTCCAGGAGCAATTGGATCGTTCGCCATCCAAGCGCGTTGGGCGCCGCGAAGTCCTTCGATGGATTGTCCGCGACGTACGTGCAGTGGTCGGCGTCGAGTTGCAGTTGTCCGCAGAGAGCTTCGAAGCCGACCGGCGAGGGCTTCCACGAGTCCCGCCCGAGCGCCTCGGTGAAGATGACCGCGTCGAAATACCCCGCAATACCAAGCGCGTCGAGCTTGAGCTTCTGTGCCGGAAGGAAACCGTCGGAGATGATCCCCAGCATGCGGATGCGTTGAAGTTTTTCCAGGAGGCGCGGTACGCCCTGGCGCGGGGCGATACGCGGGCGGTGATTCCGGTAGACCTCCACGAGTTCGACGACTTGCCGCTCTCCCAGACCCAGTGAGAAATTCCCGTTGAGCGCGTCGAATGCGCCGGTAGACTGTCCGCCGAGAAAACGCTCCCAGAGCCACCTGCACAACTCGTCGGCGCGGGCGGGGTTGTCGCTCAAATGCTCAGCTACAGCCCCGTAACCGCTAAGGACGTAGTCGCGTTCGGCATAGAGCGTATCGTCGAGGTCGAAGACGACGGCATGGTTTCTCGCCGGATTGCCTGGCATGTTATATGGTAAGGCGGTGGGGCGGCTATTTTGAAATTGGCGAGTCGAAACCCGGTAGAGATTCGGGGTTCTTCTCCACGGTGAAGACGGCCTGATCGTATCGCAGCATCATCATATTCTCCTGGAAATCGATATCCTTGTCGATCGGTTTGCCCAGGATTTCCTGCAGGACGTAGCGTGGCAGGTTTGCTCCGGCGGCTATCGACAGCGGCGATCCGCCACCGAAGCGTGGATTGACCTCGAAGAAGCGCGGTCGCCCGCCGGTCTCGATTTTGCACTGGCAGCAGAAAACGCCCCATAGGTCACCGAGCAGACCGGCGAGTTTAGCGGAGTCTTCCATGACTCGCTTGTCCCTGATGGTGATGCCCTTTTCGACCTCTCCGCTGCGAACGACCATCCGAAGGCGCGGTACGATGCAGTGGACGGTTCCGTCGCGGCCTCGGAAAACATCCACCGTGAACTCCTGACCGGGGACGTATTCCTGGACAACCAGCAGTTCTCCGAAAGTGGCGACGTGTGCCTTGAGTTCTTTATCGTTGTTTATTACGCCGGTACCGACCGAAGCCGAGCCCCTCAGCGGCTTGACAAAGCACGGGTAGAACTGGTCCGCGCGGAAATCTTCGAGGGTCATGGTCCTTATGGTTGCCAGTCCGGCCGATGAAAGAACGTCCTGGAATGCGGCTTTGTCGCGGCAGAGTTTGATCGACTCTTCGCTACCGATCATGACCGAGCAACCGACCGCGTCGAATTTCGCCCGCTGGCGGGCAAGGGAGCGAATGTCCAGATCCGTCATGGGAAGCACGAGCGAAATGTTGTACTTCTTGACGATATCCAGCAGTCCGGGGATATACTCGATGCAACCGGCGCGCGGGACGATTTCCGCGGCGTCGGCTACGTGACATGCCGGTGAAGCGGCAGAAAGGTCCGCGGCGATCAGCTTGCCTTTCAGACCGAGACTCGCGATGGCCTTTCGAAATGCTTCCATCAGCGCCACGCGGCGTCCGGCACACGTGAACAGGATATTGACCTCTTGTCTAGCGATCGTTCTCGTACTCCCTGTCACTACTGTACTGCTTCTCGTAAACTTCGCCCCTGCGGCGAAAGATATTGCCAGCCGTTCGCAGAATGATTCGCAGATCGAACCAGAAACTACGATTATCCACATAGTGGACGTCCATTTCAATCTTCTCTTCGATAGTAAGTTGACCCCGCCCGTAGGCCTGGGCGTATCCGGTGACTCCCGGGAGGACCTCCAGACGCCGGCGCTGGTGCGGATTCCACTGGGCGGCATGACGCTCGTACAGCGGTCTCGGGCCGACGAGGCTCATCTGGCCGACGATCACGTTGAACACCTGTGGCAGTTCGTCGAGGCTCGTTTCGCGGAGAAACCTGCCCAACCGCGTGAGCCTGGGGTCCTCGCCGGAATGCGGAGAACTACCGTACGGATCGGCGTCGATGCGCATGGTGCGAAATTTCAGTATGGTAAATCCCTTTCCGCCCTTCCCCGCCCGCCGCTGGGCGAAGATAGGATTGCCCGGCGACCCGAGGCGAATCATCAGGGCAACCAAGAGCATCGGCACCAGTAGAAAGATAAGGATCAGGATCGAGACCAGTATGTCGAAGGTGCGTTTGATCATGTTGACTGTGCTCGCTGGAAGGGAGCTGGGTTAATAACACAATCGGCTATTTCGCGGCTGGATCTTATCAGTCTCTGATACCGGGCGATCCGTCACTTGACCTTCGCCAGGCGGATTTTGACCTCTCGAGGCGGTTTACCGATCGGTTCGATCACCTTCAGCGTGACCTGATCGCCGGGTTTCTTCGATTGTATGATCTTCAGAAACTCATCGAGATATGTCACCGATTTTCCGTCGATTTCCAGGATCAGCGTCTCGTGTGTCATGCCCGCCCTGTCCAGCGGTCCGCCCTTGTCTATGCGCGGCGTGACAATACCTTGCGTGCCCTTTGGAAGGCGGGCGATGAATCCCTGGCTTTGGGTCCAGAGTTCTTCTATCGCCGCGCCTATCGTGGCCACCTCACGGTCGCCCTTGTCAGCCAGCAGCTTTGCTATCGCATCTGGCGGCGCCGCGAAGGCGATGCCCACCGGCGACTTGTCGGTGTTGTTGAGGTACCCGCTCTGGACGCCCACGATCCGCCCGCGCGAGTCGGTCCAGCATCCGCCGGACGATCCGACCGGCGAGGCACCGTCTATGTAGATGCATCGAACGTAGCAGTTAAGCGCCGTCTGCCAGCAGTACGACGGTGCTTCCCTGGCCACCGAACCCTTGAGTACCAGACCGTGACGCCACATCGGCGAGCAGAAGAGCGTTACTTCCGATAACGCATCCGGTATGCGGGGGGCTACCTCGCGATACGGGTATTTTCGTTTCCTACCGACTACGCGAAGCAGCGCCAGATCGTGCCCGCGGTCGGTCGCGATCCGTTTGGCTGTCAGGCGACCGGCCACCGGCGAGACGATCTCGATGTGCTTGCCATTGTCCTTGACCACGTGACATGCAGTCAGGATCACACCGTCGGAACTGACGAAGCATCCCGAGCCGCTCATCCGCCCGTCGATCAGGATCTCGACCGACGTCCGCTGCAGCCTGGTGTAAAGCGATTCGCCGGGGGGCGTCTTGCGATTCGCCTCCGGTCCGCCGGCAGCCATATATCCGCCCGCAAGTGCGGCCAGCACGGCGGCGACAACACAGATTCGACCAACAATTCGCAATCTCATCGCAATTCTCCGATAGCAGTGGCGGTGGCGCCTCACACGCCGCGCCTCGACGGGCAAAGTACCACACCCTCCATCCGCACGCAACCGCCAACGGACCGGCCGGCGGCGCGTTTCGGTGCTTGTTTTAGCGGTGCGGTTGTTGGTATTCTTGAACTGGAAATTACCTCCCGCAGATGCCCTCATCGGTCCTGGAGACACGAGATGAATAACTGGAAGATCGCACTTGCCTCGATTTCGCTGCTCCTGATTGCGTTCAGTTCGGCCCACGCCGCCCCGCCCGCCGCTGAGCTGCTCGGCGAGTCCGGCGTATCCGGTGGTATCGCCGTACACGTCGGCTGCGGGGGCGGCAAGCTCACCGCCGCTCTGCACACCAGCGACAGACTGCTAGTCCACGGTCTCGACACCGATCCCGCCGACGTCGCAAGAGCCCAAAAGCACATTGACTCGCTCGGTCTGTACGGTAAGGTTTCCGCCGAGCGGTACGATGGTAAGAACCTGCCGCACGGCGACAATATCGTCAACCTGCTCCTGATCGAAGCCCCCGCGAAGCTGACCGCCAAGGAAATCGAGCGAGTACTCACTCCCCGGGGCGTGGTGCTGATCAAGTCTGATTCGGCGCTGCTGAAAACATCCGGCCTAAAGAAGACCGGGCAGATCGGCGGATGGACCGAGTACACAAAGCCCTGGCCCGAGGATATCGACCAGTGGACGCATTTCCTCTACGACGCCTCGGGCAACGCGGTCAGCAGGGACAGGAAGGTCGGGCATCCCCGCCGCCTGCAATGGTGGGCCCCGCCCAAACACGCCCGTCATCACGACGCGCTGGCCAGCCTCAGCGCCATGACCTCCAGCAACGGGCGACTGTTCTACATCTACGATGAAGGATCGATCTCCGTGGTCCACCGCCCGCCGGACTGGAAGCTCATCGCCCGCGACGCTTTCAACGGGAAACTGCTCTGGAAGCGCGATATTCCAACCTGGATGACGCACCTGTACAACTTTCGCGCCGGGCCCAAGCAGCTCCCGCGCCGCTTAGTCTCCGTCGGCGACAGTGTCTACGTGACGCTCGGCTTGACCGCCCCTGCAGTGAAGCTCGACGCCGCGACGGGCAAGACGCTGGCGACCTACCCCGGCTCGGACAAGGCCGAAGAGCTCATCTACCACGACGGTATGCTACTCGTGGTCAAAGGCGATCCGAACATACTGATCGCCAAGTCCGACAAATGCTTCGGATACTGGCAACTGGCCGTCCACGAAAAGGCCCTCATCGACAAGTCGATAGTCGCATACGACGCCAAGACCGGTAAGAAACTCTGGTCCGCCGACGGTGAGAATCTCAAACGTATTACCCCGCTGTCGCTGTGTGCCCGGGGCGACAAAGTGTTCTATCTGGACAGCGAGCAGCTCCACTGCCTCAGCGCCGAAAGCGGCAAGCAGCAATGGGCCTCTGAGTTCAAAACCGAAGGCCAGTTCATCCGCAGCTACGCCCCGACGGTTGTCGTCCGCGACGACGTTATCATGTGCCTGACCTGGAATCGCCTGCACGGGTTTGCGGTCAAGGATGGGAAGAAACTCTGGGAAAACAAGGGGTCGATCGGCTTCGGCTCGCCCGGCGACCTGTTCGTCATTGGCGACAAGGCCTGGACCGCCCCGATGCGAAAGAGCATCTGGCGAAAGAGCAGGACCAACAAGAAGGGCATGGTCACCACGGGCATTAACATACCCGGCGAGAACTTCCTCAAGCAGGCCAAGACCGGCGTCGGTGTCGATATCAACACCGGGGAGATCACCGACGAACTGCCATTCGTCCGCAACCAGCATCACCATCGCTGCTACCGCAACAAGGCCACCGAAAAGTACGTTCTGATCGGGCATAGCGGTATACAACTGGTCGATGTGAAGACCAAAAAGAATGCGACGAACCAGTGGGTCCGCGGAATTTGCCAATACGGAATCATGCCCGCCAACGGTTACATCTACGTGCCGCCGGACCCCTGCCAATGCTACAACAGCATGCGGATCAACGGTTTCTTCGCACTCATGGAGAGCAGTTCCGCCGACGAGGTCAAGATTGTCCCGGCGTTGGAGAAGGGCTCCGCCTGGACAGATGTGTCAGGGCGAAAAGACTCTCCATCGCCCGATGTCCTGTTTTCAAAAGACGGCTGGCCGACCTATCGGGGCGGTATCTCGCGCAGCGGGTCAGCCAAGTGCGAACTGGGCGACAAGCTCAAGCGGAAATGGGAGGCCAAACTCGGCGACAACCTCACCGCCCCGGTGATCGCCGGCGACAAGGTATTCGTCGCCCAAAAGGATGCTTACACCGTCCACTGCCTCGCCCGAGCAGACGGTAAAGTGAAATGGAAATTCCTGGCCGCCGGTCCGATCGATTCCCCGCCCACCATATACAAGGGCCTGTGTATTGTCGGGTGTAGTGATGGATCGGTCTACTGCCTCAATGCGGCCGACGGGCGGCTCGGCTGGCGGTTCAAAGTTTCCGCCGTGGAGCGCCGCGTGGGTTCGGGCAATCGGCTCGAATCTCCGCTGGCCGTCAGCGGAAGCGTGCTGATAATGGAAGACGTCGCCTATTTCGCCGCGGGGCGCTCATCGTTCCTCGACGGCGGTATTCGCCTGTACGGCCTGGACGTCTGGACGGGCGAGCAGAAGTATAGTCGCATCGTGGCGTCAGGCTATTGGGGCAAGGATCGCAAGGGCAAGGGCGCCTTGGTCGATGTTCTAATATCGGATGGAAACACGATTGCGATGCGCGAGATGCGCATGAGCAAGACTCTTCGCCCCGGCGGGAAGGGAGGTGGGACGATTGTCTCATCTACCGGACTGCTCGACAGCACGTGGTTCCATCGCAAGGGCTGGAAGTACCGGAAGGTCGCCGGACAACTCGTCGCCTACAACGACGGCGTCACCGTCGGCGTGGGCAATCCCTACACGAGGCTGAAGCACATCCGTAAATCCCAGGCTGAGAAGTACAAGCAGGACGGGCACCTCCACCAGAAATTCACGCGCTACGAGAAGGACTTCTTCGTATTCGGCTCGAAGATATCAGCCGTCGGGAAAAAGAAATCCGCCAGGGGACCGGCAGCCACATCATGGTCAATCGAAGAGATGATCCAACCCCGCGCAATGGTCCTGGCCGGGAAGAAGTTATTCCTGGCCGGCTGGCTCGATTCGATGGCGATAGAGCTAAAAACCGGCCGACCCAAGAGCCCCGGCGACCCCGACCCGCACGAGTCGGTCCTGCAGGTATATTCCGTGGACGACGGCAAGCGCACAGGCCAATACAAACTCGAATCCGACCCGGTATTCGACGGCGCAGCGGCAGCCTACGGGCAACTCTTCATCTCGCTGAAGAACGGGAAGGTCGTCTGTATGGACTGACGTAGATGCGGCGCGGTGTGGAATGTGGTATACTTTGGTCTGTCAATTTGGGGTATGGGTAGATGAGAAAAGATCGTACGCATTGGATGCAGTTGATCGTCGCGGGGCTGGTCGTGGCGGTGGTGTGGGTGTGTCCACCGGGGTGCAGGAGGCGGCCACGCGAGGATGTCGTTGAGATTCCGGAAATGAAGGTCACCATCTCCAAGGCAACTACGTGTTTTACCGGACCGCTCAATGAAGATGGTACGGTCAACTACGTGGCTGCATATAACATCGCAAACGGCAAGGGGGTGACGCGAGATAATAACGCGGCGGTGCTGCTGCTCCGGGCGATCGGGCCGGAGGCCATGCGATGCGGAGAGAATGATCCGAAGGTCGATGCAATCGAGAAAAGAATGCTCGAACTGCTCGAAATAGACCAGTGGCCCGAGAAGGGGAATTACTTCGTTAGTGCTAACGATTATGTCAGCAAGGTCTTTCCGGATGCTCCCGACAGCGACGAGGCCGCCGGGTTTGAGGAGCGGTTCTTCAAGAGTAGGGATAAACTCACTGAGAGCCCCGTTCCGGCCAGGAGCGAGGATCATCCGGGATACGCGAAATGGCTCGAGATGAATCGCGGACCGTTGGAGTTGGTTACGAAGGCAAGCAAACGCCCTCGCTATTTCGTTCCGGCAGTATCATGGTCCGATCCTCCGTCTATCCTCGATAGTCTGCCCGGGCCGCTGGATCTGATGAGGCGATGCGTGGGCTTGGCGCGGACGCTGGTGACCCGGGCCATGCTCGAGGCCGGCGATGGCGATATCGATCAGGCCCTGGCGGATCTGCTGACTGTCCACCGGCTGGCGAGGTTGTTGGGTGACGATCTTATGATGGTCCACCTTCTGATCGCAATAGCGGTTGACAAGAGTGCGTATGACGGCGACTCGGCGCTGATCGCCAGTGGGAAGCTTTCGGCATCTCAGGCGAGAGAGTATTCGAAGCAACTTCAGCAACTCAAAGCACTGCCCGCCCTCGCCGACGTCATCAACGTTGGCGAGCGTATGCAGATGCTCGAATTCTGGATGATGAGCGGCCGTGAGGGGCTGCCCGTATTTGAAGAAGACGGTAAGACGCGGGTGCCGGTCGATGTGGACTGGGATCTGCTTCTTACGACGTACAACCAACTGCTGGACGAATGGGTCAAGGCGCTTCGGCAGCCGACTCTCGCGGCGGCCAGGTCCGGGTTGGAGAAGATCCGGAAGCAGATCATCGACGAAGGCCTGGTGGACGTCGAGGCGGTGAAGCTCGACCATAGTGACCCTGATGAGATGAAAGCGGCGATAGAGCACATGGTTCAGCGCTTCGATAAGGCTGTGGACAGGATCGGTATCGAAAACGTCAGGGAACTCAGCCGGGCTTTTGCGCAGGATGTGGCATACCCGAAGCAACAGGTCGATATGACCCTCGGAATCTGGTACGACATTCATGTCAGGGCGGACCTTACGCGGATATCGTTTGCGATGATTGCATACAAAGCCGACAAGGCCCAATACCCCGAAACGCTGGCGGCCTTGTGGCCGAAGTATCTAAAAGTAGTGCCCGGCGACCGCTTCACGGGGAAACCGCTGAAATACGCTCGCAAGGGCGATGGTTACGTGGTTTACAGCGTTGGCAAGAATCTCAAGGACGACGGCGGCGATGACGAGGACCGCAACGACATCGTAATCCGCATCGACCGTTAAAACATGATCGGGCCTGATCCCAATGACGCATTCAATGCCCATCGAGCCGTGCAATGGGGCGCTCATGTCGCGAAAACAGTGATGTTCTAGCAGGCGCCAAGCCGTAATCGTAGACGCCGCGTCTACGAACGGCTCGGCGTCTTCGCCCGCTCAACACGTACCCGACGGTGGGTCGGGCTTGCCTGTTACGACGGAAGCTGTAAGCGAAGAGTGAAGTCGGGATTGCTGGTTCGCCGTTGCCTGGATCCGGAGAATCCCAATGCACCCTTGTTATGGGAGAAAGAAGGTTCTATAAATGGTGAAACAGGGTTATGAAAAAATGCTCACCGCCAAGTTGCGCCAGGGAAATAGTCCCAAGAATATATCGAAATCCTGTGCCGGCGACCGCGAGATATATTCCGTGATTTGTTGGCAGGGAATAGACTGAGAAAGGAGTCGGGAAATGGGATTTTTTCACGGGATACTCTCAAAGGTCACCGGGGGTTCGCGAGCGTCCATCTCAGCCAACTTGCGCACAGGCGGGCGATCCTGGAGATCTGATGACATCCTGCTCATTGGAACCGACTGGTTTTCGGGCACCGGTAAAATCTACGCGTACGACGGTCGCGTGATGAAATGCCTGGGCGAGCGCGAAGGCGACGCCAAGGGCTTCGTTATCTTCAATGATATTGTGTGGGACTACTATTCGAACTTCAGTTCCGGTGTTGGCTACTTGCACGAGACTGTCGGCGGCGAGCTGGCGCTCACCCGGAAGGGCACCACCATCCACGTGATGTGCGAACACGACGCCAAGCTGTACGACGCGGGCCTTTCGGGGGAAATCTATGATACATTCTCAGGTCAGATTGTCGCCAGAAGAAAGGGGCAGGTCCACTCACTGTGTTCTCATCTGAGCAGCCTATACGATGGAGGTGATTACAATTCGGTCTTCGATACCTTCACGGGAAGAGAAGTCGCCACTCGATCGGGCCTCGTGTGGGCACTGGAATCTTTCAACGGAGAACTCTACGACGCAGGAGACTATGGGGCAGTCTATCAGACATTCGCTAATCGCTGCGTCACAACAAGGACGGACCCTGATGGTTCCTCCGCCAGGATCAAAACCCTTCTTGTCCATGAAGGCCAACTCGTCGACTCCGGCGATACCGTCGCATCATGGCGCGGGAATCTCGTTTCTGTGGATAGCTGCGCTGAAGGCCCGGGTAAGTTGCTCTCGCCGGATGGAAGTACTATCGCAACCATACCCGAAGATCGTCAGATGGTCAGCGCGATGCTGTCTGTGCCCAAGGCACTGCTGAGAAGCCCACAACGTTTACCAGAGCAAATCTGCCGACAAACCATGGCGATACCGTCCCCCGTTCCCCGCGACTTTCCTGAGGAAATATATACTCCTGAGTTGGAGAATCTCCCTCCAGAACTCATTCAGAAGGTCTTGGGCGTTTACCGCTATGTTGTTCATATCGAGGAGGGGCACCGGACCAGTGTTTCCCCCAAGCGATACCGGCCCGATGGAACATGGCTCGAAGAGTGGGATTCCGTGGAGGAAAGCCGGGAATCATTCACCAGGCACCTGGAGGTGGCGCTCGACACGTTGAGTGCTTCAGACTTGGATCAGTTACCGCAGATTCTGATGGACTGGGTAGCCAAGGCAAGGGCAATGACCAAATCCCCGGAGTAAGTCAAGCCGGAAATGATCGGACGACACCGCTTACGGTGCAAATGGGGTAAGAGCGCAGTTAGATGTTAGTGACGAAGGCGCTTGCCTGACGCGCTGTATTGGATACAATCACTGCAGGAGCCCTGCGGAAGTTGCGGGGAGAGAGGCTGTCGGGGACGCCATAGGCGCCGCGAAGCGAAATGTCGATTACATAGAGCGAGAACGATGATTACAGCGAAGTGTCCCTCCTGCCAGGTAACGGTCCGCGGCCCGGAAAACGTGGCTGGAAAGAAGGTCAAGTGCGGTAAGTGCCAGACTGTCTTCCAGTTTCCCCAGTTACCCTCCGCCGCTGGTACGCAGCCCGCTGCTCCCCAGGCCGCTCCCCAACCGGCGCCCCAGCCGCAGCCGCCTGCTCGCCCGAAATCGCCCGCAAAGGCGCCGGTGCGCAAGGTCCGGTCGACCGGTCCGGATGGAGGCGGGAAGAAGAACCTGATAGTTTTCGGTTCGATAGGCGCCGCGGCGATCGTGCTTGTGCTTCTTCTGGTAGTCTTCGTTCCGAATATGTTTGGTGGTTCTTCCTCGTCGGTCATCGGGCAGTACGCGTCGGCAGATACGTTTGCCGTCGCGAGCATCGATATCCAGAACATCATCAAGAGCGATCTGTACGAAAAGCTCGGCCTGGAGGAATTCGTCAGCAAAGGGATGAAGGACGCTCCGATAACGCTCAAGCCCGAGGATGTCTCGGCGTTTGTGGTTCTCCTGGACAAGCCTCCGCCCGGTAAGAGATTCAGGCCGGCGCCCACGATCGTAGTCCGCACGACCAAAGACATACCGTTCAAGGAAATGCTGGACCCGAGGATGGCGGCGATGGTCAAAGAGCATGAAGGTGTCGAGTACGTCCCTCTCGGACGGCGGGGCGTGCTGGCCAAGACCGATACCGCCACTGTCTGCATGATCCAGACCGGCGGCGTCGAGGCGCTGACGAAAACCATCTCGCGCGTCAAGGGGGGCAATACCGAGGCGCTCAACGATTCCCTGCGTTCGGCGATGGACCGGGTATCCGGCGAGGCCAGCTTCGTGGCGATGTATATGCCCGATGCCCTGAAAGACGAGATCGCCAAGGGTCCTCCCATCTTCTCCTCGATGAAGGGCGGCGGGCTGGGATTCTCGATCGCCTCCGGTGTGGAGTTGAAGGTCGCGGCGGCCTTTGCGACAGACAACGATGCTGAGACGGCCCTCAAGTTGGTCGACGGCTTCAAGGCTATGGGGCTCCTCACGATCAAGGGGATCGTCGCCGACGCCAAGGACAGTGATGTCAAGTCCGTCCTGGGAGTCGTTGCCAAGACCCTCGATGCTGTCAAGATAAGGCAGGACGGCAGCGACGTGCTCGCCGATGCGAGCCTCGCCGGTGATGACATTATCCTGGTCAAGGAGAAGTTCGCCAAGGTTATGGTGGCGATGACGAGCGGTGGGCCCTCAACCGGCGCCAAACCCCGCAGCGATCCCCTCAGCGCGATCATGGGAATCTTCGGGCAGTAGCGCTTTGTATTCCATACTTGATTCCCGCGCCAGGGCAATGATTGACAAGCCCTCCGGCGAACACCAGGAGGAGAGGTACGGTATGTTCCGGAAACTGAGACAATTGCGGATTCTGTATATTGCGGCCGGTCTGGCGGTTGTTATGCTGTCTGCCTTATTATGCGCTTGTGATGCCCGTGTGAACGTCGATGGGGATTACGACCCTTCGGGCGGGCCCCGGCGCGTCGAGCCCATCGTCATTAACGCCGGTAACGCCAGAACGTATTACAACAGGGGCGTCGCCTACCTGCAGCACCGTCAATACGCCGAGGCCGTCACCGCTCTCCGGAAGGCGGTTGCCCTCAAACCGGATTTCGCCGAGGCGCACAACAACATGGGCTGCGCCTACGATCGTCTGGGGCGATACGCCGATGCGCTGGCGGCCTTCAGGAAGGCTGTCGCCCTCAAACCGGATTACGTCAGGGCCCACTACAACATCGGCCGCGCCTCCGGCAAGCTCGGGCGATACACCGACGCCATCGCCGCCTACAAGAAGGCCCTCGCCCTCGATCCGGATTTCGCCGAGGCCCACTGCAGCATGGCGTTCGCTTACTGCAGGCTGAAGCGACATGCCCAAGCCGTCGCCGCCTGCCGGAAGGCGATCGCCCTCAAGCCCGACTACGTTGAGGCGTACAACAACATGTCGCTGGCCTACGGCGAGTTAGGGCGGCATGGAGAATCCAGAGCGGCCGCCATGAAGGCGATCGCCCTGGATCCGGATCTCGCCGAGGCGCACTACAACTTGGGGGTAGCGCTGGGCAATCTCCAGCGATACACCGACGCCATCACCGCCTACAGGAAGGCTATCGCCCTCAAGCCGGATTTTGCCCGGGCGCACTACAACACGGGCTCGGCCTATGGCAATCTTGGGCAATACGCCCTTGCCATCGCCGCTTGGAAGAAGGCTATCGCCATCGGACCCGATCATGCCCGGGCGCACCTCAACATTGGTCTGGCCCACTCGAGGCTCAAGCAGCATGCCCTGGCGATAACCGCGTTCGAAAAAGCCATTGCCATCGACCCCAAAAGCAGAACCGCCGACGAGGCGCGTGAGGGTATCCGCAAAGCTCGCAGAAAGGGGAAGGTTTGAACTTGCGACAAACTTGCGACAAAACTTGCTACACGGGCTTGTGGCCGAGTTGCAATTGTTTTTGGGTGCTTTACTTACCCTTCGCCGTTGTCGCTTCGCGGATCCAGCAGGCTTTGCAGAGGCAGTTGTTTTTGGATCCGCGCCCGCATGTGCCGGCGATGTCCTTGTACTTGCCGAATACGATCGCGCTGCGGACCAGCTTCTTCATGGTCTTGTAGCCGGATGAGTCCGCCGAGGCCCAAGCGCGATCGAGCTGCTCCCATCCGCCGGCGGATTTCGCCAGAGGCGCCATGAGTATCCGGCTGGCGTCGGGTTCGGCGACGTTTACCAGGGCTGCGATCGGCTGGGCGGCGAGTTTTTCGCTGAACGTCTTCTTGATGTGCTTCCGCAGCGCCTTTTCGCCGGCTGGGTCGATGGTCCGGTTCTCCGGGCGGTTGAAGGAATACATGCCCGCAAACGGCGCGTTGAGGTCGAGCCAGTCGATGATCCGCCTCATCGAGGCCGGATCGAGTTTAACTTTACTGGCGCCCTTCTTGTCCGGGTGTCCGGTCAGCAGCATTTTCGCGAGTTTGCCCGCGTGGGCGAAGTAGTCTTTGGGTTTGCTGGTGAGGTTCTCGTTGTACGCTTGCGCGATGACGACGGCGCCCGGGCGGGCGAGAAGGTTGTGGTACCCATGCGTCGCGGGCACGGTGATCTTTCCGGGCCAATCGGTCGATATGCCCGTCTGCTTGTAGGTTTTCGTCAGCGGCGTGCCGATCAGCGACATGGGATTATTTTTATCCAGTCCGTGGCAGCGGATGCAGTATTGGTCGAATACGGGTTGGATTGTGCGACTATAACTCATGCCCTTTTCGTACGTCCGCCACGCCGGGGGGGTGATGTCGTGGATTTTGGCCTTGCCGCGCAGTGCTGGCGGCGGGGCGGTGGTCTTTGGTTCGTGGCAGCCGACGCAACTGGCGGTCTCGCCCGGATGTAGGTAGACGAACGATCGCATGGTCATCACAGCCATCGCGTTTTCGTCTATGAGTTGCAGTTGCATTGGAACGCCGGCCGGCGCCCGAAACGCGACCGACCCGTTCGCGTCGACCGGGACCGTGCCGAGGATCCGCTTGGGCAGTTCGAACAGCACGCGTCCTCGCGGTATTGCCCGCTCTGCCGGTTGGTCGAGCAGTTGGATGATTCGCATTGCTTTGACCGAGCCGCGTTTTATCACGCCGCGTGAGTCGAAGCGGTTTTGGTAGACGTCCTGGATGAAGAACGTTCCATCCTTTACGCTCGGATCGGGCGATACCAGCGACGCTCGCACGGGCGGTTTCTTGCGCGGGCGGATCGGGATCGGCGCCCAGCATGAACTCTTCGGATCGCTGTAGATCAGTTCTCGCCCGCCGAGCGTGTCGATCAGGTATATCGCGAACTTCCT
Source organism: uncultured Planctomycetaceae bacterium (assembly GCA_964607575.1). Taxonomy (GTDB): domain Bacteria; phylum Planctomycetota; class Phycisphaerae; order SM23-33; family SM23-33; genus BS750m-G57. The sequence continues at coordinate 25,760 of CAZSLS010000002.1, read as the reverse complement.
GGTCTTCTTCTCCATGCGGGCGACCAGGAAGAGGTCTTCTGTCAGCGGGAATGGCATGGCGAAGGGGCCCGATGCTTTCTTGGGCTCGTGAGGCCCGGCGGCGAATAGCGTCTTGTCGCTGAGGTTGTAGGGCAGACCGTACGGATAGATACCGTTTTCGTCGGGCTTGAGCGGTTTGCCCTTGTAGCTGTGTGCGCGCCGCTCGGGGAAGGCGACCTCGGGCGTCACTCGTGTCAGCGGTTTCAGACCGTCGGCGCCCTTGGACGGATCTATGACGATAACGGTCCCCGAGAAGTAGCGGTGGTGCGCGACGGCAGAGGCCACCACCTTCCGCGAGCCTGGAATCGCGCGAGCCTCGACGACCACGTTCGGATCGATTGTGTTGTTACCGTAGAAATGCTCCACGCCGGTCCCGTCGGGGTTTGTTGTCCACAGGCCGTGTACGGTGGTGATGTTGCGATTGATATACTCCCACCGCGTGTAGACCAACCTCCCGTCGGACCTCAGGGCGGGCTCGTATTCATTGAGTTCGCCGAACGACAGCGCCCGGATCTTCGACCCGTCGCCGGCGCAGCGGTGCAGTACGAACGCCGGGTTGTATCTCGTGTAATTGGCGCAGCGAACTGATGCCATCGTCCTGGTGGAGGTGAACGCGATCCCGCCGTCGGGTAGATAGCACGGGTCGAAATCTTCGATGATCTGGGTCTTCCGCCCGAGGCGTCCTTTCATCGGATCGCGCGAATCGCCGGTAAGTTGGCGTAATCCGGTTGAGTCCAGGGCGATTTCGTAGAGGTAAAACGCTCTTTTGCGGGCGTCGCCCTGGCGGTGATCGCAGAATGCGAAGACGGCTTTCTTAGCGTCGAACGAGAGATCCGGGTGCGTGATCGTCCCGGGAGGAAGGCGGTCTTTGGTGATGAACACCTGTTTGGGATCGGTTTTCCAGTTCTGCAGTATCACCAGTCCGTCGCCCGGGCGGGAGAAACGCCCGAGGTAGTGATCGACCATGTGGTTGCGGACGCGAGAGATGGGGCGCTTGTTAATCAGCAGCGAATCAAACGCGAGCGCGGGGTGCGAGAGTATGATCTCGCGCCGCAGCGCCAGAATTTCGCTCTTCGGCGATGTGTCGCCGAGCGCCCTAAGCCTGGCGGAAAGCTTGGGGCGTTTGGCGGAGACTTCCACGTACTTCAACGTTCTGACCGCAAAGTCATATGCCTGCTTCGCTGACGGGGCGCCTTGGACAATGGCGTTTGGCCAGAGCAGCATTACCGCCGATGCGAGACATGAAATACGGGTAAGTGTTTTGATTTCCATCCATTCATAATAGAGGCGGGCTGGGGTAATTGCTATGATAGGTTGCGCGATATGGAGAGCAGTATGAAGGAATTGATGCTCGCAGTACTTTGCCTCGGATTTTCGCCCGTCTTTGCGCGGGCTGAACTTCCGCCCTATACCGATTACTGCGCGATGCTCAGCCAGGAGATACAGGGACGCAAGCATGCCTTCCTGGCGGGGAATCTGGTTTACTACGTCGGCGGCCGATACAACTGCTGGAAGCATCGCGGCGACGAGACTATCGGCCTGACCCAACCGTTCCACCACGACCTTCGCGGGCGCGGTTTTGGTTTGGCTCAGCACAAGGGAAGCGGTTACGGGCACGATTTCCGCGGATGGGAATTCTACAATGTCGCCAAAGTCGCTTACGGTACGGTTCTCGTCGGCGGGAAGGGATACAAATATCCCGCTCCGGTTTCGATGAAGTGGCGCCCTGACAAGGTGATCTGCACGTACAAGGTCGGCGGGGTGAACATTCGCGAGGAAAAGTTCATCGCCGCCAATGACGTGGCCTGCTCGATCATCACGTCAGACAACCCGATAAAGCTCCGTTTTGACGGGCACAGCCTCGTAATTCCGAAACTCAGCGTAGACCGCACCTCGAAGATACGACTGGATTCCGCCGGGAACGCGGTCCACATCACCGAGGGCGGAACCGTTACCACCCATCCCGTGCGAGACAGGAGCGACACGCGCAAGGGCAAGCTTATCTACGACGGTATGAGTACCGTGCTTTCTTCGTCAGCTAGGTTGTCCGCCTATACCGCTAGCCGCGACAAAGAGGGGCGCCAGGTGTATTCGTTTGAAGTCCCGTGCGACAAGAAGGGCGTGGCGATAACCTGGGCGATGGCTGACAAGTACGCTGACGCCCTCAAGGCCACCAAGACCGTGCTGAGCGATTACCGCGGCGTACTGGCCGCCAAGACCAAAGCGACCAACGATCTGCTGAACTACCAGATCCCGTATTTTCGCTGCTCGGACAAGGCCGTCGTCGACGTGTACTATTTTCTCTGGGCGATTCACCTGATGTACTACATTGACGTGCAGAAGGGATGGGAGATGTATCCTCACACCCAGACCGCGGTCAATAATTTCCTCGGAATGCACCGCTACGACGCCAATTTTCAGATCAAGGTCGGCGGTTGGACGGCCGACAAGAAGCGTTACGCCTACGGTAACGTGCTTCACTGGAAACCGCTCCTTCCATACGCCCGCGGGGCAGGTCTGCTGCCCGACAACAAGGGGATCGCCTGGTTCTCACCGGTCTGGGGCACGACCACTGAGCACGTGATCGGGGCATGGGAGATATACCAGCATACCGGCGACGTGAAGTTCCTTCGCGACTGCTATACCGAATACTTCAAGGAACTGTTCAAGAACGGTATCGCCGGTCACTGGGGCTGCAATTATGATGCGGCGAGGTATCTGCGCCAGATGGCGATTCTAACCGGCGACAAGGAAGACCCCGACCGCTGGTTGAAAATGGTCCGCATCGATCGGCGTGAGGCGTCGCTCAAGCGGGCCTGGGAATCCCGCCATCCGAAGTTCTTCGCCGGCGGCGGGAAGAAACTCGACTGGAGCGGTTTTGCCTATATGCGCAACAGTGGTTTTCCCGAAGACTGGGCGTATGAGATGACAAAAGCCTGGGCCGTCGATTCGAAGAAGGGATTCTTCTGGAAGATACCGCTTTCCACCACCGCGATAAAAGACTTCGACAAAGTGAGCGCTCAATTTGCCTCCACGCCAGACACCAACTACTACGCCATAATCGGAATGTACAAATCCCACGTCGGACGCAACGCCAATCTCTGCGCCCTGGCCCACCTGAAGGGCTACAATACCAGGTGGGGCATCCCGATCGCACCGGAAGCGTGGTCGAAAAAACAGCTACCGTGGGGCGACCAGTATTCCAATTTCAACGCGGGTAAGATACTCCTGATTCTCGAAGGAATCGCCGGTCTGGACTACTCGATACCCGAGAGTACGCTCACCGTCTGCGACTCCATGCCCGAGCAGTGGGGTTCGATGGAACTGCGCGTCCCGATAACGGTCAAGGGCAAGACGCACTGGCCGATCGTGCGTTACAAACGCGAGAGGACTGGCGACGTCGTTCGCAAGACGATTTCAGTGACGGGTAATCCGCTGGCGAATCTGCAACTCCAGCCCTGGCTCGAAGAGGGGGCTCTCGCCGGCGCCCCGGAAGGATACACCACCAAGAACCAGGGGCGCAATCACGTCGGCTACAATTTCAAATCCGCGCCGAAGACGTCAGTGACGATAAAAATCAAGCCCGGCAAGCCGGGCTTGAAGAACTAATCGTCATCTACCTCTCGCTGCTTTCGGCGAGGCGCGTGCGTTATCTGCCGCGTTTAGCTGTTACGGTTGTGGTGGAGATTGTTATCTCCTCGAGCCACATGACGCCCTTCTGCTTGCGATACGTAATTTCCACAGGCTGATTGGGTTTAATTGCCTTGAGCGTCGAATTCAATGTCACGGCCCCGCTCACCGGAACTACCAGCGCCAGGGACTGATTCGTAGTCGTCTTCACGAATGCCGCATCGTGCATCAGGCCGCGAACGCGGCGTTTGCCCACGCGAACCAGGCGCCCGGTGGCTGACATCTTGTAGGGGGCGATGCTCTGCAGGACAAACTTGTATTTGACGGTCTTGTACCCCAGCGCCACGATGTCGCCCGGTGCGAACGCGGCGAGCTGTTCGGACAGCGAGTCAGGCTTCTTCGGCGCGGACTCGGAGGTTTCCGTGGAACGGCTGTAGGGTTCCGGTTTGGCTTCGGTGTCGGTCGGTTCGAGCGGCAGGCTGAATGTCCACATGTTCGAACCCTTCCTCGCCAGGACAGCGACGCGCATTCCGGCGGAGGTCCGAACTTTACGGGCGGCGACGAATATGAACGCTTCGGCGGCGGTCTGATCGACCCCAGCCGACCCGCTTTTCGACTTTGCCGGTCCGCCAGCTCGGGCCAGCGAGGTCATCCATATCTTCTTGCCGAGGCTCGAATATCCGATCTTGACCGTGTCTCCGAGTTTCAGGCTGTTAGCCGCCCTGGAGGCAAATGCGGCTGGAGTAGCCTTACGACTCTTGGACGAACTGTTGGGAACGTTCAGCGAGACCTTGGAGGATCTGCCCTTGGGGACCATCTGTACGCATACCGTCTGGCTCCTGCCGTCGCTGCCCGAACCCCACCCTACAAACGTACCGTAGACCGAGCCGCTAACTGGTTTCGGCGCCACCTTGGGCCGAACGACTTTGGAGAAGCCTCAGCCCGCGTCCAGTCTGTCCACGTTCATAACAATCGGCGCCGCTACCACCACAACGAGACAGAGTACCGCCAGCAGGCTCGACCGAGAGAATTTAATGTGCCCGTTATTACTCATAGAAGATGTCTCCCTTCTTGCAGGTACACCTCTACCATCAGAGCCCCTGCATCACTAGTTATTCTATCGGTATCTACCGCCTGAGTCCACATATTATCGATTTTTTCCATTTGCGCGTATAGCTTAGGAGCGGTTATTTTACCTTGGGCGCCGGCGCTGGGACCAAGACCATTTTGAATGATTCGGTGTACAATTCGCCTTTGAGACTGCCCCGCGTACCGTAGTACCCTTTGGTTTGACCGGTGGCGGTGATGTTGGCTTTGATGATTTGCCCACTGGTGCTGTCGACGACAAGTTGCCCCAGGATATCGATCGACCACTTGGCTTCGTTCCAGTTTGGCCCGTAACGGTCTGCCAGCCTGTGACTTCGCTCAATTCTGATCCGGCCTTTGAGCGAGATCTCCACTTGCGTCGTTCCGCCGGAGGTGAGATGGGTCTTTGAGGTGGCGGTCATAGTGCCTCTCGACGAGGATTTTTCGTCTTGCTTGCCCGAGCCCAGCCATTTTGCGAGTTCCTGTTTCTGGGCGGGGGTGAACTGCGCGGCTTTGAACAGTCTCTCGCCCAGCGAGACAGCCAGTTTCATTGGCAGGGTGTACTGGTCTTTGGCGGGTTTTGATTTTGGGGTGATCATCGCCAGGGCCTCGGCGCCGGAGATACTCACCTTGCCTTCCAGCGGCCACGATTTATTTGTGCTATGCCAACTGCTCCTGCAGACGAGGCTGTGCTTACCGCTGACCGTCAGGGCGTTGACGCGCTTAGCTGGGTTGAGGAAGATCTTGTCGAGGGCAAGGATTGCGGCCCGGCGGACATCGGCGTCTTTGTCGTATTTTGCCTTTCTCACCGCCGGGGCCGCGTTTCCAGCCGCCCGCCCGATCTGCCCCAGCGCGCGGACCGCCATCAGACGCGCCGGCGCATCGGGGCGGGCGAGCATCTTTACAAGCGCGTCTATACCGGGCTTTCCGGCTTTTCCCAACGCCGCTGCGGCCAGTGGATATTCGTTGCTCGAGTGCAGCAATTTGATCAGCGCGGCGATAGTTTGCTCGTCGCCGGCCTCCAACTGTCCCAGAGCCCAGGTTGCGCGGAGCACGACCGCCGGATTGGCGTCCTTGAGTGCCTTTCGCAGTGCGGTTTGGGCCTTGGCGGCGGGGGGGCCTATCATGCCCAAACCGCGTGCGCCCCCCACACGCACGCTGCTGTCGCTGTCGCCAAGGGCGGCGATCAGTACGGGGACGACGGTCTCGACCGGTTGTCCGATATTACCCAGGGCGCGTGTGGCGCCTTCTCGTAGGTTGCGATCGGGGCTCTTGCAGGCCTGGATTATCATCGGGACCGCCCGGTCCGCTGCCGGCCCGATCATGCCCAGCGCGTCGATAGCCAACTTGCGTTCATTGACGCCCTTGCCCCTGGCGTACTTGATCAGCGCGTCGACGGCCGGTGCGGCACTCGGACCTATCAGCCTCAGGGCGTTAACTGCTTCTCTCGCCACAGCAGCATTTTTTTCCTCCACGAGTTTTGTCAGCACGCCGATGACCTGTTTCGTGCTCGGTCCGATCTTGCCCAGTGCGCCCACAGCGGCCATGCGGACCCTGGCGTCGCTGTCGGACAGGGCCTTGACGAGCAGTCCGGCGGTGCCTTCACCGTTTTGACCGAGTTTCGCAACCTCTCCGATAGCGCCGATTTTCGCCTCAGTGTCCCCGTACGACAATGCCACACGAAGCGTCCGGATCTTGGCGTCAACGTTGCCCGTAGCGCCTTCGGCGCCCGCGGTAACTGCACAAATCCCCACCGCCAGCAATAGTGTCACAAGTGCGTATCTCATCATACCGTCCCGCTGCTTCCACTGCTTTTGACTCTTCAGAGGCAGGCGAGTTCCCGAATTGTACATTTGGGCCTACTGTTTTGTCAGGTCGTAGCAGTAAATCCCGTCCGCGCCGCGGATGAATATGCGGCCGTTGACGATCGGATGGGATATCGGCGTCTGGTAGCTTGTCGAGTGCGGATGGGGCGGCTTCCATACTTCGCCCATCGCACGCCACTTCTTCGGATCGGCGTCGAACATCGTGATGTGGGTGTGGTTGTGCTGGCTGTCGCGGTCGAAGAAGACGCGATTGCCGATTCCGAATGCGTGGGCTTCGGTGTTGTTCTGTTCTTTGGGGTCTTCTCCGAGGATCTTGCCGTCAGCGATCTTGACGATTACCAGACCCTTATCGCCCAATCCGCCACGCAGATATGCGATGCCGTTGAGCACGACCGCGGCGGCCTTGTTGTACGGATACCCGTATTCGGTCGGCAGCTTCCAGACGAGCTTCGCCCCGGTCGGTGTCAGGCGATAGCAACCGACCTGCCCGGCGGCCCCCTGCCTGCCGCCGTAAGACTGATTTCTGCCTTTGGCGGCCTCTGCGGCGTCGGCGACCTGTTTTTTCATCGCCTCTCGCCCCATGAGATTAATCAGCAGCAGATCTCCATCCAGGACGGGCTGGAAGGTGTTGTAACCGGCCGAAGTTTCTCGCCACAGGACCTTGCCCGCCCGCGGTTCGATGCACGTTATCTCTCCAGCCCCGTTGGCTGCGATGAGAAACTCGGCGCCTCCGGAGGTCCACTGCAGCGGCGTGACCTGACCGCCGACCACCTTTTCGACATGCCAGAGATGCTTGCCCGTCTTCCCGTCGAATCCGTGAATCCCACGGTCTCCGCCGCTGTGCGTATCGGGCGTGACCACCACTCCCGCCGCGAATGTAACGGCCCGACAGTTCTGGCGGTTGAATTGGGCGAGCACCTTGCGGTCGAGGGCCTTGCTCTTGTGTTTGGACATCTCCTCGTGCCATCGGGGGATTTCCTTTCGCCAGAGTTCCTTGCCCCCGGATGCATCGAGGCAGTGGAGGATTGCTGTCGACCCGACGAAGTAGACTTTCCCATCGAACGCGCATGGCGTGAGGTTGTTGATCGTACCCTTATGGTCGTACCAGTTCAGACCTTCTCCGGGGAATATCTTTTTCCAGAGCGTCTTGCCCGTTTCGGCGTCGAGGCAGTGCAGGACGTCGTCCGCCGAGATTCGCCATTTGGGTATGGTGGCGTCGGCGTCTTGTTTTCCGTGTTTGGCGCGAATCAGCTTGAGGTGGGGTTCGTCGACGGCCTGGCCGCTGGTCAGGAAGTAGAACTGAAAGACCTTGCCCCCGCAGACGATCGGACTTGCGGCTCCGCCGGTGGGGTGGGGGTATCTTGTTGCCAGCCCGTAGCGCTTGGACTGCGCGATGGCCGGCGGGATGAACTCGCTCTTCCATATCTTGCGTGCGTCTTTGAGATCGTCAACGATAGCGGTTTTGCCGGCCTTGGCGGAGAAGTTACCGCTGGGCCCATACCATACCGGCCAGTCGGCCCGGCAGGGCAGGGCGGTAAGCACCATCAGGGCGACAAGGCCGGTCGCCGCTTTCTTCATCATTTGGCTCCCTTATTCGTTTTCCGCCGCATCTGCGGTGAGTTCATCAAGATCGCGAACGGTCAGGCTTAATCTTCCCGCTTCTGCAACGTATATATGGTCATACCGTCGATGTTCTTTCTGTTACGAATAACAAGGCTCGCAACGTATCCGACGACGAAGCAGGAAACCAATCCTGTCACGTTGAACAGGATTCCATGAATGCAATTCAACTCGCGCAAGTAGTACTGGACGCCCACGCTGCAAAGTAGCCCGATCAGCGCGCCGTATCCGGACGTGCGCCTTGTGAAGACCGCCAGCAGGAACAGCCCCGCCAAGCCCGCACCGAACAGTCCGATGAAGCGGTTGAACTGCTGCCATAGCGAGTCGATATCCCAGGTGTCCATCGCAAGCGCCAGACCCATGCCTCCCACGCCAATGATGACAGTGACAATTCTGGCGACATTGAGGCATTTGCGATCGCTGACCGCCGGTTGCAAGCGACGGTAGAAGTCAGTCGTAAACGCCGTAGCTACTGAGTTCATGGAACTGTCGAGGCTGGACATGGCGGCTGCGAACACCCCGGCGATCAGCAGGCCCGAAACTCCCGCGGGCAATTGGGTGACGATATACCATGGGAAGATCGCATCAGCTTTCTGGACGACAGGGCTCAATGCTTCAGGCTGAGTCGCGTAGAAGGAATACAGCACCGAGCCGATACCGAAGAAGATCAGCGAAGCGGGAATCGCCAGCAATGCGCTGGTCCAGATTCCACGGGCCGCCTCCTTTTCACTCTTTGTCGTCAGGTATCGCTGAATGACGGCCTGGTCGCAGGCGTAGCTATAAATGTTGGCGCCAACGCCGCCGAAGACGAGAATCCAGAACGTCGGACTCTTCCAACTGAAATGGAAGTCGAGCAATCGCAGCTTGTCGCCCGATTCGGCCACGTCGACCATCGAATTCCAACCACCGGTAAATGACAGCGGAATCATGCAAAGCACCAGCAGCGCTCCGCCCAGCAGCACGAAGACCTGAATGACGTCGGTCCAGATAACCGCCTCGATACCGCCCATGACGGTGTATGCGATCGAAAGGACGGCCATTACGGTTATGCATATCTTGATGTCCACGCCGGTGACCACCGACAGTGCGATCGAGGGGAGGTACAGCACGATTCCGATCCTTGCGAGTTGGAACACCATGAACAAACCGCTGGCCAGCAGGCGCGTGGACAGGTTGAAGCGTTTCTCGATGAACTCGTAGGCGGTCGTCACGTTCAGGCGGCGGTAAAACGGCAGGAAGATGAAGACCACCAGTGGTGCGACCATGATGATCGTCATGTTCAATATGAACATGCGCCAGTCCGAGCCGAAACTGCTGGCCGGGATCGCCATGAATGTTATCGCACTGAGCTGCGTACCGAAGATGCTCAATCCCGCCGCCCACCACGGAATGCGCCCGCCCGCTTTGAAGAAGTCGTCGGTGGTGTTCTCGCGTCTGGAGAAGTAGTATCCCATCGCCACCAGCGCCAGCAGGTAGGCAATCAGGACCACGTAATTAAGCATCCCGAAGCTGTAGCTCTCCCCGGGAGAGGCGATCCATATATTCGGCGACCTGACGGCGGGGCGAACCTCGCCGCTGGGGATGATTATGTCTTTATCCCACTTGACCGCAGTCGTTGTTACGTGTGAACCGGCGGTCAGGCCGGCGACTTGGGACTCGGGGAGCTTGCCTATCGATCGCCACGTGTTGGTGACGGTGTGATACGCCAGAATATCGCGGGAAAAACCGGGATGGTTCGTGTAGAGATCGTTCTTCTTTTTAACCAGCGCGTCGGCTTCTTCGTTCTTGCCCGCATCGCTAAGGGTTTTGATCTGGCGGGGCAGCTCCTGCTCGACTTCCAGAAAGAGCTTGCCATCGGCGCCGCCAAAGATTGCGATATGGTTGGCTCCTGTCTTGATCCCCGATGCCGCCATCACGCAGATTCCCGTCTTGTCCTGCAGGTTCGTACCGACGTCGGCAACCCGCGTCCATTTCGCCCCGTCGTACATCCAACTGTCTTTGAGGAACACCCAACCCTTTGCCGGATCGTTGTAGCGTCCGCTGAATATGTAGAAGCAGTTCTTCCTCCCGTTGCTCGCGGCCGCCGCCACCAGATGCGAACGAGGAGCCCCGCCCCAAGGGTCTAGCTTCTTCCATACCGATCCGGACAGATCGAGACTCCAGAAGTTCTTCGTTTCCGTCTGACCGTTGGAACCGCCTGCTATATAGATGGTGTTGCCCACTTTCGCACCGGCCATGGCAGAGCAGGCTTCCGGCAGGGCCGGTAGGTCGTCCTGTATTTCAACTTTGCCTTTTCCCAGATGTCTGATCAAAAACACCTTGTCGGATTTGAACTTCTTGACGCCGCCGGCGCCATATTCCCGCCACTCACCTCCGATGCAAAGCAGCCCATCATCGGTCGTAATCGAAACACCGTAGCTGTAGCCTCTGGGCAGTTTGACGTCGGAAGTCACCCATGCGTACTTGTCGCCGGTCTTCAGCAGGACGTAGATATCGGTATGGTAGATCTTCTTCGGGCTCGATCCGTCGGGCAGCTTGACCCAGGGCAGACCGTCGGGGAAATTCGCCCCGCCTGCGAGGATCAATGCATCGTTGTGCACGCCGCCGAACGCTCCAGCCAGTCCGGGCTGGACCTTCATCCGCGCAGCGGGCGGAAGGGGCGGAAGGGAATCCCACTTAAGCGCATCGCCCTGTCCGCCGGAGGCAATCGCACAGTTCAACAGTAACACCCATATGCTCCACCGCTTCACCATAGCTGTTTCCTTTCAGTCCGGGAAAGAGAAGGATACTCCCCGCGGTATCGAGGTGCAAGCCGCATCGCCCGCGCCGCAAGGGTAATCGCATCTTCACCTGTTTAGGGGCAGGGCTCTCCTCGGGCCCTCGGCGCTGCTGTCCGGCCGTTCCGGGTTCCGCTGCGATCCGCCCTCCACAGCCGGACAGCGGAAAGCGAGGAAAGAGAAATGATTAGATAGAACAGAAACTTGACGCCCCAGGCGGTCTGGGGTATTCATACCCACAAGCGCTACACTATTGCTCCGTCCAGCGCTACACAATTACTTCGCCCTTTACATGAACATGAACAAACGAAAAAAACTGCTGTGGTTCGCCCTCGGGATGTTTGCGATGGTGTTGTTGCAAGCGGGGCTATTCATGGTTGAGGTCGATGGCAAGAAATGGCTCAAGAAACCGTTGATGCTGGATCCTGCTGAGGAGTTCGGCGCCACCAAGCCAAAGACTCCGAAGTGAGCCTCATGGCCTGAGACGCTGCCCGATTCGAGGAGTTAAGGACATGGCCGTTACGGCGAGACAACTCTCTATCTACGAGACTCGGATCCCTATGCGGAGTTTCGAGCACGCCGCGGCCTCCCGCGATGTGGCCAGGACAATCGTCGTCCGGCTCGAACTGTCCGACGGCCGAGTCGGGTGGGGCGAGACGCTTCCGCGAGATTACGTGACAGGCGAAACGTTCGAGTCGGCGATCGTCGATATTAGAGACAGGGTCTGGCCCGCCGTTCGGGAGCAGGACCTGTCCGATCCCGGCGCGGTCGACGTCTCCGCGGCGGACATTGACGGTCGCTGCATGAACGCCGCGGCGTGTGCGGTGGAACTGGCGATCTGGTGGACGCAGGCCCCTCCCGCTAACCGCCGTAAGATCACAGCGCGCGTCTCCGGCGTTCTGGGCTCCGTCGATCCTTCCAAGACGGCCTGTCGATTGCGCCTGATGCATCTCATCGGTCTGCGCGACTTCAAACTGAAGCTGGGCTTCGGCGATGAGATAGACACCGAGAACCTTCGCATATGTCAACGCAAGCTGGGCAAGGGTATCCGTCGAGGCAAGGCGTCGCTCCGCGTGGACGTCAACGGCGGGTGGGACGCCGAGACGACGCCGCAACGCATCAAAGAGATAGAGCCTTACGGTGTCTGTGTTGTGGAACAGCCGACATTCATTCCCGCTGAAGAGTTGTTTGACCTCGCCGGGCGATGCACGCTTCCTCTGATGGCGGATGAATCGCTGATCACCGAGGAACAAGCCCGCCTATACCTTGCCGACCCGAAGAGGATGTGGTGGAACGTGCGCATCAGCAAGAACGGTGGGCTCGAACGCACGCGCCGGTTGCTTGCCCTGGCCGCGGAAAATGGCGTGACCGTCAGCAACGGATGCATGGTGGGCGAGAGCGGTATACTCTCGGCCGTACAGAGGCGTCTGCTCGAGACGAGTCCGCAACCGAGGTTCGTCGAGGGCAACTACGGTCGTCTTCTCTTGCGCGAGGACCTGACGCGACCCTCAATCCGATTCGGTTATGGCGGCAGGCTCAAGTCGCTGCGGGGAGATGGGTTCGGCGTTAAGATCGATATCGATAATCTGCAGCGGTATTCGACTCTCGTTGAGAACCTCAAATAGGAATGGTAATGTCGAACGAGGATACAGGATCGAATCGACACACGTGTCGGGGTCATAGGTAGTCGGACAGCCCCCCGATCCACCCGCACATCGTCGCCGGGGTAATCTTCTACGGACTGGCCCGAGGAATGCGTCATAACCGAACGCTGGAATACATGCTCAGCACCAACATTGATTTCAAAGCCGGGCATGCCGCGCGACTGGCATGAAAGTTTGCAAAGGCGCCAATCACAAATCACAATTGGTCGGCATAATCAAGACAGTCGCCTCCGGGTGTGCCAGAGAGTGAATCGACGGCCCTTCAGGGCTGCCCCCGACTACTGTTCGACTACTGTTGCGGAATTGCCCACGATCGCATTTCCTCTTTCTATAGCGACATCACATATTCCGCCAGGTCGGTCAATTCTTTCTTTGTCAGCTTCGATGTCTTGCCGTGCCGGTCCTTGGGATTGTGCTTCTTCGACAGGACGTCGAGTATGGTCAGGGCCTGGCCGCGAGACAGGTACGGCGCCGTCCGCCAGACTTCAATCAGCGTCGGCGTGTCGTATTCCGTTTTGTTATTCACCTCCCCGCCAGCGCCCGTCCCGATGTTGTGCTTCTTCATGTCGGTGAAAAGGGCTCCGCTGTGGCAGGAGGCGCACCCCGCGGTTTTGAACAGCTTAGCACCTCGTCGCGCGGACGGGCTTAGTTTTCCGTTGACCAACCGCGGGCTCGGAGTCGGCTTGAGCGTCTTGAGATACTCATACATCGCGATCACGTCATTTTCCGGTCGAACGGCGAACTGCAGGAATCGTATCTTTGACCGAATGCTGACCTTGGCGCTGGCCCTGACTCCGGTGATCATCGAGGGCGGCGTCTTGTGTGACAAGAGCAGCGACTTGGTGCTCTTGGGATTGCCCAACCCGTCGTTCATGAGGTCCCAGCTCAGCCCGCACATCCTGCCGTCCGGATGGCAAGTGGCGCAACAATGCCACATCTGGAAACAGAGCGCCGCGTCATTGAATAACATCTCGCCGTTTCGGACGATGGTCATCTTCTGCGTCGGTCCAAGCGGGATCGCCTTGGCGACCGGGCGGGAATCCGGTGAGATGTCCAGAATGCTGATGCTGTCGCTGAAGTATTCCCCGACGTATGCTTTCTTTCCGATTATCGTCATGCAGCGTGGTCCCTTGCCCGGGAGTTTCAGGCGCCTTCGCACGCCGACGAGGAATGAAAGGTCGTGCTGCACGTATTCGTCTTTCTTTTCGGCGATGGCCTTGCCAAGTTTGGCCATCATGTCCCGAAAATCGATCACACTGACTTCGTGTGTTCCGGCGTGCGTGATGCAGAGTGTCGCGCCGTCGTCGGACCATGCCGTCGCCCACGGATTGGCCGCTCCGTGATCGATGTCGTCCAGCAGGAATGTGTTCATCCAAGCCCTCTTGCCGACGTCAATCAGCGTGATTGCATTGGTATTCACATGGCCTCGTTCGAGCTGAGTGGTGGGCATACGGAATCGAGCCAGAATGTGGGTGAGCACCGCGTACTTGCCGTCCGGAGAGATCCGCACCGAGCGGAGATTCGTTGAGCCGTTGGGGAGTTTGACAGTCGAAATATCCCGCCCGGCTGTCGTGGGGATTATGCTGACTTCCGCGGCTACGTACTTCTCCGCGCCCGGACCGGACGGAAGGTGGTTCGCCACGAGCAGCACCGAACCATCCTTCGCCAGGTCGACGCTGACTGGTTGGCGGGGGACACCGATCGTATTGGCCAGCCTGCCCTCGGCGATATCCACCACGCCGATGGTGTTGTCGAATCGATTGCAGACATACACAGTATCTCCATTGCGGGTGACCACAGGCGACATCGGCGTGTGTCCTACGGGTATCCGTGCGAGTACCTTTTTGTTCTTGATGTCCACTATGCAGAGTCGGCCCGCGGCGCCGCCCGCGGTGACGTACAGTTTGGTTCCGTCCAGCGAGATCGCCACACCGCTGACCGGAGGACCGATGGCGATATTCGCGGTGACCTTTCGCGTTGCAACGTCGAACACCGCGATCTGGCCGGCAGTCGCTTGGGCGATGTAGATCGTTTTGCCCGCCTTGTCGGCGACCATTGCGGTCGGGGAGAGATATTTCGGTGGGGCGGGCTTGTCGGGTTTGGCGGCGGGAGCCATCGCCATATGGACCAGGACCGCCCCAACCGCCGCCAGCGTCAGCAAGCCGGCGCCCGCGGATTTGCCCGTTGCTAAATTACCCATGATCCATTTCCTCTTTCTATAGCGACATCACATATTCCGCCAGGTCGGTCGACTCTTTCTTTGTCAGCTTCGATGTCTTACCGTGCTGGTCCTTGGGATTGTGCTTCTTCGACAGGACGTCGAGTATGGTCAGGGCCTGACCTTTGTACAGATACGGCGCGGTCCGCCAGATTTCGATGAGCGTGGGGGTGTCGAACTTCTTCCTGGCTTCGCTGGCCTTACCTGTTCCGACGTCGTATTTTTTAAGGTCAGTGAACAACTTGCCGCTGTGACACGAGGCGCACTTGGCGGTTTTGAACAGCTTCTCGCCTCGCCGTGCGGCCGGGCTTAGTTTGCCATTTACCAGAAACGGGCTTGGCTCGGGCTTGAGCGACTTGAGATACGCGTAGATCGCCAGGGCGTTCTTCTCGGGCTGTACGGAGAACAGGACGAACCGTATTTTCGCCCGGACGGCGACCTTGGCGTCGGCCCTGACGCCTCTGAGCATCGACGGCGGGGTCTTGTGCGCCCAGAGCAGCGACTTGGTGTTCTTGGGATTGCCCATTCCGTCGTTCATGAGATCCCAGTTTATTCCGTCGGATCTCCCGTCCGGGTGGCAGGTGGCGCAGCTATGCCATTGCTGAAAGCTGATACTTGCATCGTTGAACAGCATCTCGCCGTGCCTGATCGTGGTCATGGCGACCTTGGGTCCCAGGGCGACCGACTCGACTTTCGGTTTGGCCTTCGGTTTGACTTTGGGCGAGATGTCCAGCACGCTGAGGCTGTCGGTGAAGTACTCGCCGACAAACGCTTTGTCGCCGACGATTGTTATGCAGCGGGGCCCCTTGCCGGCCAATTTCATACGTCTTCGCAAGCCGATCAGGAACGACAGATCGTTATGCACATCCGCGTTTTTCTTTTCGGCGACGGCCTTGCCGAACTTGGCCAGTAGGTCGGGCATGTCGATCGCGCTGATGTCGTGCGAACCGGCGTGGGTTACGCACAGGGTCTTGCTATCCTGCGACCATGCGAGGGCCCACGAATTGGCTGCGCCGAGGTCGACGTCGTCGGTCAGGACGGTGTTGATCAGCTTGCGGCCTGGAACGTCGATGATGCTCAGGGCATTGGTGTTCTTCCATCCCCGCTCAAGATCAGTAATGGGAAGGCGGGCCCTGGCCAGCGTGTGGGTTAGCGCCGCGTACTTGCCGTCGGGAGAGACGCGCACCGACCGGAGACTCGTCGAGCCGTTGGGGAGTTTGATAGTCGAGATGTCCTGCCCGGCGGTAGTAGGTATGATCGTTACCTCAGCGGCAACGTAGTCCACGTTGCTCGGACCAACCGGGAGGTGGTTCGCCACGAGCAGCACCGAATCGTCCTTCGCCAGGTCGACGCTGACTGGTTGGCGGGGGACACCGATCGTATTGGCCAGCCTGCCCTCGGCGATATCCACCACGCCGATGGTGTTGTCGAATCGATTGCAGACATACACAGTATCTCCATTGCGGGTGACCACAGGCGACATCGGCGTGTGTCCTACGGGTATCCGTGCGAGCACCTTTTTGCTCTTGATGTCTACTATGCAGAGATGGCCTTTGGCGGCGCCGGCGGTGATATACAGCTTTGTCCTATCGGTCGAGATCGCCACACCGCTGACCGGAGGACCGACGGCGATATTCGCGGTGACCTTCCGGGTTGCAACGTCGAACACCGCCACCTGCCCGGCCGTCGCTTCGGCGATATAGATCGTCTTGCCTGCACTGTCGGCGACCATCGCGATAGGGGAGAGATACGTCGGCGCCTTCTCGCCCGCCGGTTCAGTCTTCGGAGCCGCGGCCCGTGCGAACACCAGATGGACCATCACCGCCGCAACCGCCGTCGAAATCAACAATCCCGCCCGAATGCCTGCAGACTCACCTCTTGTCAAATCACCCATGATTGTATCTCCCGTTTCCGTATCCGGTCGTTGTTACCCATCAACAGATAGAACGTCGCGACCGTGCGAATATAACCGGTAAGCGCAAAGTCACGCCACCAGTTTCGAAACAGATGATGAAACAATAGATTAAGCATTGCGGCCGCCGGGCCGCCGACGTAACATGCGATGCGGTGTGAGTTCGGGTATCTCAGTTAAACAGAGCCAACGGGTGACGAATATGTGTAAAGGCAAGTGTATCCTCGCGTCTCTCATATTCAGTGTCGCTGTCTGGCCGGCGGTCGCTTCGGGTCAGTCCGCATCTCGCCCCGCCGAACCGGCGACCGCCAGCCGTCCGGCGGAAACGCGGAACGCCGAGAGTACCTCGGACCTGATTACCCGCAATCTGAAGATTCTGTTTGAGAAGCACTGGGCGGATGTTCTCGGCGCGATCTTCTGGGTGAGCGTTTCGGTGGTTCTATGGGCGATAGGCTTCGGCGTTGCAGGATTGATTCTCGGGCTGCTGGTGTACGCCTTCCTGCACCGGCGCGGTCTGTTCGACGTTGCTCCCGATGCCCCGGGGCGATTCCGCTGGGTATGGGGATTCGTCTTCGCCCTGACGTTCGCTGTCGGCGGGGCCTACGGTGGGGGGTGGTTCGGACTCGAGCGGGGGATCAAACACCAGATATTGAGCAAGCGGGCCGTAGACGGGCTGATCGTCAGCGTTATGCAGGCAAATGTGCTGCACGCGGCGGATTTCGAACTCACCGGCAAGGAGACGCCCGAGGAACTGCAGGAGATCGTGGCGCAGTCGGACGCTATGGCGGACCTGGTGATGGAGGACTTTCTGTCGCTCATCGACAAGGTGCTCGATGAACAGACTAAAGATATCTCCCCCCAATGGCTCGTGAGCATCGCCCGCGATCAGATCCGCGAGAAACTGCTTGAGAAACTGCAGGAAGAGTTGCACGGTATAGACCCGCGCCTGCTGGCGATCGTGATCTTCGAGGGCAACAGTAAGGCGTATCTCGAGAAGTACCCCAAGGCCAAGCCTGTGGCCGCGCTGTTTACCGGATTCCTCAACACTATTCGACAGGACGCATGCAGACGCGTTGCCGGTTTCACGCGAGGCGGGATGTGGAAGGGCCTCATCGGAGGCCCACTCGTCGCGTTCATCGCCCTGCTGATCTTTCGTATGATAGTGCGCCGCAAGTCGCCCGCGTAGTCACGCAGGCTCGAGGGCGGACGACGACCCCGCTGAATTGGTCTCAACCGGCCTTGCGGGCGGGGGTGTTGGTGGGCTGCTTGTAGTCGACTTTGAGGGCGACGGGTTTGCGACCGGGGTAGACGGCGAGGTAGCGGTGTTTCTCGATGACCAGCGCGGCGGGCTGACCGCCGTAGTAGGCGCACATTCCCGTGTCGGCAGCGATTACCCGCCCTTGGCCCAGGGGCGTGATACTGCGGCGCGGCGTGTGTCCGATGACTGCGTGCTTCACGCCGTACTTCTTGAACACCGGGTCGCACTGCGCCGCGACGGCGGCGACGTCCGCGACGGCCCATCCGCGATACCACATCGGTCCGCTGCTTCCCAGCAGCCCGCCGCGGTACGGTCCGGTGTGCAGGGCCTTGCGAATGTCGGCGTTTATCCGGTCCAGCGAGAGCTTCATCCATTGCTGGTTGAGCCCGCCGTGCATGAAAAGCACGTCGTTGATCTTGATCACCGCGTTGTGCCCCCTCATCCATTTACCGTACTTCCCGCTCTTGCTCATCGCCCGTGCAAACCCGGGTTTCCCGCCGAACGCCTTGTACTCGCCGGGGTGGACGTAGCGCAGGTCGTTGGTCATCACCATCAGTTCGTGGTTGCCCAGCAGGGCGTGGACGCGTCCGCCGGCTTTGATCGCCTGCGGTTCGAGCTTCATCAGCAGGTCCATGGCCTTCTTTGAATCGCCCCCGCGGTCGAGGATGTCGCCGGTCTGCACCAGGTGCGTCTTACCGCCGGTCCAGTTGGCCTTGGCGTCGATGACGCCGGCGGCGGTCAGTGCCTTGACAAACTGCCCGAAATCGCCATGCACGTCAGCGATCGCCACGATCCGCTCTACGCCGGACCACGTGTTGGCGATTCCCGCCGGTCGGGAGGCCGCCCGCGACGGAGCGTCGGCGGCCAGCGCCCCGGCGGTCAGTATCCCGCCGAGAAGACCAAGAATCACGACCGACAGGGATGTTTGTCCTCTCTTCATCTGCAACTCCTTTGGTTATCTTTCCGGTCCCAGTATCCCCGCTGACCGCCCGCTATATCAAGTACTTCGTTCATTTCAGAATCGGCCTGATGATCTTACCGAGCGCCTGGTCCGGGAGTTTTTCGTAGGTTCCGTAGAAGTCGGAGTTGCAGTCCAGCCACAGGGTGATGCGGCGCAGCTCCGCCGGCGTCAATTTCACCTTGTGATGTCCCTTCTTGAGGTGCTTGTACAAGGGCGAGGCTAGTGCGCCGAACTTGCCCGGATACGTCTTGGACTCGACAAAACTCCCGGAGTTGTAGTAGAAGGCGTATTTCTTGAGATTGCGATAGGATTCGGGCCAGCCGCGATTGTCCGGGTTCTTGCCGGTCAGCGCCGGAGCCTTCTTCTTCTCCTTGATCTTCTTTGCATGGCAGCCGGCGCACTTGGCGCTGAGAACCGGTTGGACCAGTCGCACGAAATTAAACGGATTGGACCCGTCGGGCTCCGGCTTGATGGTCGAAGGTACTCTCTGCATCGCCAGGAGGGGCTTCTTGACCGTCGGCGGCGCCGCCAGTCTCTTCTCATGACAGCCAAGGCACGAGAGTTTCTCTTTCGGCGCGACGTAGATAATCGACCGCATGGACTGCACCGCCATGCCCTGTTCGTTCAGCGCCTGAAAATAGACGGGTATGTACGGGGGGAGTTTGAAGTGAATGCTGCCGTCTTTTTCCACCGGTACGGTCCCGAGAACCGACCGAGCGTTCTTCTCGGTGCTGTAACCGATCTTCGGATTATCCCTCCCGGGGGCGCTCTTGGGCAGGATCTGGACGATCCGCAGCGCGGTGATGCGAGTGTCCTTGGGCCAAGTGCGACGCGTCTGGTACACATTGGCGATCGAGACGATCCCTGGAGTCCGGTCCACGCCCCGCTGATGTTTCAGTTCCCGGGCGACTGCGTCGGCCATAAGCGCCGGGCGATCCATGTTGAGGCGCTGCTGATTGGGGTCGACGGGATACGGCTTGACCTGGTCGGGAATCACCGGGGGGGTCGGACGAGCCCTCAGGGGGATAGGGCTCAGGCAGGCGATCTTGGGGTCCCGGTAGAGCAACTCCTTGTTCCCGAAGCTGTCCAGCAGATATATCCCGTAATTCTCGACGCTCTTGTCCTTCCGGCGGCGCTGGGAATAACCGTACACGCAGAGGTAATAATCTTCGCTGAGCGGCCAGGGCGTTCCATACGCCGCTTCCCGGCAGAAGTAACCGTATTCCGATTCGGGAAACCGCTCCTCGGGCGTGACCAGGCGGACCGGCGCCATCGCGTCATCGTCCTCGACGCGGGGATCGACCAGTACGATCGACCCATAGGTCTGGCCGTGATGCGCCGCGGCCACCGAGACAAGCCGCTTGGAACCTGGAATGCTGCGGATGTCCATCTCCATACAGGGTCGATCTTTCCAGTTCTTGGGGTAGTTCCCATGCAGCGCCAGAGCGTTACGCCCGTCGGGGGTGGTCGTCCATGGATGATGGGCCTGGAAGAATCCGCGGTCCACGTAGTCCCAACGGGTGTATACGATCAATCCCTCGTGTGTGATACTGGGCTGCCACTCACAGGTTTCATGATGACTCAACCGCGCCATGCCCCCGCCGTCGGCGTTCACCGCGTGCAAGGTGTAAGTGTACCAGGGTGCGCCGCCGTTGGCGCTGCAGTGGCAGCGCCCGAATCCGCCTCTTCGGTCGGAGATGAAAGCGATCTTGCCATTCGGCATCCAGCAGGGATCGAAGTCGTTCCACGGACCGTCGGTGACGTTGCGGAGGTTAGTCCCGTCGGCGCTGACGGAGAAGATGTGCCAGCAGTTTTTCTCCGTGAAGGAGCATTTGAGCCCGCTGTAACTGTAGAGACCTTTGGCGTCCTCGCGGGCCTTGGCCTTGGGTCGATAACCTTCCGCTTCGGTGTACGCGAAGAGAACCTTCTTGCCGTCAAACGAGAGGTCCGGAGAAAGGTAGGCCCCGTCAGGCAGCTTGGCGCCCGAGAAACGTCCGTTCCCGCACTTGGCGTCCTTCAGCAGGTCTCTAGCCGCAGGCTTGGGCCCGAAGGCGTTGTCCAGGACGAACAATCCTTCGCCCCCGGTCGCGTGTATACCGTAGTATTGACCGGCCATGTGATCGCCGGCAAGCTCGCCGTTCCTGTTCTTTTTGTGCTTGATGAACAGGATCTTGTCGAAATTCAGGAGCGGGTTGGCGAAAGCGATGCGGCGGCGGAGCTCGCAACACTTCTGGTGCAGTTCGGCCCGGGCCTCGATATCGCTCGCCTCGACGCGTTTGTTCTCGGCTTGCAGTTTCGCAAGCGCCCCGGCCTCTGCCGACAGGTCCGCTGCGCCTTTCATCTTCCGGATGTCCTTCAACAGCGCCGCGGTCCGGCGCAGGACAATGTCCACAGGCCCGCGGTCTGTCTTGCGTATCAGCGACTCGGTGCGGTGCGTCAGTTCCGGCGTGGCGAACCGGCTGGACTTGCGCCTACCGCTGCGGATCATCTCCAGCATCCTGAATTGCGACGGTATCTCCCCCTCACTATCCGGCAGGTCAACGCCAAGGACCTTGAACGCGAAACCGAACCACAGCTTCCCCTGACAGATCTTCAGCAGAAGCGTATTGTCCCCTTTCTTCAGGGGGACGCGGACATACTCATCTCCCAGCCGACACGGTCGGGCCACATTCTTGGCTAGGTATTGCTTTCCGTTAACCCACATGGTGATGGTGTCGTCACTGCCCATCTCCACTTCCACTTCGCATGCCCGGGACGCGGTGACGCGGCGGGCAAGATAGACGGTGATGTTGAGGTTAGGCGTGAAGTGGGGGAGAAGGTCAATAACCTTACCGTCCTTGAAGCCCGTCCGGAGCTTCCACGACAGAGATTTTCCGTCCTTGCCTTTGCATGAAGCTTTGAAATCCACCCCCTGTTCGGGAGGATACACCTTTGAAAAACCGCCGCCGTCCTTATTGTCGAACGGTCCAATCGTATACCAGTTGCCCCACTGAAGGACAGCCCTCCCCGAAGGCGCCGCATGGGCAAAGCTGCACCACACCGCAAGAAACACCGCAATCGCTATCCGCCACAACTGATATCGAGGTAATCTTTTCATCCGGCACGCTCCATAGTAACCGACATTGTTCCGATAGCGTTTCTCCCCTTTACCCGCATATTGATGGGTAGCCGGTTACTATCGGGATTATACTCTGCTTCTCACCTCCGCGATAATGCTCTCGATGGCGCCGGTGTGTGCGGTTAGCGCTTCGGTCGGGGCGATCGCGCCGTCCGGGGCGATCTTCAAGGCGCCTTCGCCGAGGCGGGGGTCCATTGGCAGGGAGCCTATCAGCGGGACGTCGCCCAGCGCGGTCTGGATTTGTTCGAGTTTCTCCTGTACTTCTCCTCCGGCGTCCTGCCCGGCGATTCCCAGGCGGTTTACTACCGCGAAGACCTTTTTCATGCCCAGATCGCCGGCGAGGTCTCTTACTCGAACGGCCGTCTGAACGCTCCAGCGGTCGGGGTTGACGACGACAACGAGCGCGTCCATCGATTGTGCGGTGGCGCGGCCGAGGTGTTCGAGACCGGCTTCCATATCCATTATAAGGATATCGTCCCGCCCGATGATCAGGTGTACCAGCAGCGCCTTGACGATAGCGGTGGCGGGACATATGCACCCCCCGCCACCCTGGGATACTCCTCCAAGCGCCAGCATACGGATGTTACCGATCTTGAGTGCGTATTCGTCGGGTATGTCGTCGACCTTGGGATTCAACTGAAAGTATCCTCCCGGTTCGTCGGCGGCCCCGGTGCGCTCGGAGATCATATCGTGCATCTCCGCCAGCGGGACAACTTGCGTCTCGTCACCCACGCCGAGGGCCGAAGCGAGATTCGCATCCGGGTCGGCGTCGATCGCAATGACGCGCCGATCTTCCAGAGCAAGTACTCCTGACAACATGGCTGACAGGGTCGTCTTGCCGACCCCGCCCTTTCCTGAAATCGCAATTTTCATATAACTCTCTCCAACAAGAATACAGAGGCGCTGACTACAATGTTATGGGACCGTCGGAACTATAGCACTGTAGCACCTGAGGCTCCAGTAATCGCGTTAGAAAAAGTCTAAAAAGGATTCCTTGAAAGATATGGGGGGACTATGTAGAATTCCATGGGCTGTTTATTCCTACCAAGAACATCGGGTCAACGTGTTTTGCGGTGGTTTTGGTATCGGCGTACTTTTAGGCGCAAGTCGGTCTGTCCGATAGCTTCCCGCGGTGCGGCCCGAAGAAACACTCGAGAGGTGAAAAATTGAAAACTCCAAAGACTTCAGAAGAACGTAGTATAGACCCTGCATCGATCGAGATGCTCGAGCACACCAAGGCCGAAGGCCTGACGACAGTATGGGATCGTTACGAGGCGATGCAGCCCCAGTGCCTTTTCGGCATTAAGGGCATCTGTTGCAAGAACTGTTCGATGGGCCCCTGCCGCATCAGCTTGACCGGCAAGGGCGCCACCGAAGGCATCTGTGGTGCGACGGCCGACGTGATCGCGGCGAGGAACCTGGTGCGAATGATCGCCACCGGCTCCTCGGCACACTCGGACCATGCAAGAGACGTAGCGACGGCAATGTTCCACGCCACAGCAGAAGGAGAAAGCGACTACCAGGTTAAAGACCCGGCAAAGCTTGCACGCCTGGCCGCTGAATGGGAAATCGACACTGCGGGCAAGAGCGTCAAGGAGATCGGCCACGCGGTGGCTGAGGCGGCCCTGTCGCAGTTCGGCCAACAGTTCGGCCAGTTGAAGTTCATCTCGCGGGCTCCCGAGGCCCAACAGGCAAGGTGGCGCGAAGCCGGCGTGATACCCAAGGGCATCGACCGCGAAGTGGTTACTCTGCTGCACAGCACGCACGTGGGCGGCGACTCGGACGCCAGGAACCTGATACTGTCGGGAATCCGGGCGGCATTGGGCGACGGATGGGGCGGGTCCATGATCGCCACCGAACTTCAGGACATCATTTTCCAGAGCCCGGCATGGCTGAAGTCCAGGAGTAATCTGGGCGTGATCGATCCCAAGAAGGTTAACATCGTGGTCCACGGACACGAGCCGATTCTCTCTGAGATGCTGGTGGCCGCTTCGCACGAACCTGAGCTGCTCGAACTGGCAAAGTCCAAGGGCGCCGAAGGCATCCAGCTCAGCGGAATATGCTGCACCGCAAATGAGATCCTGATGCGACACGGTATTCCGGTCGCGGGCAACTTCCTGCAGCAGGAACTGGCGATATCGACAGGCGCCGTCGACGCGATGATCGTCGACATCCAGTGCGTCATGCCGGCGGTCGGGACGATAGCTGAGAAGTTCCACACCAAGCTGATCAGCACGTCGCACAAGGCCAAATTCCCGAAGGCCCAGCACATGGAGCTCGATGAAGCCAACGCGCTGGACAACGCCAAGGCTATTATCAGAGAATCGATCGAGAACTTCGAGAATCGGGACACTGCAAAGGTCAAGATTCCCGACGTCTCCAGCCCGCTGGTGGCCGGTTTCACCGCCGAGAACATCTTCACCGCACTTGGCGGACGATATCGTCCCAGTTACCGCCCTCTGAATGACGCGATTATGACCGGGCGTCTGCGCGGAGTGGCGGCGGTCGTCGGATGCAACAACCCGCGATATCAACAGGACGCCGGGCACGTGGCGATGACCCGCGAACTGCTGGCCAACGACGTGCTGGTGGCCACCACCGGATGCACCGCCATCGCCGACGCCAAGGCAGGCCTGCTATGCCCCGAATCGGCCGCCGAATACGCCGGCGAGGGTATCAGGGAAGTCTGCGACGCGGTCGGAATCCCGCCCGTGCTGCACCTGGGCGCCTGCGTCGACATCAGCAGGATCCTCGTGATCCTCGGCAATATCGTTAAGGAAGGCGGGCTCGGCGACGATTTCGCCGGACTGCCCATAGCCGCCGCCGCACCGGAATGGATGAGCGAAAAAGCCATCGCCATCGGCTTCTACGCCGTGGCGTCTGGAGCCTTCACCGTTCTCGGCGAGCCATTGCCGGTCTCCGGGGCGCCGGGGCTTGAAGAATACCTCACCAAGGGTATCGCCGCAGATTTCGGCGGGAAATTCGCATTCGAGTCCGACCCGATCAAGGCCGCCCATCTGATGATCGATCACATCGACGCCCAGCGCGAGGCATTGCACTTGTCCGGGCCGATGTACTCCGTGCCTTATAAAGAAGGCATGGAAGCCGAAGTCGCCGCCGAGACCTCGTAACGTGCAACCAGGGCAGAGGCGCCAATAAGAAGAACTAACCGAAATCAGCAGGAGAAACTGTTATGTCGCGAGAGGTTATTTCCGCAGTTATACGTGGAGCGCAAGGCTTTGTTGACGAGGCCGTTGCGAAGCTCGCCGAGGCGCTCGAGGCCAAGGGTGAAGACCAGACAATCGAGTTCCCCGGTACAGCGTTCCAGCTTCCGATGATCCACGCCCTGATGGGGCTCGAGGTCACCAAGCTCGGACAACTCAAGGAAGTTGTAGCCCACTGCCAGGAACTGATGGCCACACCCCCTGAAGGCGAGCTCTGGCTGCCTTACCTCGGCGACGGTCTGGACGCCGGCGTCGCGACGCTGCTGTCGATGGAGGTCACCTGCGCAATCCGCTACCTCAATGAGGAGACCATCGAGGACGGGTTCACCGGGTTCATCACCGACACGATCTTACGCGAACTGGGTATCCAATTGGTTGACGGCAGGATGCCCGGATTCGCGGCGATCCTCGGACCGGCCCCGACAAA
>CAZSLS010000001.1:0-110042 GCA_964607575.1 uncultured Planctomycetaceae bacterium | reverse complement strand
AACCGGCGACGATGAGCCTGCTGGCGATCGGCGGACTCTTGATTCTCCGCAGGCGACGGCGGAGGGCGTAATAGACAACTATGGACAATAAGAAAAACTGGTAATCTGCTAATGTAAAAAGGTCTCTCCTGATGGCTTGATGGTGCGGAGCTCGTGGCTCCGACGGATTCACTAACGTGATTGTCAGCCGTAGCCGCCAAGCCCAACATACCCGGTCGCCGGGTTCGCACAACCGACGGCAAGACCACGCGGATTATCAATCCCGGGCAGACTCAAAGGAATGAGTCTGCCCGATTGCTTGTGTGCCGGGCATCTACTTTGAACCCAAGCACAAAGTGACTCCAGATTCACCCGTGGGTGGTTAGGTGAGCGTCTCAGCGACCTTCGCCGCTCTCACCCATCCAGCTGGCCCGCCGGGATGCAGTCCAGATATGCGATAATCCTCTCGTTTTCTCCGGGTAGCTTTTCTTACGGGTTTTCTCTTTTGGACAGTTGGCCGGACAACGAAGTGGAGCGGGCCTGCCGGTCGTGCGGTGGCATTGTCAAGGCGGGCGGAGGTCTGCCACCGGCTCGGTGCGCTAGTTCTTGACCTGTGAGGCTTCGACCATGGCCAGAATGTGCTGCCGCATTGTCTCGGGCAGCGTCGGCCACACGTCGATCACCCGCTGCAGATCGGGGCCGTAATCCCCGGAAGTCAGCTTATCTGCACCGGATTCTGCACCGCCTGATTCTGTCGATTCCCCTAAACCCTTGGAATTACCGCTCGTTACGTCCCCCTGTTCGAGTCTCCGTGGGGTCATCCTGTGCAACCCTCTGCTATTGCAGGGGGTTGCACTTTTTTTTGTGCATGCCCGCAAAGACAGAACTCCTCACAGGCCCGCGAACCACCGCAGTGAACAGGGAAAAAACATACCACAATTAATATTTTCTTCTTTGAGATCGGTCTATTCGTGCGTATTATTCATTCGAGCCTTTCAACGAAGATACTGAGCCTGTCGACGTTGAAGATATTGAGCCTGTACAAACTTTAATAAGAGGAAGAACATCATGAAGTCACCTGAACACTCCCTGTTTATCATTGCGCTGTCGTTCTGCGCCCTCGTGCTGTCTGCGACATCGGCCTCCGGGGCGATCGCCCACAACAGCGGCGGTACGGACCAGTATACCTTTGGAACGCCCGACACGTTTAACATCGCCAATAACGGATTGTACAACACTGTCTCATCAACCGTAACGGGCATCGATATCCCCGGCGCCTATTTGGGCTCGACGGCTTCCCTCAAGGCCGGCATGAACACATCGGGAGCTGCGGTGACCGTATCGATGGCTTGGCGCACCCGTACGGATATCGAAATTGACGGGCAGAGTTTCGGTCTGGCGCCGGACGGGCGCCAGCACATTCGCGACGGTATCAATCCCGGCGACCCTGGAATTGCATTGGCGTGGGACGGGTATAACATGGTCAGCGATATTGTGGACATCAATGGTGTTGTCGGAACTTATGTACTCGAGACGAACTATGACGAAGGTACGCTAAGGTGGCATGAAACGCCTGATCCCTGGCCAAGGCTTCCCGAAGAGACTCTGGAAGAAGGTCTCGCCCGTTTGGACAAGATATACCTGGGCTGGTTTGCTATAGATACCGACTACGTGGGCGCTCTTGCGGGCTACGACGAGTGGGTCAACGCGGTCGAAGGCAATTCCACCACCGGAGGCAGCGCCGTTGCCAACTACAAGGGTTCGTACGCCACGTTTGCCGCGGACCACCATATAGGCGAGGCCACCCTGAGCAACTATCTCGGCAGCTTTGGCGTTGATATCGACTCGGATACAGTATGGGCCGTCCTGGACCACAACAGCCATTTCGGAACAGTACCCGAACCCGCCACGATGTCTTTCCTGGCGTTGGGCGGTTTGGCCTTGCTACGCAGGCGCAGAGGCCGCAAGTAACCCAAGACCCTCGCCACCGGCGAACACACTTACGCGCCCCTTCGTCTCAACCCTTCAGGGCAAGGGCGGTCTCGGCGACTCGGCGACCGAGGTTGTTTGCGGCTTTCATTCCTTCTTTGTCGTTGGCGGCGCCACCTTTGGCCCATACGGCCGCACCAAATCGCCGTCCCGTCCCCACGACGACCATGTCGTAGCAGAACAGAGAATCCTGCACGGATCGGATAGTCACTTCCTGCCCGCCGTTTCGCGACCCGCCGATAGCCAGTACGCCAACGGGCATACCGGTAAGCACATCCTTGCGATAGAAGACCATCATTCTTTCGATGAACGCCTTGCACAGGGAACTCATGCTGCTGAAATAGACCGGCGTGCCGATGATGATCCCACCCACTTTCGGATCTGAGAGTTTCTTGGCGACCGCGGGAAAATCGTCTTTCCGACCCTTCGCCAGAGGCACACCGGCTGCAACAGAGCCCTCGATATCCAGACCGGCAAGATCGATCAGTTCGGTCTCGATACCGTCGCCGGCGGTTTTGGCGCCCTTGAGGCATTCCTCGAGCGAGGCGGCGGTACCCTTGCCCTTCCTGGGACTGCACGCGATGGCAATAATTTTGGTAGCCCCAGGCTTCTTGCCGCCCTCACCCGCCGGCGCTGCGGCCGCCGCGGTCGCCGCGAGAGCGACCCCCGCCGATCCAAGGAACACTCGTCTCGTCAAGTCATCTGCCATAGCAATTCTCCCTGTCGTACATACCATTGCGAGTTCCCCGAGCCGATCTTCGCAGACCTGTCGCCCGGGACGAAGCATCTGCCGACGAGTATATCCGGACCTACCCCCCGAGAGTAGAGAAAGCCGTGGTCAGTAGGCCATTTGGGGTTCGACTATCGCGGCCAGTACTCCGAGAATGATGATTACAATAAGGATCTCGAAGCAAAAGGGATCAGAACTGCTCTGTAGAAAAGCTCCACAGGCATGATGATCATTATATTGTGTGTGATCGCCGGGCAGGCGAACAGTTGAGGTTGGGTGAATGTCTTCGGGCTGAACCGATGGCTGTAAGGCGGCAGGGTTTGTTCGGCGACCGCCAATGCGACCAGCGCGACCTTCCGTGGCGACTTGCTGGTAGTACTCATTCTCCATTGTCTACCCGACGAAGTCCAATCGCGCAAGTCTTTATTGAACAAAATATTGGAGAATATTGAGCTTTTCTACAGAGCAGGTCAGGCCCTTTTCTTTTTCCAGGCGGGCACTGAACATTCACCGCCAGACAATTGACGCCCTCCTGTCTCACGCTAACCAGAACAACTATGCAAAGATCGGCGATTGTCTTCGCAAGACGAGACCTATCCACAAAGCCCTCGGACAAGGCGACAAATGGCAAAGCTTCGTCGACAGCCTGCGTGCTGAATACCGCCGACGACCGCGTTTCATCGAGGTCCTGGACGGCCTCGATGATCGCCCCATAGTAATATCCAGGAAGAAGCGATAGAATGTTTCAACGCACAGTAAAGGAACTCAAGATGTCACTTGAAGGCAAACACGTCGCGATAATGCTCGATCAGAAGTACCAGGAACTCGAGGTCTGGTATCCACTGTACCGCCTGGTCGAGGCCGGTGCGAAGGTCTCCTGCGTCGCCGCCCAAGCGGGCCGGGAATACTCCTCGAAGCTGGGGTATCCGTGCGTTTCGGACGTGGCGGCGTCTGAAGTGCGGGGCGAGGATTTCGATGCGGTGGTGGTCCCCGGCGGATGGTGCCCGGACTTCATGCGCCGCGACGAGTCGATGGTAGGCTTCATCCACCAGTGCGTCGAGGCGGATATCGTGCTGGCCGCAATATGCCACGGACCCTGGATGCTCTGCTCCACCGACGCGCTGAGGGGCAGGCGGGCCACGAGCTTCATGGCGATCAGGCACGACGTGATAAACGCCGGCGCCGAGTGGATCGACCAGGAGTGCGTGGTTGACGGGAAGTTGATAACGGCCCGCAAACCTGACGATCTGCCCGCGTTCATGAAGGCGATTATCGACGCGCTCAGTTGACCGCCGGCGAGTCCGGACCGAACAGCGCCGTACCGATCCGAACGATCGTGGCGCCTTCTTCGACGGCGATCGCGTAGTCGCCGCTCATCCCCATTGACAGGTGCCTGAAACCGTCTCCGCCGATCTTCTCGTGCTTCATCTCCTCGAATACCTCCCTGAGGCGGATGAAAGCGCGGCGGGTGTGTTCGGCGTCGCCGGAGGTCGGTCCCATCGTCATAAGGCCCGTCAACCGCACCGATCTCATCGAGCATATCATCTCGCCGAGATGCGTCGCGGCGCCCACGGCGCACCCGGACTTCTGGGTCTCCTGGGTGCAATTGACCTGCAGCATTATGTCCACGACCCGCTCGTCGGATTCGGCGCGGGTTGAGATTTCCTCGGCCAGGCGGAGCGAGTCCACCGAATGAATGACATCGGCGCCCGTCAGCACCTGCTTGACCTTGTTACGCTGGAGGTGCCCCACCATATGCCACCTCACCTCAGTCTGCAGCGGATCGTGCCGCTGATGGAGATATTCGTCGACCTGTACGAAACGCTCCGCCAACTGCGGGGCGCGAGATTCGCCGAGGTTAGTCAGACCGGTTTTCAGGCAGTTCTTGATCGTAGCGACATCCACGCTCTTGGTGACGGCGACTATCTCCACGCCGTCGGGCGACCGCCCCGCTCGCGCGGCCGCGTCGGATATCTCCTGGCGGATCCGATCGAGGTTCTTCGCAATTCTGTTCGCTGTGACGGCCATTTGGGGTGCAAACATACCACGAACACTCTCTCCGGGCAAGGTCTTTGGCCCGAGCCTCGACTTTTTAGGCGCAGCGGGACAGTGCGTATCGTAAACTCAAAACAAGGGACGGCGCCGGTGCGTAACGTCGTAGCGGGGAGAACTCACGTGACTTCCACAAGAACGATGCTCATGAAAATGTGCCTCAGTTGCTTGCTGCATATGTCCGACGAGCAACTCGGGCGGGTCATCCCGTTGCTGACGAGTATCGCACCGGGAAACCTTGATAATCTGCCCTGTACGGATGAACTGGAAACCAAGGTCTTCGCCTGCCTCGATGCCTTGTGCGCAATGTGAAGTGTCCAACCGGAGGCTTGCGAATTTTGTCGATGCTGAGCCTCTAACCCGGATATCCCCGGGCTCAGCGCAATAAAGTGGGCGACAGACGGCGCAATGCGCGGGGGGAGACGCATCACTGATTGCCTGTCGCCCATGTTCCGGACGAGTCCTGGTGGAGACATTTCGCAGCAAACGAAAGAGCGATTCGACTCCACCTGCGTATTATACGCTATAATCAATACCAGTATCAATCTTACTTCATAAAAAAATTTCCACCTTCACCAATAGCGACCGCAGCCTCCCCCGTCCTACCGCAGGGCCAGCTTCAGGACCTGGTCGATAGTATCGACAAATTCGAATTTTATCCCCTTGCGGGCCTCGGACGGGACATCGACCATGTCCTTACGATTACGCTCCGGAAGGATAACGGTCTTGATCCCCGCGAGCTTTGCGGCCAGCACCTTCTGCTTGACTCCGCCTATCGGAAGGATCAGACCTCGGAGCGTGATCTCACCGGTCATCGCCAACCTGTAGTGGACAGGCCTTCCGGTGAGCATGCTGACCATGGCGGTGCAAATAGCCGCACCTGCCGACGGTCCGTCTTTCGGCACGGCGCCCGCGGGCACATGCACGTGAATGGCAGTTCGAGATATTCTCGCGGGGTCCAGGGAGAGCTTGTCGGCATTGCTCTTGATGACCGTCAAAGCCGCGATCGCCGACTCCTTCATGACATCGCCGATATGCCCGGTCAGAGTAAGTTTACCGTCCCCGGATGTCGTTTTGTACCCGGCGGCCTCGATGAAAAGGATGTCCCCTCCGACCGGCGTGTACGCCAATGCCGTCACCACACCCGGAACATTTGCAGACGAAGCCCGCAGCGCCACCTCGCTTATGTAGATCGGCGGTCCGAGGATATCGCTGACAATCGCGGCGGAGATCTTTGTGGCCTTGTTGTCGGGAGCTTTTCCCGAAGCCACCTTTGCGGCTATGGCGCGGCATACCGAACCGATCTGGCGTTCGAGTTCTCTAACGCCGGCCTCGCGGGTATAGCTACGGATGACCGTTCGCAGCGCGGGAGGTGTCCAATTGACAAGATTGATGGTCCTGGCGCGCTTGCGGCGCCCCTTGACGGACTTTGCGGGAGTCTTCTTCACGAGCCCGTTCTCGTCGAGTTGTCTTGGGACGAGGTACTTGCTGGCAATGTGCATTTTTTCGCGAGGAGTGTAGCCCGGTAGCTCAATGGTCTCCATGCGATCCCTCAGCGCCGGCGGTACGGGTGACATGTAGTTGGCGGTCGCGATGAACATCACGTTTGACAGGTCGAACGGTACGTTGAGGTAGTGATCCTGGAAGGAGTTGTTCTGCGCGGGATCGAGCACCTCGAGGAGGGCTGCGGTCGGGTCGCCGCGGAAGTCCATGCCCACCTTGTCGAGTTCATCGAGCATGAAAACTGGGTTACACGTGCCCGCTTTTCTGATCTCCTGTATGATCCGCCCGGGCATCGCCCCAATGTACGTTCTCCTATGCCCTCTGAGTTCGGCTTCATCGCGCATTCCGCCGAGGCTCATCCTGATGAACTTCCTGCCCAGCGCCCTTGCGATGGACCGCCCGAGCGATGTTTTGCCTACTCCCGGCGGTCCGGCGAAGCAGAGAATCGGTCCGCGCGAGTCTGGTGCGAGCTTGCGAACGGCGAGGTACTCCAGGATTCGCCGCTTGACCTTATCGAGGTCGTAATGGTCCTTGTTAAGTATCCGCCTGGCGCGATTGACGTTCAGGTCGTCTTCGGTACACCTGGACCAGGGCAGCTCCGCCATCCACTCCAGGTAGGTCCGTATCATATTGTATTCGGGACTGGCCGACGGGATTCGCTCGAGGCGGTCGAGTTCCCGGACGGCCTCGGTCTTGACGGGCGCCGGCATGCCCGCAGCCTCAATTTTCTCTCGGAGTTCCTCTATTTCGACGGCCTGGTCGTCGGTCTGTCCCAGTTCTTTCTGTATTTCCTTGAGCTGCTGTTGGAGAAAGTACTGTCTCTGGCTCTGGTCGATATTGTCCCTGACACGATTTTGGATTTCCTGCGAGAGTTCGAGTACCTCGAGCTGCTTCTGCATCGCGGCGCCAACCTCCCCGAGGCGATTGGCGACATTGAGTTGTTCGAGCAACTGCTGCCTGAAGCTCAGGTCCAGTTGGAGATTGGCGCCCAGGAAATCGGCCAGCGCGCCTGGATACTCGATATTTGAGACGACCAGTGTGGCCTCGTCTGGAATACTGGGCGACAGCTCGATGACCCTGGTGGCCAGGCTGCGAGCGTTCACTTCCAGGGCCTTGGTCTTGGTCGTCGGGGCGAACACGTCCTTCAGCGGGGTGATCTTGGCCTTGAAGAACGGTTCGCTCTGTGTCCAGCGGTCGATTCTCACTCGCCCCATCGCATGTACGATGGCACTGAGGGTGTCGCGGTCCACCCGCAGCAACTTCACCACCAAGACCGCCGTTCCGACCTGGTAAAGGTCATCGGGGCCCGGGTCGTCCTGGTCGGGATTCTTCTGGCAGACGGTTACGAGAACCTTCTGTTCGGGCAGCACATTTTCTATCAGGCTGAGGGACTTGGCCCGACCGACCGCAAGCGGGATCACGGTCCCGGGGAAGAGCACCATATTGCGAACGGTCAGAACGGCCGCTTCAGACGGAATGTCGGGTGCTGCAGCCTGCCTGGCTTCACCCCTCCCGA
Organism: uncultured Planctomycetaceae bacterium; assembly: GCA_964607575.1. Classification (GTDB taxonomy): domain Bacteria; phylum Planctomycetota; class Phycisphaerae; order SM23-33; family SM23-33; genus BS750m-G57. Next base: position 102,273 of record CAZSLS010000001.1, on the reverse strand, counting down.
GAATACTTGGTTCGAGAATGATCTCGGGCTCGTCATCGGTGACTATCTTGCTGAGCGTCGGTTTGTCGCCTGGTTTCTGTTTTCGAGCCATAGCCCCATAATACCTTTGCTGATCAGCCTGAAAGAGTGTTAGTCAGGTCTTGGCGTTTTGTCGCCCGCACCACCCAATGTCGATCGGTGCGATTACGACTTCCTGGGTATCACGATCCACAGGAAACCACCACGATACGTCGCATTGATACTGCAATCGTCGGCATCGTCGGGCAGTTCGATTGCCCGGTGAAACCATCCGCAATCTATTTCCATGAGGCGTATTTTCACGGTATCGGGGTCTTCCTTGGGACCGGGCATATCTCGCATACCGCTGAGGCGCAGGACGCCCTCTTCGGCCTCGAGTTCAATATCCTCGCCGTGGAGTCCGGCAAGGTCTACCACTAACGTATACCCCCGGGAGCTTTCGTAGACGTTCATTGCAGGCGACCAGCTCTGCTCCGAACAGTAGTGATGGTAGCTGCCCCCCATTACCTTATCGCCCCACTTGCTCACTGGTCCGTGAGCCGGTTTGAAGATCTGGCCAGACTCATCGTGAGATGCTTGCGTACTCGTCGGCATTATCATAGGACACATGTCAAAACCCTTCCTTACTCGACCGGCAGGTGCGTGGGGCGAGCGTTAACTCGAAACCGAACAGTAAATGAACTTCCCATAGCATAAAATGTTTCACGATCTGCAATATCCTGTACCTGTATTCTATCGGCAGGCACCGGCGCATACCATCAAAAAACACCTCGGCGCCATGCGAAACCCCCTTTTCGGTCAAAACGGTCATCGATCCTTTTGTTTTTCTTTCCGCCGTCGGTCACGGCGCCCCTCGCCCCCGGGCGTTTGGAGCGTGGATTCCCGACGATTTCGAGCGTCAAGTGTTGGCTTGACGGCCCGGTGTTTGGCGGCAATTTCGGATGCCGAAATCGCCCGGCCGTAAATTGCGATCCCCTGCAGTTGTCCGCTCCAGTCGCGGCTGGCGGCGTATTCATCGCCGAAGATCAAGTGCATCGGCTTCCATCCCGAAAGCAACCCGGAAGAGAGCATCTTGCGGGACGTTCGGCGTCCGTTGAGATACGCATCGAGCATACCCACTGACTTCTTCGACGAACTGCCTTTCGACACGGCGTAAGTTATCACCACGTGATGCCATTGCCTCGCCGACAAGTCGAACAACTCTATCGTGTTATTCTGATCCTTGGAACTGACAGTCCTGAGGCGAAATACCAGTTTGTCCTTCTCCTGCCCCACGGTGAAATCGCGATCCTGACCGTCCTGGGAGAACGAGATGATCCGGGCGGGCCCTTTCTGTTTGAGGTCATCCGGGCGGATCATCGCTTCTACCGTAAGAGCATTGGACCGCTTGCAGACCGAAAACACCCGATCGTTTATGGCGGATCCGGCGACGAAGGCTCCCTTACCGACCTCCATAGCGCCACTGGTTGTGATGCGAGCCCCTCCTCTGGCCACGGGCTTGCACTCGCGGGCAGGCAAACTGCCCACGCGCGGAACGGCGTTCGACGCGGATGCATCCCACCAGACAAACAGCAGATCGCTCGTGCTGCAAGGCCACCCGGTCGAAATCGCCACCGGTAAGCTTGCACCATCGCCCCGCGAAGGCCCGACACCGAGCTTCTTCAACTCCCGCCGCACCATCGCCAGTGCTAACCCTGCCTTGATTCGCGTCGTATCTTTCTTGGTATATACCTCCAGGTACCGGACCCAACAGGCTTCGCCCCGTCTTAACATCGCCGGCTTACTGCTCACCGAAGCGCGGTCGGCAAGGCGACCGTACCACGTACCGAGTTCCTTGATCGCTATCGTCTCCAGCTTATCGAGCGGTTTACCCGCCAACGTAACATACGTTCTCAGCAACTCGTCACAATCATCGTTGAGTATTTTGCTCGCGGCGCCCGGATCGTTCAGGTCGATCAGGTAAAGATAGATAAGTTGCTCTCGAACCTTGATATCGCCGGGGGCGGCTTTGAGTTTCTTCTCAATGACGCCCCGCTTCTGCGAGACCTTCAGCAGCGCCGCGCACCTTGCCATCTTCCGGCGTATCTCCGGAACACCGGACATTCGGTATTCCACCGCCAGCGCCAGTGCCTTACGAATGTAGAGGCTGGCGGTTCCGTACGTTCCCGATCGGGCAAACGCATCGGATGCCGCTCTCAAGGCTCCAACATAGCTCCTGGCGGCAGTTTGCTTCTGCGAGGTGCTTCTTGCCATCCTCAGACGCTTCAGCAGCAGTTCCAGACGTTTCCGCCATGCGTGGTTCGTCTGTGCCGGTACGGACCGGGCCAGGCGATCCATCGCACTGTATGCAGTGGAATGACCGGCGCGCCACCTTGCCGCCAGATCGTACACTGCGTTGTACATCAAAACCCGCAATTCATCGGGCAGCTCATTGGCGCTTGCATCCTTGAGCATTTCCTTGGCGAGTTTGAGATCATCGTCCGGGACGCTGGTGTCTTTGGCTTGCCAGATCTTCCGGCTGTAAATACTCTTGAACACTTCAGCGGGAGTATCTTCAGCCATCGCAACCACGCAGAACAGCAGCACCGCGCATATCGCCATCGTTGGGCGGATCAGCAGTCCAAACAGTTTTCCGGTCGTCCTCACGTTCATTTCACGGTTCATTATACGGTCCACAACGATAATCAGGGGCGAAACGCGTCGGACATATTCTCAGGTTGGAGAACGATCTTGACAGACAGGATCATCGTCTCGCCGTCTCGGTATAGTTCTATGGGGATAGTCGTCCCGGGGCTGATATCGGCTACAATATGGCGGAATTCCTGACTGTTGGCGATGGTCTGCGAATCAACAGAGAGGATAAAATCGCCATCCTTGATTCCAGCCAGATCGGCCGGACCGCCGGGAGCAACCATTATCACCAGGGCGCCCTTGGCGTGGGGAAGCTTAAGTTTCGTGGCGGTCTCCTGGTCAATCGCCCTGAACGCCAGCCCGATAAAACCGCGCGTCACCTTTCCGTCTTCGATGAGTTGCCTGGTGACGCGTTTTACCCTGTTCGAAGGTATCGCCAGTCCAAGTCCCGCACTCGTGCCCGAGGGCGAAACGATAGCCACGTTAATCCCGATGATCTCACCGTCCATATTGATCAGCGGTCCGCCGGAATTTCCGTGATTTATCGCCGCATCGGTCTGGAGATAGTTCTGGTACTTGTCGGACCGTCCGTACATTCGTCCCTTGGCCGATATCATACCGGACGTCACGGTCTGGGGCAGTCGGATCGGCGAACCGACTGCGAGTACCAGGTCACCAACCTCCATCTTGTCGCTGTCGCCCAGTGGGATGTCCAGAAGCTTGTCGGGAGATATCTTTATGATCGCCAGGTCCGTCATCCTGTCGGACCGCACCCATTGGGCGATGAGTTTTCGCCCGTCAGCGAGTACGACGGTTATCCTGTCCGCTCCGGAAATCACGTGGTCGTTAGTCACGACGTAACCGTTCTTGTGGTCCACGATGACCCCGCTGCCGATAGCCCCGCCTTCCAACCGCCGGGGAAGTCTCCGCCCCTCGGACTCGACCTCCTGCAAAACGCGCACTTCGACAACGGCAGGTTTTACGGCCTTTGAAACTTCCCGAAACAGCGTGGAAAGCTGATCGGCCTGCTTGAGTTCAGGCAGGTTCTCGATTATGGCACGCTGCCGGGCCGATTCGTAGGCATACGAAATGCGTCCTGCTATATCCGGACCGAAAAAGAGGATTCCACACCAGACCAAGATCCCTATGACTATCAACGGCAACCACAATGTCGTTGCTTTCATAACAGGACACTCCCCGGCCGCAGGCTTCCGGCGGCCACCTGGCGTCTACCGCGGTGTACTATACACCTTTATCCGGCGAGATGCTCAAACTTCTTGGAATTGATCCCCGGTAACCGGCGCCTATTGCGCCAGTACCCCGGCGCGTTTCAGGGTCGTCAGAATCAGTTGCTCGAACGGTATGTCGGTGCAGGCCGATACATAGGTCGCCCCGCGCGAGAGGCAGATTTTGCGGCAGTGGTCCTGGAACTCGCCCCACTTGCGGCGGTATGCTTCGAGTACTTCGTCGGTCAACCATAGGGGCATCCTGCGGTCGGTCTCGGCGTGCTGGAACATCATCGGGCCCTTGGCAAGGTCCTCGCCCCGCGCATCGACCGGGCTAAACAGGTGGATTACGGTAACGTCCCTTCTCCCGGCAAGATCGGATGTCTGCAGTTGTCCCAGTGCCCCGTCCAGATCGCCCGGGCAGTCCAACAGGTCGGAGATAAGCAGGATTGTCCCCGCGGAGTCGCCGGCGCCGGGAGCGATTGAACCGGCGTGCCCGGACCCCCTGGCCAACTGCGACAACCGCTTGATGCTGCCGGCGAGATCCGTCGCCCCCCCCGCCAACAAGTCCCGCAGGTAATCTAACACACCAGCGATCTGACCGCGGTTTCTACCGGCGTGAAACGTGTCGCCCGCGCCGATCTCGCCGCCGAACGCCGCCAGCGCCACGCGGTCCAGCGCCCCCATAGCCACATACGTAAGCGCCGCGGCAGTACGGCGGGCATAGTCAAACTTCGCGGAAGTCCCGCCGGGCGCCATCGATCCGGAGCAATCCAACGCCACCACCACCGTCGACTCGCTGTGCTCGTGGAACAGGCGAATCAGGAGCTTTTCCATTCTGGCGTAATACGGCCAGTCGATGAAACGAGTATCGTCTCCCGGCGCGTAGTCGCGGTGGTCGGCAAACTCGAGCCCGTCGCCCAGTCGCCTCGAACGCCTGGTACCTCCCACCGTACCGCCGGAAATGCGTTTGGCGATCAGGTGTAGGCGTTCCAGCCTGGCCAGAAAGTCGGTATCGAAGAGGTTGTCCGAGTCGTTCTTCACGCTTTCGATTCTCGCAGCTTCAGCTCTGGGCGCTGACGATTGTTCTTTCGCAATTCTGCAGGGTACTCATCAGTTCCTCGGGCCCGTCGGCGCCCATCAGTTCATCCAATACTCCAGGCGTGTGAAGCATCTGCGCCAACCTCGCCAGCAGGTGCAGGTGCGTGCGCTCGTCCTTGCAGCATACCAGGAAGAACAGACGCGTCAACGAACCGTCAGGCGCCCCAAACGGTATCCCCGAATGCGTCAGGCCGACAACCACAAAGCTCTCGACAATATCGTATTCCACCGGGTGGTGCGGATGCGGAAGGGCTACTCCGGGTATCAAAGCCGTCGAACACACGTCTTCACGCTCGCGCACTTCGTCGAGGAGGTCGCTCTTGAGGTGGACCATCCCCGCACGATCGGCGACGTCAACGAGTTCGCGGATAGTGGCCTCGCGGGTGCGAGCATGCATCGGCACGTCCAAACCACCTTCGGGAATGCTCGAACAAAGAAGCATCCCCTCGGCGTCCAGACCGTGGTGATCGCTCACCGCCTTTGAAATACTGGCCAACCGCTGACGGTTGAGAGTGTGCATCTGATTCTCGATCCAATGGTCAACATCGCTCTTGATGAATCGAAACCTGTCGCTTGGGGACTTATCACCACCGAGCTTCCTGCAGGGGATCTGCCCGCGTGAGGCGAGCTTTACCACTTCGCGCAGATCCATCGCCAGGTAAGTTGCGACCTGCGATGCAGTCATCGGTTCGTGTGGCATGGGGCTCTTCTCGGTTGCGCTGATTACATAAGGTTCATCGGGTCAACATCGATCACCACTTCGGCCGGATTGCTGCGGCATATCGAGGCCATCTGCGGATAGAGCAGTTTCTGAACCCAGCCGACCGGTCCGGACGACGGTATTACGGTGATCTCGTAGCGGAACATTTTGCGCAACTTGACGATGTCCGGTTGGAGCGGGCCGGTAATCGAGACCTTGTCGGGGGGCAGTATCACACCGAGCGATCTCGCCAGTTCGCCGGCGCCGTCCTGGGCCTTGTTGGCCTTGGCGTGCCGAACGATAAAACGAATCATCCGTGCAAATGGCGGTAGATGAGCTTCGGCGCGCTGAGACATCTCGATTTCGGCGAAACCGTTGTAGTCGTGGTTGGTCGCGAAGATGATCGCCGGTTCGTCAGGATGCAGGGTCTGTACGACGACCCGCCCGGGCAGATCTGAGCGTCCGGCGCGTCCAGCCACCTGGACAATAAGCTGGAACGTCCTCTCGGCGGCGCGGAAGTCCGGGATTCGCAGCGCCGTGTCGGCCGACAACACGCCAACCAGCGAGACGCCCGGAAAATCCAGCCCCTTGCCCACCATCTGCGTGCCCAGGAGGATATCGAGCCTCTCGGATGAAAATTCCTCGAAGACCTTCCTGAACTGTTTGGGCGAGGTCATCGTGTCTGAATCGACGCGGGCAAATTTCGCCTCGGGAAACTTGCGGGCAAGTTCGTCCTCGACGCGCTGGATGCCCATACCGAACAGCAGCAGCTTGCCCCCGCAGGCGGGGCATTTAGCGGGGAGACCGACTGTGCCCTGACAGTAGTGGCAGACGGCCATTTCGGTCGCCTGGTGGAACACCATCGGGCGGGTGCAGTTCTCGCAGCCAAGTTCCCACTTGCAGTGGGGGCAGAACACGAAGCTCGCAAATCCGCGGCGATTCATCAGCAAGATCGCCTGGTGCCCCGCATCGAGCGCCGCGGCGAGCTGTTGGGTGAGCGTCCGTCCGATCAACTCGACCTTTCGGGGATTGATCTCCTGTCGCAGATTGACGATTTTCAGGGTCGGCATGGGCAGCGACCGCACGCGCTGGGGAAGGCTCAGCAACTGGTAACGCTTCCGGCGGGCGTTGTGCAGCGATTCCAGCGACGGCGTGGCCGATCCCAGAACAATCGGAACTTTTTCGAGCGATGCCCGCATTACCGCAACGTCGCGACCGTGGTAGCGGGGTACGGAGTCCTGCTTGTACGACGATTCGTGCTCCTCGTCGACCACGATCAGACCGAGTTTCGCGGTCGGGGCGAAAACCGCACTGCGCGGGCCAACCACTACCGCGGCGTGCCCGTCGCGAATCTGCTGATAGTAAAACGCACGCTGGGCGTCGGTAAGACCGCTGTGGAGGACAGCCACGCGCGGAAGGCGCCGCACGAGACGTTGGAGGGTCTGGGTCGCCAGGGCTATCTCCGGTACGAGTACAATCGCCTGCTGCCCGGCCGCCACAACCTGGCGGATGGCCCGGATGTAAACTTCGGTCTTCCCGCTGCCCGTTACCCCATGCAGCAGCATCGCTGAAAACCCGCCGCCCAACCGGGCCTCGATCTCCGCCAGCACAGCAAGCTGCTGATCGTTGGGCTCGATGGGGTCATCTTCCATGTCGGTCGAATCGAGATTATCTATCCGAACGGGTCTCGACTCGGTCCTGATCAGCCCGCGTGCTTTCAAACGCCCGATCGTATTGCGCGAAGCGCCGCTGTGCTTCATCAGGCCCTGGAGTCCCAGCGGCTGGACCCCCTGCCTGCGTGCCTCCAGCAATTCGTCCAGGACGCGCTTCTGCCTCGCACCCAGCGCCTGGGCGAGGTCTTTCGGACCGCCCTGCAGGAATACCACCGTCTCGGTTCGCGGTGCGTGCTTTCCGACGGCCGACGGAATCATCGCCCCAAGCGTCATCCCCAGCGGGCTCAGGTAGTAGCGGCTGATCCACTGACCGAGTTCCCACCTGACGGAGTCGAACTGCGATTCGGTATCGATCAGTTCGCCGACTACCTTGAGTTTCCGATCGCCGGGGGCCCCTTCGGTCCGCACGACAACCCCGGTGGTCATTCGCCCCCCCCGCCCGAAGGATACCCGCACGCGCTGACCGATCTGCGGCGGACCGAACCTCTCAGGCCAAATGTAATCGTAATCGCCCCACACATTGGCAGCCACCGCAACGCCAACGACCGCCCGACCGCTATCGACGCCGGTCGCAGCGGGCGCGGGACTCTCAGGTTCTTCAAACAGACGCGACATACAGACATACTATCCGCACAGACCGCCCGAGCCAACAGTTCACCGGCACCGATGGCAGTATCTCAATGCCGTATTGCCTTGGCGCGATGGGATGTGTATGCTTAGCCCATGCCCCGCCGGACATTCCCGTCCGGACAATCAGGAGAGAAGTAACATGAATGATACAGCAGTCGACAGCGACGCCCGGATAGCCGAAAGCAAGATCCTGGTAGTCGACGATAACGAGCAGAATCTCGAACTGCTGGTGGCGTACCTCGAGACACTCGGATGCCCGGTGGTCACGGCCGTCGACGGCGTTGACGCCCTGGAAAAGGTCGCCGCCGAAAGACCCGATCTCATCCTGCTGGACATCATGATGCCCAGAATGAGCGGGTTCGAGGTCTGCCGCAAAATCAAGTCAGATCCCACGACACGCGACACCCCGGTGATAATGGTAACTGCACTGAACGAACTGACCGACATCGAGCGGGGTGTGGAAAGCGGGACCGACGATTTCATAACGAAACCCGTCAACCGCCTCGAACTGACCACGCGAGTCAAGAGCCTCCTGAGAGTCAGGCATCTCAAGAGCGAACTCGATCGGACGCTGGCATATCTAGGCCAGGTGGAACGGCCCGAATCCTGACCCGACCACAGACGGATACCGGGGCGCAATCTGCGCCCGGTAATTCACATTCCCAGAATCGGAGCAGAACAATGCGATTGGCCTCGAAGCTTACAGTACTAACTCTGGCGGCGGCGACAGTGGCGATGTTGGCGGCGATCGGCTGCCAAACACCCGAAGCCCAACTGGAAAACCAAGCCGAACGACTGGCCGCCGGCAAGAACGGTAAGGAACCGGCTAAGGCAAAGGCGCCGGACGCACCAGAAATCACCACCGCCGCCGTGACCACCACCGCCGCCACCGTTAACGCCCAACCGGTTGTCAGGCGGATCATCACCGATGGTGCAACCGTAGCCCAACTGGCCAACGGTATGACCGTCATAATCAAGCCGACGCGTACGGCGCCGGTGGTCTGCGTGAGGGCATACGTGCGGACCGGAGGGATGTACGAGGGCAAGTGGCTCGGATGCGGGCTGAGCCATCTGCTCGAACACCTGGTGGCCGGTGAGGCGATCCACGACGGAGGAAGCTCAAAAACCGCCAAACCCACCAAAAACCGCACCGCCGAAATCGGGGGGCAGTCAAACGCTTACACCACGCTGGATCACACGTGTTATTACATCGCCGCCGCTTCCTCGAAAACCATGCAATGTATCGATCTGATCTCTGACTGGATGAGCAAGGCGGCGATCACGAAAAAAGATTTCCTGCGAGAACACGGCGTGGTCCAACGCGAGTTGGAGATGGGCAAGGACAGTCCCAGCCGCCAGATGTGGTACGCAAACGCGGCAAACGCATTCGGAAACCATCCGGCGTCCGTTCCGGTGATCGGTTTTGCACCCGCCCTGGCGGGAGTCACGCACAAAGACGTCGTCGACTACCACCGCAAGACGTACATCCCGCAGAACATGATCTTCTGCGTGGTCGGCGACGTGGACGTCGAGGCGTCACTCAAGCGGATATGCGGCGCGATGGCCAATTTCGATCGCGGAAGGCAGGCTCGAACGATCCTGCCGAATGTCAAATCACCCGCCAACATCCGCCGCGCCGTCCAGGTGCATAAAGCACTGAAGGACACCATGCAGCAAATCGGATTCCAGACGATCCCGCTGATCCACAACGACCTCTACGCCCTGGACGTACTCAGCTTCGCGCTGTCTCGCGGTCGGGCAAGCAGGCTCGTCCAGGCCGTCGAACGCGACAAGAAACTCGTCACGTCGATCTCGACCAGCTCGTGGACACCGCAGTGGGGAAAGGGATACTTCAGCATCTCGTTCCGCTCAAACCCCGACAAGGCCGACGCCGCCGAGAACGCCATCATCGAAGAATTGAAGAAGGTCGTCGAAAAAGGCGTTGCCGATGATGAACTCGAACGTGCAAAACGCCAGAAGATAGCCGCTCTCGTCTACGGGCAGCAGACCGCTGAAGATATCGCCGCAGGAATCGCCACCGATTTCCTGGCAACCGGCGACGCGGCGTTCTCGAAAAACTACACAAAGCGCATTCAGGATGTCACCACCGCACAGGTCCAGGCCGTCGCAAAGAAATACTTCACCTTCGACAGAATGGTCATCACGCGGCTGGTCCCCCCCGCGAAGAAAGCTACCGGCACGGCCACCACGCAAGCCTCGACCTCCGAGAGCAAGGCGCTGACATTCACCGCCGGTGACGGGCTCAAAGTGGTCCTCCAGCCCAACAGCGCCGTCGGACTTGTGTCGATGGCGTTTGCGGTCGAAGGAGGCGTGCTCGCCGAGGAGCCCAAAACCAACGGGATGGGCAAGTTGATGACCGCAATGTCCACCAGGGGCACGGAAAACTTCACCGCCAAACAGATCGACGAGTTTTTCGCAGAGGCAGGCGGAAGCATCTCGGGCAACTGCGGGAACAACGCGCTGTACTGGCAGGCAACCGTGCTGGACGACAGTTTCGCCAAGGCCCTGGAGATACTCGCCGAAGTCGTCAACAAGCCGAAATTCGAGCAGGGTGAGCTGGATATTCTCAGGCCCAAACTGCTGGCGAGCATAAAGCAGACCGACGAAAGCTGGTTCCCGCAACTCCAGAAGTTCTTCCGGTCGAAGTTTTTCACCGGCTCGCCGTACGCGAGGATCTCGTCCGGTAGCAGCGAAGTTGTAACCAAGGCGACCCCGAAAGACATCCGCAGTTATTACGTCAAACACATCGCCCCGGTCGGTAAGAAACGAGGCGTGCTTACGATTTACGGTAACTTCGACGCGGCGGCTGCAAAAAAACAGGTCGCCAAACTCTTCAGCGACATGCCCAAACGCAGCGACTGGAGCCTCGACGTCGTGAAACCGAAGCCCAGAAAAGTCGCCGCCGAAGGCGAATTGCACATTCTCAAGACCACCAACAAAGTCGCCGCCATCACCGTAGCGGTACCGGGCATGAAGGCCACCAATCTCGAAGACCGCTTCGCTATCACCGTACTCGACGCCATCATCAGCGGATATCACCTTCCCTCGGGCTGGCTTCATACCGAGCTTCGCGGAAAGCAGCTCGTCTACGTCGTTCACGCATACAACTGGGCGGGTCTGGCCCCAGGGGCTTTCATGACCTACGCTGCAGGACAGCCCGAAAACGCTCCAAAAATCGTCCGGATCATCAAGACCAACTACAGACGCGCTGCAAGGCACGTACCGACCCAGAAAAAAATCGACGAGGTCGTGAACAGCATCCTGACGGCAGAACTGCTCGGAAGCCAGTCGATGTCGGAATTGGCATTGGCGGCCGCTCTGGATGAACTGTACGGCTTCGGATATGATTTCCGTGGAAAGATGGAAACCTACTATCGTAAAGTCACCCCCGCCGACGTCAACCGCGTCGCCAGGAAGTACCTCAGCGGCGGTTACGTCGTGGCCGTGACAACGCCAAAACCCGAGTTGTTCAAGAAGGACACCGAAAGCAAATGACATCAACGCCCGATATCCTGCAGAACACGGTCGAAGAATTCATATCCGCCACCGGCGCCAAGGCCCCCACTCCTGGTGGAGGCAGCGTTGCCGGCGTGGTCGGCGCCCTGGGCGTCGCACTGGGCCAAATGACGCTGAATTTCTCAAAGGGCAAGAAATCGCTGTCCGAGCACGAACCTTATTACGCCGAACTCGAGCAGCGCCTCGATACCGCCTGCCGCACCTGCGTCGATCTGGTTTCCGCGGATATCGCCGCATACCAAGCTTACCAGCAGGCAAATCGCCTGCCCGATGGTGACGACAAGACCCAAGCCGTCGCCGAAGCTACCACCGCGGCCATCGACGTGCCCCGCCAAACAGCCCAGGCGGCGCTGGCGCTGCTGGTCGACATGAAGGAACTGGCGGGCAAGTGTAACAAGTGGCTCGTTACGGATCTGCTGGCGGCAGGGGCGTTGGCAGTGGCGGCCGCCACGCTGAGCGATTATAACGTCAGGATAAACCTGCCCAATATGACCGACACCGCCCAGGCCGACGAAATCAGAATGGCCTCCGCCGGCGATCTGGCCCGAGCCAGGGCGATCCACGCCGAAACAGAAGAAGCAACCAGGGAAATGCTCCCATAAAGGGCTCGAGCCCCGACGAATCATCGCAAAATGGCTAAAGACTACAACATTCGCAAGACAAGCGGGCAGTGCTCAAAATGCAACGAGCAACTCGCACCGGGCACGGAGTTCACCGCCACGGTTTCCGAGGGGCCCGACGAACTTATTCGCGACGATTACTGCGACGCATGCAGCGAGTCGCTGGACGAAGCAACCAGCGCCGCGGTACTCTGCAAGTGGCGAACGGTCGTGCCTCATCCCGAGGAGAAGAAAAGACTCCTCGTCAGCGATGAGTTAATGGTGAATCTCTTCGAGCGCCTCAGCGAAACCCAGGATCCGGCCAAGATCAACTTCCGCTACGTACTGGCGCTGGTGCTGATGCGAAAGAAGCTGCTGATATACGACCGCATGACCACCGACGACGAAGGACAGGAAGTCTGGTCGATGCACTTCAAGGCAAGCGACCCGCCCGAGGAACACACGGTGATCGACCCGAAACTCACCGAAGACCAGATCGCCGAAGTCAGCGACAGCCTCGGCGAAATAATGGAAGGTGACTTCTGATGACCGCATTGCAACAAACGCTCCCAGCGCTGCTTTCGCTGTTTGTCATCGCCGCGACCGGTTGCACCCCCCCCCTGCCCAAAACGCAAGTCTCCCTGGACACGCTGGTCGCCGAATACAACGCCAACGCGGCGGCCGTTCCGATGCTGGCTGCTTACGCGGATATCGAGTTTACCGCCTATAGCGAGATAACCGGTATGGGCTTGCCCCTGTGGACCTCGCCCAACGGATTGCTGCGAATGAAGAAAGGACCCGACCCGCTGGGGACGCACGACATGGTCCTCATAGGACGCGAAGTCAGCAAGCAGGTTCTCCGGGTCGGTACGAGCCGCAAGGACAACGTCTATTACATGTGGACCCTCATGCCGAAAGCCAAGGCGATGTGGGGGCGGATGCATCTGGCCGGCGCCCCGGGCATCAAGCACCTGCCGATAGACCCAACCGGCCTTCAAGCCGTTCTGGGTATCTGCCAACTCCCCGCCGACCAGAGCGTAACGCCGGCAGTGACGCTGAAGATGGACACCACGCCCGAGCGATACGCATACGTACTCGGTTACCTCACCCGCCAACCGGTCAGCAACAGATTCGTCATGCGGAGGCAATTCCGTTTCGTATGGGGCGACAAGAAACCGCGACGCCTCGAGGAGATCAACTTCTTCGACGCCCGCGGACGGAAAATAATGTCCGCGTCGGTCAGCGATTACAAACCCGTCGACATCTCCGAGATGGAAAACCCGCCGAAGACACCGCCGATCATGCCGACCGATATCAGGATCACGTGGTTCAACAACCGCCAGCGGAAGACCGCATCGGTCCGCCTGCGACTTTCGCAGATGACCACCGAAGAGATATGGGACGTCGCGATCTGCGAGTTCTTCAAGAACATGCCCGGAGACATCCCACCCGACAAAGTCATTCAGGTCGACAAGGATATCCCGCGGAAGAAGGAAGGTAACGACAAGTGATGCCCTCACACGCATACCGGAGATTCGCTGCTGCCGTTGCGGTGGCGATTCTCGCAGCCATGGCGACCGGAGACCAGGCACGGGGCTCTGAGATGCCCTCTTCCGGGGAAACAGGGCAGATTCTTCTGGCCGGCGGGCAGGACGTTTTGTGGATCGTCCGCGGCGGGAGGGATACGGAGACCGATAAGTTCGACCTGCTCATCCGGCGTCCGGGCGGCAAGTGGCGGACACTGTCGCGATTCTCCGGTAGTCCCGCCGCGGTAGCAGCGTACCAGGACCGACGCCTGCTTGTTGTCACAGGCGGGTCAGATCCGAACACTCACGTGTTCTCGCTTTCCGACGATGACAATATGCTCCTTCGCGGTACGGGGCCCGGCGCCCCATGGCCCAAGAGAACTCCTCCGCCCGCCGCGATCTGCCCGGCGCCCCCGCTTGGCAAGTCGACATCTTCGGGCTTCATCGCCGTGGTTCCCTTCGACAGGGACAGACTCTCCACACCAACTACCGCCAGCCAGCCTGCATACAAGAGGTCCGGACTGACCATATTGCAAACCGTCGGGGAACAGTGGGAGTCCCTGAGCAAGGTCGACAATATCCCCGGAGCAGTCGGAGCCCGCATTTCGGCCACCGTCGCGGGCAACTGGGTGTACGTTCTGGTGGTCGCCGAAGACAACGGCGCCCGCCTTCTGGCATGGGATGCAACGGACAGGAAACCCACATGGAAAGATGTCGCCCTTGCGAACGTGCCCCAGCAGCCCCTGGCCGTCAGCGTGCTGCAGAACCAGCCCGTACTGATCACAATAGGCCGGACAACCACGCCACCCCGCAGCGGTAGACCGCCCAAGACAGCCCACGTCAAGCTGACTATTCACGGACTGCGGGGCGACAAGATCGCAGGGGATTCCCAGAGCATCGAATACCAGGGCAAACCGCTCGCCCTGCCCGGTAACTCGATACCGCTGGCATGCTCTCTCGGAAAGACCTCCGAAAGCAAACTCGCACTTCTCTGGCGAGAGGCCGAAGATTACCAATTTGCCCTGGTCGATCTCAACGGCGAGGTAGTGGAGAACAAGGAAGTCGAAGAACTGCTCAAGAGCGCTCCTGCGTTCGACACTAGGGAAATACTCAATTGGTTCTTCATTGCGATACCGGTCCTGCTGCTGGTGTTCATCCTGCTCGGTCGGCGAAGAAGGCCCGCCGGACCCCTGATCCTACCGGCGCAGTTCGTCCCGGGGGCGATTCCAAAACGCATTCTCGCCGTGATTATCGACTATATACCTTTCCTGCTCCTCGCATCCATGGCGCTGGTTGTACTTCGCCCGGATATGACTACAGAAGATGTCCAGGCCCTCATGAACCAGCAGCAGAATATTCCGCTCGAACCGGTCCTGTGCGTGCTGGGCTCCCTCGTGGCGTGGGTCGTATACGGTTCGATAATGGAGAGCAAATTCGGCGCCACTCTGGGCAAAATGGCGATGCAACTCGAGGTGACCTCCGCCGACGGTAGGAAACCGACAGTCCGTCAGGCGATACTGCGGAACCTCATCAGACCGATCGAACTGAGTTGGCCGATTATCATATTCACCCTGGCCATACCGCTGTTAATGCGAACGCACCAACGCCTGGGAGATATCATGGCCAGGACCGTAGTAGTCGAAAAGGGACGTTTGGCGAACCCCGACGACTCGCAGCAATCCCGCCAAGAACCCCCAAAAGAAATATAGCCCGGATATCTCAGATCAAAGCGGTTCGCCGCCGGTGCCCCAATCGTCATCGTCTTCATCATCGTCGTTGATCTTCCACTTGTCGGCTTCGTTCATACCGTCCATCTCCTGCTCCATGTAGCTGAACATCTTCTCCTGCATGGGAGCGAGTTTCTGGTAGTAATTCAGCGTTGCCTGGTATCCGGAAACCATCTGGTTGATCTTTATCAACTGCCATTTCTGGAGGCACTGGGGTTCCTTGATAGTGCCAAATGGATCGCACTGGAAGGATATCTCCCCGCTCTCACTACGTTGAAAAAATTCACATTCGCTGCACTGGATCATCTTTTCTGACTCCGTGGTCTGCGACCACCATTTATTTTCCTGCCGCCACAGAGACGCTACGGCGGTATGCTCGTATAGTACCAATGTCCACCATACCAATGCAATGGCGCAGCTTCATTCCGCCCGTCGCGGGAGCAGTTTATCTTTTATCTTCCACGCCGCCGGTCTCATACCTTATAATACCGCGGCGCGGGGGCTGGAAGTGGACACTGAATGTCAATCAATATACTCTGTATCGGAGATGTAGTCGGAAAGCCGGGAAGATCCGTGCTGGCTGACCATCTGGGCAATTTGATCGTTGAGCACAACATCGAACTGGTGGTGTGCAACGCCGAGAACGCCGCTGGAGGAAGCGGGCTTACGCCTCAGATCTTCGGTAAGCTGCGTAACTACGGCGTGGACGTCATGACGATGGGCGACCACGTGTTCCGCAAGAACGATATCCTCAGCACGCTGCGGACATCGGACAGGATCGTGCGACCGGCAAATCTGTCGCCCAGGGCGGTGGGCAAGACGTGGACCATCGTACCGACCAAGTCCGGTAAAGTTCAGGTGGGCGTCGCGTGCTTCCTCGGACAGATGTACATGGGCGCCAACGACTCGCCGTGGGACGCCGCCGACCGCGCCCTGGCGGAAATGCCCGCCGACGTGAAGATCCGCGTGGTAGACTTCCACGCCGAAGCATCCAGCGAGAAGATCGCCATGGGGTGGTATCTCGACGGACGCGCGAGCATCGTCTTCGGTACGCACACCCACATTCCGACCGCCGACTACCGCGTCCTGCCCATGGGAACCGCCCACGTCAGCGACCTGGGCATGACCGGTCCGTACGACAGCGTTCTTGGCAGGCGAAAGGACCGCGTGCTGTCGGCACTTACCACATCCATGCCGGTTCGCTTTGAAGTCGCCTCAGAAGATGCGAGAATATCCGGTGTATTGGTGTCCGTCGATCCGGATACCGGACGGGCCGACTCAATACGCCGCATCGAAGTCCGCCAGGACCGCCACGACGATTCCGAAAACCAGTAGCGGTCTGCCCTGACCGCGATAACCGACGGCGATAACCGACGGCGATAACCCGTCGGGGAGGTTGCAAGATGACTAGGAAATGGATTCCGGTGTTCGCTGTTGTGACCGCGGCGATCATTACCACCTTCTTACTGGCCGACGACAAATCAGTAATGAAGGCAGTCTCCGCGCGTGGAGTTATATTCGAGAAGTGGGGCTACAAGCTGAAACTCACTCGCCTTGACTCCCAGTGTACCATAAACCTCGGAAAGGACGCCAAGGGTCCCTCCACCTACAGCCTCGATATCGAGGCATCCTGCAAGATGCCCGAAGACGTCGACGGGGTACTGATAACCGAGCAGATAAGGGTGCTCAAGGCCCTGACCGTCACCGGTAGGGACATACGCCTCCCTCGCAAGGTCAAGAAATCGGGCAGGTCCGCCTCGAAGTACCGAAGCGGTACGTTTATCCCCATACTGCGTCTGGCCAAGAATCTGCACGTCGCCGAGGTGGAGGTAAGCAAACTGGCGTTGAGGGCCAATCCCTACACGATCGACAAACTGGAGACCGAACTGGTGATACTCGTCGCCGTAGACCGCATCGACAAATCGATGCCCGCGGCGGTCTCCCAGACGCTCCGGGAACTCACGGACGGACTGAAGGCGCGAGTCTCGTCGATGCGGATAAGCGGTAAGCGGGAATTAACGCTTGAACTGAGCTGCCTGCGAAGATTCGCCGGGCCTAAGGGACCGTTCATCGAGGCAATCCGCGCATTGGACGCTGATGGAAAAACCATCGGGCAGGCCAGGATCAAAGATGGCGACCCGCTGGGCCAGAAGGGAAAGGTCACCGCCGCCTTCACACTCTCAGGCAAAGGCGAACCGACCGACCTGCTCATCACGATCGTCACGGATTCCAAAATCCGAAAAATACCGTTCGAAATAACCGGAATATTTCAGAAGTAAACCGCGGGCGGTGCGATTATTTGTCCTTCTTCCCGCCTTTCCACCATTTCTCGACTGCGGGCATTACCTTGTTTCGTTTCATGCCCTGGTAGAACTCGAACTCCCTCTTATCGATCTGGTCGGGCGGACCGAATCGGGTTCCGGCGATCCGGTCCAGTGCGGATAGTTGATAGCTGGCCTCCTCGCCGAACATGTCATACTTTATCTCCCACGATCCATCCCGCCTCAGCCAGCGGATGAGATACGGTACGGCCGCCTTGACTTTGAATTTCGCCAGGCTCCGAACAAACAGATGTGAATTGCAGCGGTCCCCGCTCCTGGCAAGGCGGGCGATCAGGTGCGAGGTGATCCGCGGATCGTCGAACGAGTTCAGTTGAAGGGCGGCATATTCCCACAGGAGCATTGAAGAGTCTTTATGAACGGACGCCTCGCCCCGTTCCAGAATCGCCACCAGGGCGGGCAAAGCCTTCTTGCGGTCTTTCAGCAGTCCCGCGGTGTACTCGGAGCGTTTGCGGTGGTCTCCGATGCGCGACAGGTCGGCGGTGATTTTCTCGGCGAGTTTGTAGTCCGGTTCGATGAGCGGCGGACGCAATGGATATCCGGATGACTTGAACGCCGCGGCGATGTCCTGCCGATTGGACGGCCAGCGATTCGGCCCTCCCATGATCAGCACCCTTCGCCCTCGCCAGGCGCCAATCAGCCTTGCCGTAGGCCTCGTCGCTTTGGGTGTCGCAGCTTTGAAATCACGGTCCCGTATCCAGATGTGCATATCGGTCCAAGGGGCGCGCTTGCCGGCGACGACCGGCGCTTTGTGGTCGTAAATATAGATGTAGATACCCGATCCGCCCACGCCCCCCAGCGGGCGGAACTTGCCATATATGGTGCTCGATATCTTCCAACCGTCCGGCAGGCGGGCCTTGAGGGCCTTGCTGAACTTCGCAAACGATTTCGCGTCGCCAATGGCAGCCAGCAACGCCGCTGAGTTTTCGGGGCGATAGGCGGCGTAAAGGTGCTGGAGCGGTTTGGACGCGTCGAGATGATACGCAAAACACGCCAGGTACACTTTGCCCTTCTTGAGGTCCGGCTCCATGCCGGAGCCCGGACGCATGAATGAGAAACGCATGGCCACCTTGCCGTTTTCATCGTACTTGATGGGGACCACACTGGTGAACCTGATGTTGACCGTTTTGGTATCGGCCGGCCACCGGCCAATGACCGTCCCGGCGACCTGGCACTTGTAGTCGGCATGTATGGACGTAATCGGCCCCTCGGCGCCGCTCTTGAGCTTCATGTGAACCCGGGTGTGTTTGACCTCCAGGACCTTGATCGTGAGGGCGGTTTGGATATTGCCCGCCGATTCGGCCATCGCCTGGAGATGCACCTGCGAAGCCGCGGCCTGTGAACACATCGCCCCCAGCACGGCCACGACAATAACGCTTCGCTTCATTGATCCGGTCATTTGCTACTCCTGTCTCCTGCACCGCTTTAGACGCCTCCACCAACGGTAAGTTCCCGATGGCGTCGCACGAATGCAACTAATCTTGAAATGGTCGCCCCATCGACTATGATTGGGAACAATGGTGCCGCTGAGAACATTAAACCGCCGCCAGTTAATCAAAGCCTCGGTCGCCGGCGCCATCACCCTACCGTATATCGTCTCGCCGTCGGTGATTGCGCGGGCCGGCAGGACACCACCGAGCGACCGGATCACGCTCGGATGCATCGGGGTGGGCAACCGGGGCAGATCTGTAATGGGCGGATTTCTGGGGCAGGAAGCATGCCGCGTCACCGCCGTCTGCGACGTTAATGCACATCAGCTTGCGATCGCCAAACGGAAGGTTAACGGAGCCAACAGGACCAAGTCATGCAGAACGTTCAAGGACTTCCGCGAGTTGCTGGGGCGCGACGATATCGACACGGTGCTCATCGCGCCCCCTGACCACTGGCACGTGATGATCGCTCTCGCCGCCGCCAGAGCGGGCAAGGATATCTACCTCGAAAAACCTATCGGCGTGAGCATGGCTGAGGCGTGGGCGCTCCGCGAGGCGCTCAGGCGATACCAGAGCGTTTTCCAGTTCGGTACGCAGCAGCGATCGGATGCGAGGTTCCGCCTGGCCTGCGAGTTGGTGAGAAACGGGAGAATCGGACCGCTGCGCGAAATTAACGTCTGGTCCCCGGGCAGCAATTCGGGCGGTTCGACGGAGCTTACGGATCCGCCGGAGTGGCTGGACTACGAGATGTGGGTCGGGCCCGCGCCGATCTCGCCGCACACCAAAGGACGCTGCACCAACCGGTTCGAACGCGGTGACGGGTTCAAGATCTGGCCTTTCATTTCGGATTACTGTGTCGGGTGGATATCCGGATGGGGCGTACATCCGCTGGACATCGCCGTCTGGGGCACAGGCGAAGGACTGAGCGGATCGTTCGAGATCGAAGGGGCGGGCAAGTTCCCCACCTCGGGCGTGTGCGACACCGCCACCGACTGGGAACTGACCATCAAATACGAGACGGGCGTGCGGGTTAACTTCTCAGGCCCGTCCGGGGCGCGGCGATGGGCGGGCAGATACGGGCGAGTTTCCGGGCATGGGACCGCCTTCGAGGGCGACGATGGATGGCTGCACGTTAATCGCGGCCGGTTAAACGCCAACCCCGCCGACCTGCCCAAGTCGACCTTCGCACCCGACGCGCCGCGACTCTACAAGAGCACGAACCACGCGAGGAACTTCCTCGATTGCGTCAGAACGCGAAAAGAGACCATCAGCAATATCGATTCGGCGCTGGCGGTCGACACGATCTGCCAGATCAGCGCCATAGCAGTACAACTCGGACGCAAACTGAAATGGAACGCCAAACTGCAGCGATTTGAAAATGACTCCACGGCCAATGGAATGCTGTCGCGGGCAATGCGCCAGCCGTGGCACATGTAGATGAAAAGGAACACGATGAGATCACGAATCATAAGCATTTGGGCGGTAATGCTGACAGCGATCGCCATGACGGCCGGTCGCGCCCAGGGGATCTCGCCCGACGAACTCAAAAAGATCCAAGCCGCAATCCCCAAGGCTGCAACCGCAAAACCCGCCCGCCCGCGAAAGATGCTCGTGTTCAACCGCGGTAAGGGGCTCTCGCATACCGCCATCCCATACGGCGCCAAGGCGATCGAACTTATGGGCCTCAAGACCGGCGCGTTCACGGTCGTACACACCAAGGACCCCGCCGCCTTCAAGGCCGACAACCTCAAACAATTCGACGCCATATGCTTCAACAACTCCAACAGGATGGACTTCTTCAAGGACCCGGTACTCCGTCAGAACGTTATCGATTTCGTCAAGAGCGGCAAGGGCCTGGTGGGCGTGCATGCGGCGACCACGAACTTCTCGAAGAAATGGCTGCTCGACTGGCCCGAGGGCGCCAAAATGCTCGGAGGGATATTCGACGGGCACCCGTGGCACGAGAAGGTGACGGTGAAACTCGACGATCCGGACCACCCGCTGTGCGCGGCGTTCAAGGGCAAGAGCTTCGAGATCACCGACGAGATATACCAGTTCACCGGCCCGTATACGCGCAAAAACTTGCGGATACTGCTGAGTCTCGACCTCGACAAGACCAGTGTAACGCCCGGCCACAAGAGGAAGATGCGGCGGAAGGATAACGACTACGCGGTCAGTTGGATCCGCAACTACGGGAAGGGACGCGTGTTCTACTGCTCGCTCGGGCACGATCACCCGGTATTCTGGACACCAGCCGTCCTGAAGCACTACCTCGACGGTATCCAGTTCGCCCTCGGCGACCTGAAAGCCGACGCCACGCCCAGCGATGCGAAACCGAAGAAGAATAAACTCACCTGGAAAAAGGGCGCCGACACGCTGGCGCTTCTCAACGGAGACAAGGTAGTCTGGCAGTTCAACTACGGCGGTAAGGGCGTCAAGCCATGCTTCCACCCGGTGAGTTTGCTCGACGGTACGGTGCTCACGTGGTTCCGCCCGCCCGATCACACGTGGCATCGTGCGGTGTGGTTCTCGTGGAAATACATCAACCGCGTGAACTACTGGGAAGAGAATCGCAAGACCGGACTGGGCAAGGGACTCACCGAAATAACCAACGCCAAGGTCACGGGCGGCGACGACCACTCCGCCAAGATAGAGATGACCCTGAGCTACCATCCGCCGAAGAAACCGGCCGTCCTGACCGAAAAACGCCTGATCACCGTAAGTCCGCCGGACGAGAAGGGAAACTATCGGATCGACTGGGTATGCAGTTTCACCGCATGCGACAAAGACGTAGTCCTCGACCGCACCCCGCCGGCCGGGCAGAAAGGCGGAAAGAGTTGGGGCGGATACGCGGGGCTTTCAGCCCGCCTGGCGGAGAATCTAACGGAGTTCAAGGTACTCAACAGCGAACCCAGGCAGGACGCCGCAGCGCACGGACAGAAGGCCCGCTGGACGGATTTCAGCGCGATGACACCGGACGGACGCCCCGCCGGGATCGCCATATTCGACCATCCATCCAACCTGCGATACCCCACACAATGGTACATTTCAAAGAAGGGACCCAAGAAGAACAACTTCTCGTCAGCCCCACTGTTCGACAAACCATACACGATTGGCGCGGGCAAAACACTGACGCTGAAGTATCGAGTACTGGTACACGCCGGACGGGGCGAAATCAAACCGCTCGACGCCGAATGGAAAGCGTTCACCAGCGGAGGCGAATAAGACATTGGTCTTTTCAAGATGCTCTCGATTGATCTTCCGGGTAACAGCGGTAATATGGTTCCTTTGTTTTGTTCTTGCTAGTATGAGCCTTCTACATCGCTGGCTTCATCCCAACCCAGGCGAGTGGTGGGCGGTCAATTTCCCATTTACCCTCCTCATGATGCTTATGGTCTATGGCCATCTGCCAGTAATTTCGGGGATAGGTGTGCTCATGGAATGTTCAATAGGCCGTCAAACAGGCATAGCACTAATATGCTTTGTTGCTATGTGTGTCGCATTTATCATTACTTTAGTGCCGTTTCGCTTAGTTTTGTGGAATTTGTATTTTGTTTGGCCACTTATTCTATCTCTCAACATTTGGTTGAAAAGAACTAAGAAAAGACACGAAGAAGCCAGTGAGTCGATTGTATAAGCAACAATGAAAGCACAGAACCAGCGTGTGCAACGGACGCCTGCGGCGCCTATGACACGAGACGTTGGGCCATGCAGGAGAAGACAAGATGCGAAAGACTGGTAGTCATTTGATCTCTTTGTTAACCCCGCTCCTCCTTCTTGTTGGAACGCAGATTCAGGCGGAAGAATCCGGTGTATCCCAAAAAGACGGGGCATATGCGACACGCGTTCAGGAATGCGTGGAACTTCTCATGGCCCGCGGTACGGACAGGTATGGCGAGATTCACGCACCGATCCTGGTGAGCATCCTGGATGTTGAATCGAGGACCTGCCCCGAAAACCCCCGGAAACTCGATGAACCGTGGCGAGTCACTCGGCGTGGGCGGCGCAATCCCGCCGGCGCCAACCTGCTCTCGGATAACACGCTGCTGAGAACAATGATCCTCCTGTCAAGCGCGACGGGGAAAGACAAGTACGCGGACTTTGCACGGAAATACATGGATTACTACATGAAGAATCTTGTCGATGAGAAAGGGTTCTTCTGGTGGGGATGGCACCGTCATTACGATGTCTACAAGGATAAGAAGGATGGGCACTCGGGAAGTCCCCACGAGATTCATGCAATCAACTGCGTTGACTGGGAAGGCCTGTGGGCGGTGAATCAGCAGGCCGTCGTCAAGGAAATCGAGGCCATATGGAAATGGCATGTGATTGACAAGAAGACAGGAGAGATTAACCGTCATGGGGACGGGCGAAGGGGCTGCGATTTCAGCATGAGTGGCGGGGCCTTCATCGAAGCCTTTGCGTTCCTCTATACCAAGACGAAAACCACGGCATGGCTCGACCGCGCCAAGCTGCTGGCGAATTACTACTGGACCAGGAGAGATCCGAACACAAATCTATTCCCGGAGCGACCCAATGCGGGCAAGGGCCGATTTGACGGAGGCAGTTTTGTCACCAGCATCACGGGGCTGTACTGTCATTCCCTTCTGAAAGCATACAAGTTGACGGGCCAGGCGGTCTTTAAGAACCACGCAGTAGCGATTCTCAAAGCATACGCTAAATTCGGATTCGACAAAGAAACGGGCAAGTTCTGGGGTGCGCTTCACCTTGACGGAAAGCATTTTCCCGCCCCCAGACTCAAGAGCGGATACGCGAAATATGAACCGCGCGGACACCTCGATCTTTGGGAGCCATACAATGCGGGCTACCAGTACGCCATCTACACCGCACAGGCATACGTCTACGCGTATGATGTGTGCAAGGAACCACTTTTCCTGACAACGGCCAAGCGCTTTGCCGATTGGATCAAGAAGACACCACCGGGAACCACTGAAGCGAAGAGTACATGGTATCAGGGATATTCAGACAGCTTTGGACGGAAAGGCACCTACGCGGGAAAGTATGGAAGAACGGTTTCCTTCTATCTACACCTCTACATTGTCACAAAGGACCAGAAGTACCTTGGACTTGCCCGTCAGATGGCTGACGAGGCGATAAGGAAGCTCTATCACAAGGGTCTTTTCCGGGGACATCCCGCCAAGCCATACTACGAGACCATGGATGGTGTGGGATACTTGCTGCAGGCCCTACTGGAACTCGACCAGGTAGTGAAGAATCAAAAAGAAGTATTGTCCAAACGAGCCGTCGTTGTGGGAAAAGGTAAACAGAAAACAGCAATGGACTTGGACAACTGGTAAACAAGGGAAACACTCTCTCAAGGAGAGAAGGCCCAATCGGGTCGGGGGGAGTAGTTAATTATGCCGGATCTGCCAAAGCATGCTCGCAACAAGGGGTAAAGGGCAATCACGCAACACAGGGGCTGGGACAGGACCAAATCCATGCCCCTGCCACTCTTACAGCGCCTGCCCACAGCGCAAAACAAAGCGACGGAGCCGGAATCTGTTCCAGCCCCGCCGCTGTGAGTGCATTTGTTGCTGCTACTGCTTGCGGCGTCTGCGTAGTACGGCCAGGGCGCCCAGGGCCAGGAGTGACATTGTTGCTGGTTCGGGAATCATCGAGGGGCCGGTGTTGATGTCCAGTTTGACCCCGCAGTTGTAAAAATGGCAGTCGGGGTCGAATCCGAGGCCAAATCGCCCGTCTGAAGCGTAATCGTTCAGGGCGTCAAGCTGATCGGCGGAGAACGAGTAGCTAAGATCCTGGGACGTCGAAGGCAGGTTCTGATAGACCGTCAGCACGATCCCCCGGCCGGCGAAATTGTCTCCGCCGCCCTGTGCGTCATAGCCCTGCGTAACGCCCTGCGGTGCATTGTTAAGCAGGTGGATGTACAGCACGTTGGGCTCGTTGTTCCAGTTCCGAATATCATCGAACGATAACGTGGCGCTGGTGGCCTGCTCGGATTGGTCGCTTGCGTCCGAGACAACGCCCCAGGGAGTGTTGATTCCCCATGTGTAGTATCTGTAGTGGTCCAGGTCGTCTAAGTCGCCGTCAGACGGAGCTGGAGAGTAACTCGCAGCCGTCGCATTTGAACAGGCCAGGCAAAATACCGCAAACATCACTACTGTTGTAACACTTCTCATAGTTCTACCTCCGAAGATGGGTTTTTACCCTGGCGGACCAAGTTGTCCGTGGCGGGTATGTTCTGTGTACTACTGTGTTCTACGTCATATCAGCCCTCGGGGCCTGAACCCTGGCCCGGCGCGCAGAATCGCCCTGTCAGCGGAAGGGGAGGCTCACCCAACGCGCCATTGGATAACAGAGAATTACGCTCCGATGTTGACCGGGCCACACTGCCCAAGCAACAGACTGGAAAACGAACAACGCCTCTGCCTCACTTCAGATCCGGCCGGCTCAGGCCGAATACAGCCCACTATGCCATACAAGACGGGCCATAGTAAACATTGTACTCTGACGCCCCGATCTCGTCAAGGGGGATTCTCAAATTGTGGAGCTACCCCGACCTCATACCTCACCTAAGTGACTGTCCCTGGTTTCGGCCTTGTATGCTCTTTCTTTACGCAAGATCACAGTTTTGATCTCCGGCTTCGATCCCCCGACTCCTCGCGAAGATGCGGTTGCCTTCGTCCGGTACTTTGTCTATGCTACGTGCATAGACCGGTTCCCGCAGGCGGGGATTTTACCCCCAATAGTCCGCACCCACACCGGGCGTACACAAGGCGCTCCGGAGGACGGCTGATCGCCAAGACGTTAGATGCCAATGAAGGTGGAGTTGTTTTTGTTTCTTATTACTTGGAGTTTATCAGATGGAAAAATTGAAACACTATTCGTCAATAGAAAACTCATATCAAGACGAGTTCATTCAGAAAATTGTTGAAAATGGATTTGATGCGGGTGAATTTGTCGTGCAAGAAAAAGTGCACGGAGCAAATTTGAGCTTTTGGTGTAATGGCGAAAGAATTAAATGTGCAAAACGCACGGAGTTCATCGAAGAAGATGATGCTTTCTATGCCGACAGCCACAAGGTCTTACTTTCTAAATATGAAAGAGCGATATTCGAGATCTTCTCTCTAGCGAAAACCATAAAGCCGGATGTGAAAGTGGTGGCTGTATTTGGTGAGTTGTTTGGCGGAGGGTATCCGCATGTTGATGTCGAGAGAGACAAGAATGCCGTAGCCATTCAGAAAGGCATATTCTATTGCCCATCCAATGAGTTTTACGCTTTTGACATATTGCTGGACTCCACTGAATATCTTTCCGTCGATCAAGCCAATGCTCTGTTTGACAAAGTAGATATGTTCTATGCAAAGACTCTTTTCAGGGGAACATTTGATGAGGCCTTAAAATATTCCAATTCCTTTGAGTCCGCGATTTCCGGTTGGCTGGGACTGCCGCCAATCGAATATAATCTATGTGAGGGAGTAGTAATAAGGCCTGTGGAATCTCGTTCATTTCCCCAAGGCTCCAGGGTCATTATTAAGAACAAGAATGAAGCATGGCAGGAAAACACGAAACATAACAAACTGGTTTTAGACCAAGACATGATTTCCGATGCCGCTGACGCTTTCGCAGAAGAGATCACAAATTATGTTACTGAAAATAGATTCAATAATGTCGTAAGTAAGATTGGTGAAGTAGGTCCTGAAGATTTCGGAAAAGTCATTGGTATGTTTAGCGCAGATGTTCTCGATGATTTTCTAAAAGATTACGGATCTGAATTTGAACTATTAGAAAAGAAAGAGAAGAAGCTGATTAAAAAGAGCCTTGCTACTTCGGCCGCTAAATTGGTGCGTGAGCTTCTAGGCAAGGCATAGGTATCTAACGAATCGCTGAACCGGACCTCCGCAAGCTCCGGGCGGTTAACTCGGCGTCAGACGCCTCGGCGTCCCTGCCATTTCCCGCCTCTGTTCTCCGCCAATGTCCATATGTGTGGAATGGTCGTTTTTCTACTCACTCGGGCGATACGATTTTTTTTTCTTCTGCCACAGCGAGCCGTTGTGTGTATAATGCAATTAGTCGTTCTCCTTACATACCTTAAGCGCAGGAGACCCCGCCATGACTAGACCTCGTCCACTCACACTGTTTTGTATGATTGCACTTTTTGCACTCTCGTCGGTAACGGCCTTCGCCGTCGATAAAGGCAAACCGGCCCGGAGGGCGGCTCGCAAGAAGTCAAGACCCCTCCCCGACGTCAACAAGGCCTTGGCTACTAAACTCCCCAAGGCCGTCATCGGCGGAACGCTCAGCCAAGCGCTCGAGCAGTTCGGTAATCTGATCGATGTGCCAGTCATGGCCGACTGGAGCGGACTGGGCGGCGCGGGCGTAAAACGCACGACAAAAGTCTCCGTACGAGTGTCCAAGAAG
Organism: uncultured Planctomycetaceae bacterium; assembly: GCA_964607575.1. Classification (GTDB taxonomy): domain Bacteria; phylum Planctomycetota; class Phycisphaerae; order SM23-33; family SM23-33; genus BS750m-G57. Next base: position 74,736 of record CAZSLS010000001.1, on the reverse strand, counting down.
ATTTCCGCGGAAAAACTGCTGGAACTGATCCTCGTGCGCGTAGCGGCGAAAGGCAAACCGCTGTCGTGGTACATCAGCAATGGTGTCCTGGTAGTCGCGACCCAAAAGAGAGTGCTCGGCCGCAAGACCCTCGCGACCGTCAGGAATATACGCCCGCCAACAGGCAAGAGGGTCACTACCACCACTTTCAGGGAACACACGTTCAAAGACGAACCTCTCAAGAACGTGATCGAGACCTATCGCCAGGCAACCGGCGTTAACTTCCACGTGAACTGGAGGGCGCTGCAGAACGTGGGTATCGATCGCGAGGAGCCCATAACGCTCGTGGTCAAGGGCGTCTCGATCTCCCGGGCGCTGAACATGGTCACCGACCAGCTCTCAGAAGGTAAAGACAAGTTCGAGAGCATCTACTGGCTGATCAACCGCGGGGTGGTCACTATAACGTCCGGACACGCCTTGAACGCCAAGACCATTGTCACCATCCATGAAGTGGGGGACCTGCTCTTTGCCGTACCGAATTTCAAGGGCCCCCGGCTTGGACGCAGCACGAGAGGCGGAGGCGACAAGGCGAGCGACCAAACGGGCATCTTCGACGTTGGCGCCGGCGGAGGCGAAGCTGACGGTATGGAAAAAGAAGACGCCGCCGAAACTCGCAACCAGGCCAAGAACAGCCTCGAGAAGATCATAAGGGATTCCATCGGCGAGGAGATGTGGGTATCCGGCGGCGGGAAAGGGTCAGTCAGGTTCTTCCGGAATAAGATGATCATCTCCCAGACGATGCTGGGATACCAACTCATGAAGGAAGCCCAAGTAATCAACGCGTTCAGGCAGATAAAGTAACGGTACGGCAGTTGGCGATAACGTCGAATCGTCGCACACATCTTACCTTCCGCCGTCAAACGAAGGTTGATTCGCCCGGGCGGTGGGCCTACTATAGGTCTTCGGGCACTTGGGCACCCGTGTGAACCAGCTTGCACAAGGAACTGGCGCCAATGGCTATCAAGATCCGCTGCGTTGACTGCAAGAAGAAGATTTCGATAGACGAAGCATTCGCCGGAGGCGTCTGCCGCTGCCCGTATTGCACGGCCATCGTCTACGTACCAGACGACAACGCCACAAGCGACCGCAAACGCCGACCCCAAGCACCAACTCGCCGACCCGAAGCGCCAACGCCCAGGCCCAAAGCGCCGGTAGATGTAACCAAAGCGGATACCGCGGTAGACGTCCCATCGCGAGCCGACTCCAAAGCGGATACGGCGGTAGGCATTCACGGCCCGGCCGACTCCAAAGCGGATACCGCAATAGACCTCCCCGCCCTGGTCGACTCCGAGGCGGATACCGCAATAGACGTCCCCGCGATAGCCGACGCGCCAGGCGCGCGCAAACCGGAAACGCAGGCCGAAGCGGACAAGGCTTTGGCTATCGCTCACGGGCAGGCGAATATCCCGACCGCCGCACCGGTAAAAGTGCAGGGTATTGTCGCGATAATTCTCGCGGTGCTGCTGCTGGGTATGCTCGTGGGGATAGTTATTCTGACAAATGACATACTGACTCAGCCGGTCGTAGAAGTTGTTCCCGAGGACTACAACAACACCGTCGTCACTACTCGCGACTTCCCGGCGGTTGCGGGTACGATAAAGGTCGAGGCCCCCGTGGTATACTGCATCGACACCAGCCGATCGATGGCACAGGTGATCGAATCGGCGGGAAAGATCGCCATCGCTTCGGCGAAGTCTCTCAAGGGCGGGAAGTTCAACATCATCATCCTCGGCGAAGATGACGACAAAATCCTCAGCCCACAACCGATCGCCTCCGACAAGGCGGGCATCGCAAAGGCCACCGCCTTCCTGAGTACGGAATTATGCGGTGCGGCGGAACAGGGCAGAGGGCTTCAGGCCGCACTCGACATGAAAGCCAAGACAGTTGTTCTCCTGGCCCGGGACAGCGACATCGGAGCCAAACCCGTCGTCGAAGGCGCCTTCAAGGACAAAGCGGTCAAGCTGCACACCATCGTGCTGGGCGGTACGTCCAGGGGGCTGGAGGACCTGGCCAAACTCACCGGCGGTGAGTCCAAGAGTTACACGGTATCGGAACTCGAAACGCAGGCCCGGCGGGCAGAAGAAGATCGGAAGAAGAAAGAGTAAGCACTAAAGCCCAAAGCGGTCTACCGTCAACACCGAAGACCGACACACCACAGAGCGGAGAGTCCTCAGGATGATCATCATTGGCGAGAAAATCAATGCTACGCGCAAGTCCGTATCCGCGGCGCTGGCAGACCGCGACGAGCAGTTCATTATCGACCTCGCAGTCGCCCAGGCCCGCGCCGGAGCCGATTATATAGACCTCAACGGCGGTGATCCGCGCCCGGGCCAGGAAGAAAAGAATATGGAGTGGCTGGTGAATCTCGTCCAAGCGCACACCAACGTTCCGGTTGCGATAGATTCAGCCAACCCCCAGGCCATGGATGCGGGACTGTCGCTGGTCAGAGAAGGCGACAAATCGATCCTGAACAGCATCTCACTGGAGACCGACAACCTCGATGAACGTCTGGAAACCCTGGCGAAATACGATTGCATGGTCATCGGACTGGTGATGAGCGACGACGGACCACCGCAAGGCGCCGCCGACCGCGTCGAGCGAGCTGGTGCGCTGATCGAGAAGTTCGAGGCATGCGGTAAGAGCGGCGGCGATATCATCATCGATCCGTGCTTCTTCCCGGTATCGGCCGACGGGGCCTGCGGGCGAGCGGTGATCGATGCCATTGCAACAATACACGAAAACTGGCCTGAGATTCACATCGGCGGCGGATGCTCAAACATAAGCTACGGGCTGCCGAAGCGGAAACTGGTGAACTTCGCCGCGCTGGCCCAGGCGATATATCACGGAATGGACGCCGGGCTGATCGACCCATGCACGCCGGGGATAGTAGCGGCGATCCTCGCCGCCGAAGCGGTAGCGGGAAAAGATGACTACTGCATGAACTACATCAGCGCCGAACGCGACGGGGCGCTCGGTTAGACCGATCTCATAACCCCTCGATGCGGACGGCGCAGACTTTGAATTCGGGGATCTTGGCGATGGGGTCCAGGGCTGCGATGGTTAGTCTGTTGGCGGGCGACTCGCGGTAATGGAACGCCAGGAACACCGCTCCGGGCAGAACGCGCGGGGAAATCTGGGCAGCCACCTCGATCTCACCACGCCGGGAAGTTACCTTGACCATCGCGCCGTCGGCGATACCGAGATTGTCGGCGTCGGTGGAACTGATCTCGATCGACCCTGCCGGTACCAGCGCGTCGAGAACCTGCGATCGCCTGGACATCGAGCCGGTATGGAAGTGTTCGAGTATCCGCCCGGTCGTCAGCAGAATCGGGAACTCTTCGTCGGGCAGTTCGCGGGCCTCTATGAACTCGACGGGATGGAACTTGCCCAGTCCGCGCGAGAACTTGTCCTTGTGCAAATACGGCGTGCCGGGATGTTCTCCGTTCGGGCAAGGCCACTGCAGCGTCCCATTGGCCAGACGCGGGTAAACAATTCCACCGTAGATCGGCGAGACAGATGCGATTTCATCTTCAATGGCGCTGGCGTCGGCGTACGACATTTCGTAGCCCATTCGAGATGCAAGGTCGCAGACTATCTCCCAGTCAAGTCGCGCCTCGCCGGGGGCCTCGATGGCCTTGTGCAGCAACTGGACGCGGCGCTCGGTGTTTGTGAACGTACCGACCTTCTCGGCGAATCCGGCCGCGGGAAGGACAACGTCGGCCAGTTCGGCAGTCTCGGTCAGGAAAATATCCTGGACGACCACGAAATCGATCTTCTCCAGCGCTTCGCGCACATGGTTCTGGTCGGGGTCCGAGAGCATGGGGTTCTCGCCCATGAGATACAGCGCCTTGAGATCGCCTGCAGTCCCGGCGTTCATCATTTCGACAACGGTAAGCCCCGGCGTTGGCGAAAGCTCGACGCCCCAAGCGGACTGGAATTTCTTTTGGGCCTCAGGTGCGTCAACTTTCTGGTAGCCGGGATAGACGTTCGGCAAGGCGCCCAGATCGCAGGCGCCCTGAACGTTGTTCTGCCCGCGGAGCGGATTAACGCCCGCACCGGGCTTACCGACATTGCCCGTGAGCATCGCCAGATTCGCCAGCGACATCACGTTGTCCGTGCCGGTTGTGTGCTGGGTTATGCCCATCGAGTAGACAATTGACGCCGCCTGGGCGCGGGCGTACATGCGTGCGGCCTGAATGATGTCGCCCGCCGGTACGGTGGTGATTTTCTCGGCCAGTTCGGGCGTGCATGGGGCAACCGCGGCGCGGACTTCTTCAAAACCTTCGGTCCGGTCGGCGATAAACTGCTCGTCGGCGAGCCCTTCTTCGAGAATAACGTGCATCATCGCGTTGATCAGGGCCACGTCCGAACCGCTTCGCTGGGACATGTACAGATCGGACAGGCCGACCAGTTCGATTTTACGCGGATCGGCCACTATCAGCTTTGCGCCGCGAGCAACGGCGCGTTTGATCGCCGAACCGATTATCGGATGGCATTCGGTGGTGTTCGAGCCGATCACGAATATGCAGTCGGTTAGTTCAAAATCTTCGATCGAGTTGGTCATCGCCCCGCTGCCGAACGACCTGGCCAGTCCAGCCACCGTCGACGAATGACAGAGCCTGGCGCAGTGGTCAACGTTATTGGTTCCTATCACCGCCCGCACGAACTTCTGGAGTATGTAGTTTTCTTCGTTGGTGCATTTCGCCGACGCCAGACCGGCTATTGAATCGGGACCCGAGGCGTCGCGGATCTCGGTAAGGCGACTGGCGATCAGATCGAGAGCTTCGTCCCAGCCAGCCGGCTGGAGTTCGCCGTCCTTGCGAATGAGCGGTTGGGTGAGCCTTTCGCTGTGGCCCATAAAATCGATGCCGAACCGCCCCTTTACGCAGAGCATTCCCTCGTTGACGCCAAGATCGCCCCGCCCGGTGATTTTGACGACTTTGTTGTCGCGAACATTCAGCACGATCGTGCAACCGCACCCGCAGTACGGGCAGATGCTTTCGGTTTGGTCAAGTTCCCAGTTTCGCCCCCGCCCGCAGCCCAAGGCTCCGGACATCGCACCAGTCGGGCAAACATCGATACAGTTGCCGCACTCGCTGCACGTAGACTCCCTGCGCGTCAGTCCGGGCGGGATCATCACCTCGGTGTCAAAACCTCTACCGCAAAACTCGATCGCGCCTGAGGCATGAATATTCTGGCAGACTTCGACGCATCGCCCGCAGAGAATGCACTTGCTGCGATCGTAAATAATGGCCGGCCCGTCCTGAGCCGGTCGGGGCTTAACGTCGCCCGCGACGTCTGAGTAAGGCGATTCGGTAACCCCCAGCGCGTAGGCATATTCCTGCAGAGAGCAGCACGCCCCCTGCTCGCATGTCATGCAGTCCTGCGGATGGTCCGACAGCAGCAGTTCGATCACCATCCGCCGGTACTCGAGTATCTTTTCAGTATCGGTCCGCACGACCATGCCGTCTGCGGCGCAGCTCGAGCAGGAGGCCATCGGCGCCCTGGCGCCTTCGACTTCCACGAGGCAGAGGCGGCAGGAACTGCTGGGCGGAATGCTCCAGTTCGGATCGTGGCAAAGGTGCGGTATATCGATCCCAACAGTCGCCGCGGCGTCGAGAATGGTCGTCCGGGGCGCGACGGTGACTTCTACGTCATCAATTTTCAATGTTATCGTATCTGACATTTTTGTATTGAACTTCCCGTTGGTCTAGCCTCTGGATATCTTCACCGCGTCGAACTTGCAGGTCTCTATGCAAACACCGCAGCTTACGCATTTGTCCTGGTCGATTACGGCCGGGACCTTCTTCACGCCATCGGAAATAGCGTCCACGGGGCAAACCTTTACGCACATTCCGCAGGCCTTGCACACCTCGGCTTCCACAAAATACGAGGTAAGGGCCTTGCACACGCCGGCGGGACACCTATGGTCAACCACGTGCGCGACATACTCGTCGCGGAAGTATCGAATCGCCGACAACACGGGGTTCGGACCCGTCTGCCCCAAGCCGCACAATGACGCCTCCTTGACCATCTCCCCGAGTTTCACCAGGCGGTCGATGTCCTCCAACTCGCCCCGACCTTCCGTGATGCGGGTGAGTATCTCCAGCATTCGCTTCGTACCGATGCGGCAGGGCACGCACTTACCGCACGATTCGGACTGCACAAAATCGGTGAAGAAACGCGCAATATCGACCATGCACGTGGTCTGGTCCATCACGATCAATCCGCCCGAGCCCATGATCGCCCCGATTTCCTGGAGCGAATCGTAGTCGATCGGATGATCGAGAAACTCCGCCGGCACGCAGCCGCCGGAGGGGCCTCCCAACTGGGCGGCCTTGAATTCACGGTCGTCGGGAATTCCCCCGCCGATATCGAAGACGATCTGACGCAGCGTGGCGCCCATGGGCGCCTCAACCAGCCCGGTGTTGTTAACTTTGCCCGCCAGGGCGAACACCTTCGTGCCCTTGGACCCTTCGGTGCCCACCGAAGCGTATTGGGCCGAGCCCGTGAGAATGATCAGCGGCACGTTGGCGAAGGTTTCGACGTTGTTGATGTTGGTGGGCTTGCCGCGGTATCCGCTGACGGCGGGGAACGGTGGACGCGGACGCGGCATACCGCGGGAATTTTCCAGCGAGGCGATCAAGGCGGTCTCCTCGCCGCAGACAAACGCCCCGGCGCCCTTGTGGATGGAGATGTCGAAATCGAACCCCGTGCCGAGTATATCCTCGCCCAGCAGACCCGCGGCGCGGGCGTCGTCCAACGCGATCCGGGTGTTCTCGATCGCCAGCGGGTATTCGGCCCGAACGTAGATGATGCCCTCAGAAGCCCCGATAGCGTAGGCCGATATGATCATGCCCTCAACGATCGCATGCGGCGTGCCTTCCAGAAGACTGCGGTCCATGAATGCGCCCGGGTCGCCCTCGTCGGCATTGCAGATCAGGTACTTCCGGTCACCGGGCGCCTGACGGCAGAACTGCCATTTCCGCCCCGCAGGAAAACCCGCGCCGCCCCGCCCGCGCAGGCCCGCTGCGATAACCTCGTCAATCACATCCTCAGGCTTCATTTCTCCCAAAGCCTTCGCCACCGCGGCGTATCCGTCGCGAGCCAGGTAGTCGTCCAGATCAATCGGATCCAGGATACCGTTGAGGCGAAAAACCGCCCGCTGTTGCCGAGCGTAAAACGGGATTTTGTGGTCCTCGGCAATCCGCTCGCCCGTCATCGGGTCGACGTAGAGCAGTCTCTCGATCGTCCTGCCGGCCACCACTGTTTCATCGATAATCTCGCCGATGTCCTCGATCTGGACGCTGGGGTAGAATATCCCCTGCGGCAGGATGACGATAACCGGGCCCTTCTCGCAAAATCCGTGACAGCCCGTTCGCTTGACGGAAACAGATTCCGACAAGCCGCGAGAGGCCACTTCGTCGCGGAAGACCTGCTCAACATCCGGAGCCCCAAAAGCGATGCAGCCGGTCCCGCCGCAGATCGTAATGATTTTCTGCTCCGGATCCAGTTTCTCCGTCAACTCACGCTGCCGATCGTGAAAGGCTTTGATTGAGCCCAATCGTTCCATCAGTTCGTCTCCTCTTTGTTCGACTCGGCGTCGGCGATCTGGTCGATCACCTCCTCGACGCTGCTCGGAGTGGCCATACCGTAGTACTTACCGTCGGCCACAACCACAGGCGCCAGTGCGCAGGCGCCGAGACAGGCCACCGTCTCAAACGAAAACATCATATCCTCCGTCGATCCACCGTCCTCGACGCCCAGGCGGCGACCGATGGCGTCAATTACGCCCTCTCCGCCGCGCACGTAGCACGCCGTACCGCGGCAGCAGCGGATCGTATGTTTTCCCTGCGGTTCGGTGTAGAACTGGGCGTAGAAGCTGACCACTCCATAGACCCGGCTAAGCGGAATCCTCGTCCGATCGCTGACGCACTGGAGCACTTCTGCCGGTAGATAACCCAATCGCTCCTGAACGTCCTGGAGGACGCTGATCAGGTCCGAATCGAGCCCGACGCCAAGTTCATAGAGAACCGCGTCAACTTCCGCGGGGCTAACGCCCTGGTCGGTTGAAGCGTCTTTAGCAGTCTCACGCACCATTGCATAGGCCTTTCAAACGAGTAATTGAATCTGCGCCGCAGCGACGGCCGCGAACACGAACAAGCGAAATCCAATCTACATCACGTTGCTGGATTATAACCACCCGAGCAAACCGAATCAAACCCCCTATCGCAGCCGGGCAGGTCAGAATCTTATGATCTTTTTGGCGAGCAGTTCGAAGGCCTTCTTGCGTATCTCGATCATCTTGGGCGTGAATTGTACGCCGATGTCTTCACCGTCTGTCGCCTTCCGGCGGCAGGGGCTTCTGGATTTCAGGCTGTAGTCAAGTTTCTTCGGATTGACGAACATGGGGTCCTTGACGAAACATTCCTTGAATATCACCTTGGTGGTCGACTTGATATCCTTGGGTGTTTCGCCATAAATGTTGCAGCGTCGAATGATCTGATTACTATGAATACGTACATTGAGAATAATAGAATCGATTACGTTCGTTCCACTAAGATCGACCTTTCCCACTATCGTGCAGTGTCGAAAGAGACCGTGTGCCTTTACTGAATCAACTAGCAGAACACAGTTCGCAATGTCAGATTTGCGCATCCCCATCTTGGTTCCTACCCAGATAGAGTTTCTGACGGTGAAATGATCGCTCTCTCCGCTGGCGTCGGCCGCAATGAAACTGTCCTCAATGACAATCCTCGGTTGACCACTATGTTTTTGGCTCACCCATACCCCTTCTGCTCCGTGCATGGATAGTACCGAGGAGCGAACCAGCAGTGAGGATCCCGTCCCCACAGCTACGCACCGCGGAGTACCACCGGACGGCGACAGATGCGCCAGCACAAGGCCTTCGAGTGTGATGTCTTTCGTCTCAACCAGAACGAGCGAGCCGATCTTGGCGCCGCCTTTGACGGAATGAACAATCGGCCAGAGGCCTTTCTTGCCTCGAAGCGTCAGGCCCGCTTTGTTCTTGGAGAATTTGATCTTCTCGTTATAGGGTCCGGCGTCCTGGATTTCGATGACGCTCCCGGGCTTGGCGGCATCGATGGCGGCCTGGATACTCCGGAAGTCGCCCTTACCGTCCTTGCGCACAATGGTTGGCGGTTTTATGTCCTTAACGGCCTCGGCCATCCGGGCGAAGGACGGATCGCGCGAGTTATCCGTAACGGCCGGTGAGGTGGAGAACTCGGCCTTGAGGCGTTTGACAATGCCTGGAAGCGAACCGTCAAGCTCACCTTTCTTGAAGAGCGCCGCGGCCTCAGCATAGAGCGGTTCGGACCCCACTATCATTCGAGCGTGGGCGATATCATGCTTGTAGGAGACGCACCAGGGCGTGTTGGAGTATTCCTTGTCCAGGATATCCAGGACCTTTTGGGCTTTGGCGTACTGTTTGCCGTCCAGCAGTTTCTGTGCATTGGCGAACATTGCGGCGGCCAGAGGGCTAAGGTACATCTCGGTATCCGCGCCGAGCGACTTGGCCTTGCGGAAGTAGTTGGCGGCCGAAACGCTGTCACGCTGAACTGTGCAGAGAATACCCGCAGCGATTTGGTCCTCGGAATTGTCGCCGGCGACGACTGCTTTGAGTAATTTTTTCGCCGATGCTTTGTTCAGTCCGGCCCACGTCTCCTGGCGGGAGCTGCTTGCCCGAATAGTGCTTTTAACTATGGTAAGGCCCTTATCATCAGCCTTCGTTACCTTCTCACCGATGAATATACTCTTACCGCCGGTCTCGATAACCGCACCGCCAAGCTTGATCCCGCTACGGGCGCGGCTGATGATTTCACCCTTGAGCTTCGCCAGGCGCATGACCTCGTCGCGTCGAACGATCAGGCGGTCGGCCAAGGCCCGTTCCTTGAAACTCAGTTTCGCCAGGGCGGCCTTTGCGGCGGTGAAGTCCCAATCGGCCATAAGGGCCTCGGCAGGCTGGACCGCCTTTTCATATCTGGCGTTACTGGCGCGCTGCGAGTCGCTGGAGGCGTCCGACTGGGTCTTGGGCGCCGAGATCGCTATCGATGTCAGCAACAGGGCAACCGTCACCGCAACGGCCGGAACTCCCCCCCGCCAAGCAGATTTGTACTTACTCATCTCGATTTCACCCTTTCTTTCACAACTTGACACGTGATCTAAACGTTCAAAATACGAGTATAGATGACAGATACCTCTCCAGCAAGTAAATCCTCTACAACGCCGGTCTTGACCAGTTGGGCGGCAGGTGTTAGGCTCGGGGTTTACGATTTCAGGAGATAATCATGACCCCAGAAGAACTTCGTGAAGCGATTCAAAGCCAGGCCGTCGAAGGCAAGGTCTCGTGCAAGGCTATGCTCGACCTGGCCAGGGATACCGAAACCTCCTCGCAGCAGATCGGTGAGATCTGCAACGAACTGGACATCAAAGTCGGCGCCTGCCAACTGGGCTGCTTCAAATGACAGATTCTCCCAACCCGCCTGAAGACCTCATCCAGGACTGCCCCATCCGCCGATTCAAAGACGGCCAGCCGGAGGCCATGGTCGACAAGGTCGTCACCGAAGCCAGGATCGAACTGGATCTGAATGATGGGAAGCACACCCTCGCGATGCTCTGCCTGCCAGCCGATCTGGAATCGCTGGCGGTGGGGTTTCTGGTTGGAGAAGGCGCCCTGCGCGACCGGTCCGAACTGCACGATGTCCGCGTGAATGTGGAGAACAACAAGGTATTCCTTCACGGCGACTTCGATGAAGACGCTATGGAAGCGATGGCCAACCGGTGGACCTGGGGAACCGGGTGCGGATCGGGCGGTACGGGAAGAGACCTTGACGAATCGGCGTTCGGGCGCGTGGGACAGGGCCTGACGATCGGCCCGGGCAAACTGATCGAACTGGCAAAAACATTTACCGGAAAGGCCGACATGTGGAAGTCCACCGGTGGGCTTCACGCGTGCGCACTGGCCGACACCGAGAAGATCCTCCTTTTCGCCGAAGATGTCGGAAGGCACAACGCGTTCGACAAGATCATGGGGCGGGCATTTCTGGACGAGATCGAAGTGACCGACAAGCTGGTCCTGATGACCGGGCGCCTGTCGGCGGAGATCGTTTCAAAAGCCGTCGCGTGCGGACTGTCGATGCTGGTATCGCGATCGGCGGTAACGGCCCTGGGGGCGAAACTCGCGGGGCGATTTGGCCTGACGCTGGTGGGCTTCCTGCGCGGACAACGACTGAACGTGTATACGGGCTTCGATCGAATCGTCGCGGACTGACGCGATCGGCCTATTGCTTTTCTCCCTGCCGGCGAGCTACTTCTTCTTGGCCGCTTCCAAGGCCGCCTTACGGGCGGGGATGGACTTCTTGTACGCCTCGATCTGTTTCTTGGTGGGCTTCTTGTTTCGGCGTCTGCGATTTCTGTTGTTCTTGTTGTTCTTGTTGTTCCTTCTCGGATCTTTCTTCTTGGGTGGGACGCGGATACCGAGTTTCTTTTTCTGGCCGTCGTTGAGTAGTCCCACCGCCAGTGACTGCAATTGTGCTTCCGCCCGCGCCGGGGAGACAGACCCTTTGACGACACCCGCGCCGGCCTGCATGCAATACGATTTAAGTTTGTTGACCTGGTCCCCGCTCAGCGCCTGTCCGAGCTTTCCATTCAGTACTTTGTTGCAGAGTTTGTATCCGTGCCTGGTGGCCTTCTGCTTGGGAGTGAGGGTGGAGATAACCTGCGGTTCGTACCGTCTCTCAATTGCTCGGCGTTCGGCCAGCAGTGCTCGGATCTGCCCCAGCATGCCCGCAACCTTACGCTTCTCTTCAGGCGTGGTGGCCAGTTCGACTGCGGTCTGGAGTTCACTGAGTTTCTGGCCCTTGGGCGATGCGTCCCATTCATCCAAAGCTTTCTGGAGTTTCTCATGGGCGGCTTCGAACTTCGCTCGCTGTTCGGGCGAGAAGTCCATCTTAGCGTATATCTCATCGTCGCTGAAGTGCTTCTGTGACTTACCGCCCCTGCCCTTCCTGGCAGGAGCCTTTTTCCGGGCGGCGGCCTTCTTCCGGGCGGCAGCTTTTTTCTTGTCAGCAGCATTGGCCTCGGTCGACACGACGAGGGCCATCATCACTACTACGATCGCCAAAATGCCACTGGTCATCCACCGGTATCTTCTTGCAGATTTCATAAATGAAGGCTCCATAAACTACGCGTAGCTGCCGCCTCGGACGGCGCGGGCACAGTGTTTATAGGATTACGAACCGTTGTGGTTTTATTATAACCCGCCGATTCGTTCATTGCGCCCAAAAAAAAACAAAGTTACAGGGAGTCTGCCCCCGGGTAGCTCCGAAAGCTCTCGCATCGGCGCGACGACACCGCGGGCAGTTAAAGCTGCGTCGTTTAACTGGCCGATGATGGTCTTGGCGTCCGAGATCACCGGCCCCTGCCGGTTCGGGCAATTCGGGCCCGTTGTAAGGAACGTTCGTTCACAGACGATATCCAAGACCTGCAGAAGGAGAATCAGCAATGGAAGTTATTATCAGTGCAGACTACAACGAGATGAGCAAGGCCGCCGCCGCTGTAATGGCGAAGGTCGTTCGCGACAAACCGACAGCGATCCTGGGCCTTGCCACCGGCTCGACCCCTCTGGGGATGTACAAGGAGTTGATCCGCCTGCACGAAGAAGAGGGCCTGGACTTCTCCCAGGTCACCACGTTCAACCTGGACGAATACGTGGGCCTCAGCGGGGATCACGAGCAGAGCTACCGCTACTTCATGACCGAGAACCTGTTTAAGGGCATCAACGTCGATATTGAGAACACAAACGTTCCGCCCGGGATATCCGACAACTTCAAGGCATCCTGCCAGGAGTATGAAGAGCAGATCAACGCCGCCGGCGGTATCGACGTGCAGGTCCTGGGCATCGGCTCGGATGGACACATCGCTTTCAACGAACCGAGCAGTTCACTGGCTTCGAGAACGCGTTTGAAAACGCTCACGCAGCAGACGATAGACGACAACGCCCGCTTCTTCGCGACGCCGGAGGACGTTCCGGTATACTGCGTAACAATGGGCGTGGGCACGATTCTCGAGGCGAAGAAACTCATCCTTCTCGCCAGCGGTGCGGGCAAAGCCGACGCGGTCGCCGACGCCATCGAGGGGCCGGTTTCAAGCATGTGTACGGCCAGTGCGCTGCAGTTGCACGCTGACAGCATCATCTGCGTTGACACCGCGGCGACGGCAAAACTCGAGATGCGAGAGTACTACCAGTGGGTCCAGGACAAGAGGCCCGGCGCGCCGAACTGGGACTGAGCGTTTGTCGCCGCGCCAAGCCGGTCAACCGGGTTCAGAAGGGAGCCTCATCACATGAGCGAAATGCAAGTGCTGCCGATAGAGTCATTGGGCAGGGATTTTGTCCCGGCGGAATTCCTCCCCGAAGGCATGGACGAATACTACCTTCGGAACCAACAGGCTCCCGGTCCGACCGACGGGTGGCGAAACCTCCGTGCCGATGAGATCGAAACGCTCGTCAAGAACGCCAACGCCAGCGACAACTGGGACGACATCCTTGTCACCGAGCAGTTCGCCCCGCACCTGGTCAAGAACTGCCAGTTCCACGGGCTGGTAAGAATCGGACGCCTCGAAGATGTCTACATCGAGCACCACGACCTCCGCGTTCCGGTCGGGCTCACCAACAGCCGGATCATCGCCTGCGATATAGGCGACAACGCCGCCATCCACCAGGTGCGATATCTGGCGCACTACATCATCGGCGACAACGTCGTCCTGCTGAACCTCGACGAGATGCACACGACGAACCACGCGAAGTTCGGTAACGGAATCGTCAAGGACGGAGAGGACGAGGACGTTCGTGTCTGGATGGAACTGGTGAACGAAAACGGCGAGCGCGCGGTGATGCCTTTCGACGGTATGCTGCCCGCAGACGCGATGCTATGGTCCAAATACCGCGACGACAGCGAATTGCTCGAGAGACTCGGGCGGATGACCCAAGGCCGATTCGACTCGCGCCGCGGGTACTACGGTACGGTCGGGCAGAGCTGCGTCATCAAGAACTGTCGTATCATCAAGGACGTCAAGATAGGACCGGAGGTCTACATCAAGGGCGCCAACAAGCTCAAGAACCTCACGATCAACTCCAGCGCCGAAGAGCCCACCCAGATCGGCGAGGGCGTCGAACTGGTTAACGGTATCATCGGGCGGGGCTGCCACATATTCTACGGATGCAAAGCCGTTCGCTTCATCCTGGGCGACAACAGCAACCTCAAGTACGGCGCGCGCCTGATTCACTCATTCCTCGGCGATAACTCGACCGTATCTTGTTGCGAGTTGATCAGCAACCTGATCTTCCCCGCACACGAGCAGCATCACAATAACTCGTTCCTGATCGCGGCGCTGGTGATGGGGCAGAGCAATATGGCAGCCAACGCGACGATCGGCTCGAACCACAACAGCCGCGCTCCCGACGGCGAAATCCACGCCGGTAGAGGCTTCTGGCCCGGGCTGTGCGTCTCGGTCAAGCACAACTGCAGATTCGCCTCGTTCACCCTGCTGGCCAAGGGCGATTACCCCGCGGAGATGGATATCCCCCTACCGTTTGCCCTGGTAAGCAATGCCCGCGACGGATCGGCTCTTCAGATCCTCCCGGCGTATTGGTGGATGTACAACATGTACGCCCTGGCCAGGAACACATGGAAGTTCGGCGCGCGCGACAAGCGCCAACGCAAGCTCCAGCACGTGGAGTTCAACTCCCTGGCCCCCGACACGGCGGAGGAGATGTTCAGGGCCCTCGAACTGATCGAGTGCTGGACCGGGCAGGCCTCCCTGCGAAAAGACGGACAGCTCACCGGTAAGGAGCCCGACGAAGAACTCATCCGCATCGGACGCCAACTGCTCACCGGCGACGGCGAGGCGATAGAGGAACTCGAAGTCCTGGCGGAGAACGTCGAGAACTCGCGGCGCAAGGTCGTAATCATCAAACCGCGCCAGGCCTATGAGGCCTATCGGCAGATGCTGCACTACTACGCGGTGAAGGAACTTCTGGACGGTATGCGGGACGATTCCGACACAACCCCGGCGGCAATGGCCGAAGCCCTCTCCGCTCCCCGCCGGCGCCAATGGGTGAATCTCGGCGGGCAACTCGTCGCCGGACCGGACGTCGCTGCCCTGCAAGAGGCAATCAGGACCGGTAGCCTCGACTCATGGCAAGCGGTCCACGCCGAATACGACCGCCTGTGGGACCAGTACCCCCGGGCCCGCCGACAACACGCCCTGGCCACCCTGCTGGAACTGCTCGGAATCGAGCAACTCACCGGCGAAGCATGGGCCGACGCGCTCGACCATGCCGTCACTATCCAGGAATTCATCGCCGAGCAGACATACCTGACCCGAAAGAAGGACGACGAGAATCCATACCGCCGGATCACCTTCGACACACCCGAAGAGATGCGCGCCGTCCTCGGTTCAGCCAACGATAACTCCTTCGTTACCCAGGTCCGCCAGGAGACGCAAACCTTCGCCCAACAGGCCGAGCAGGCAAAAAATTGGACGTAGCCCAACCGCCATATTTGAATCGTGCATGCCCGCATGATTCTCCGGCTACCAGTTTTTCACCCTGTCCAGAACGTCCTGCTGATCCTTCGGTTCGGCGGGTATCCATAGCATTACCCCGGTCGGATCGGCCTTGCTCATGAACTCGTCGAGTTCGTCGAGTTGAAGGTCGACAATCACAGACTTACCCGCCGCCTGGATCTTCTCGATCAACGGCAACCATTGCATGATCGGGACATCTTCACCGTAACCCTGAACCCATTGAACCGCCGCCAGGTTGGGCAGTGTCAGGATCGAATCGATATTCTTGCCCACGCCCGGTCCGTCCAGGTGGAAAACGTTGTGGACGAAACACTCGGCCTCCCTGCGTATGATCGGAAGGCAGAACTCATCGAAGTGATCCGGAGAAATGAGCGTCGCAAAGTCGCACGCCAGCACGTTGAACGTCTCGCGGGAGGGCAGGTTCATCCAGGTGGCCGACAGTTGACCGCGTGCCTTTAGCTTGCGGTCAAAGTGTTCGTATACCATGAGATACTCGGCCCATACCTTCTCGACAAGAGCCTTCAGGGGCTCGGGCGTCATGATGATATCGAGGCACATCTCCCCCATGCCCCGCAAGCCCGCTGTGCAGTCGATCCCCGCGTACATATCCGTATAGCCAACGAGAAAACGCCCGTCAGCGACGTCCAGCGCCCGATCCGTCATGGCCTCGACCGCACGGAAATACTTGTTGTCTCTGTGGATCGTCAGATCCGGAAGGTTCTCCAGGTCGGAGATGCAGGGATGCGTCCATGCCGTGACATCATCGAACAGCGCAGACTGGCCCAGGAACAGATTGTACGCCACAGCGCTGAGGTTGGGCCAGTACACCGGAAACGTTTCGCCCTTGAACTCCGTCTGCCCAAGCGAATCGGCGAACGTCTGCACCTGGAACTCCACGTCCAGCCAGCGGTCTTCAGCAGTCGCCCAAGGCCCCTCGACGGTGCGGTGACGTTCGTACTCGATATTATGGTGATGGAAACGCACCGGCGGGCGGTCGATGATCGTCTGCTGGTACCATGCGTAAATCCTGGCCAGACACTCGTCAAAATCAGGTTTGCACGCCAAATTGAATTCGGGTTGTGTCATATAGTGGTACTAAGATAAGCCATCCGATGCTTGTTGGCGAGGGTTTTGAGGGGGGCCTGGGGGGCAGGGCGAAAGTTTTTTTCTTCTCGGTACTTGATGCTGTCGAGACCGGGGGGTATATCATCTCTGGTATGTGAGAATTCAAGAGGGAAAGCTACTGCTACACCGGATATTGACAATTGATTCGCACACAGGCGGGGAGCCTACTCGCGTGGTGATCGGGGGAGGACCCGATCTGGGCGACGGTTCGCTGGCCGAACGCCTCGAGCGGTTTCGCGACGAACACGACCAGTTCCGCTCGGCAGTTGTCAACGAGCCTCGCGGATCGGACGTAATGGTTGGTGCTCTGTTGGCAGAACCGGTGGACAAGACTTGCATAGTCGGTGTGATCTTCTTCAACAATGTTGGTTACCTGGGCATGTGCGGACACGGGACTATCGGGCTGGTCGTCACTCTGGCCCACCTCGGACGCATCGGTCCGGGCATGCATCGCATCGAAACGCCGGTTGGTGTGGTCACCGCCAAACTGCACCCCGCCGGCGACGTTTCGCTCGTCAATGTGCCCAGTTATCGCGCGGCGAAGTCCGTCGTGGTTGATGTCCCCGGCGTCGGACCGATTACAGGCGATGTGGCGTGGGGGGGAAACTGGTTCTTTCTTGTCGAAGAGCATGGATTACCGCTGGTCATGGACCGGGTCGGACAACTCACGGAATACGCCTGGCAGATCCGTCAAGCCGTTAACGCCTCGGGATATCCCGAGGTCGATCATGTTGAACTGTTCGGACCGCCTGACATGGTCGGGTCCGACTCGAAAAACTTCGTGCTCTGCCCCGGTAAGGCCTACGATCGTTCGCCTTGCGGGACCGGTACCAGCGCCAAGCTCGCGTGCCTCGCGGCGGACGACAAGCTGGCTGAAGGTGAACCCTGGGTACAAGAGAGCATCCTGGGCAGCACCTTTGTCGGTCACTATCGCCGTCGCGATAATGAGATCGTGCCTGTAATTCGCGGATCGGCGTTCGTCATCGCCGAATCGACTCTGTTGATCCACGACAACGATGGGTTTGGGTGGGGTATCAGGCGATGAGCGAAGCGTACGACGTCGTGGTAGTCGGCGGCGGTATCGTGGGCGCCGCCTGCGGGGCGGCTTGCGGGCGGGGCGGAATGAAGGTACTCGTGCTCGAACGCGGTCTGATCGGCGGCGGCGCGACGGCAACGGCCATGGGACACGTCGTCGTTATGGACGATTCGCAAGCCCAATTGGCGTTGACGGCCTATTCACGCCGGTTGTGGCACGAACTGGCCGATGAGTTGCCTACAGGCGCCGAGTACGATCGATGTGGAACGATATGGGTGGCGGCCGACGATGAGGAGATGGACGCCGTCGAGCAGAAACACGCCGCGTACCGCGGCGCCGGACTGCAGAGCACCGTGCTGGACGCGGCGGAACTGGCACGTGCCGAGCCGAGCCTGCGAAGCGGACTGGCGGGCGGATTATTGGTGAGCGACGATGTCGTGCTCTACCCCCCGGTGGCCGCCAAGTGCCTGTTGGATCGCGCCGAAGAAAATCGAGTCGAAATTCGCACGGGAGCCGAGGTCCGCAGCATCAGCAGCGACGGTACTGTGACCCTTGCCGACGGAACCACGATTGCAGCCGGCTCGGTGGTGAACGCTGCGGGCTGTTTCTCGCCATCGCTGACTCCCGGCCTGCCGGTCCGCGGACGCAAGGGGCACCTGGTCATCACCGACCGTTATCCGGGCTATATAAATCACCAACTTATCGAGTTGGGCTACCTCAAGAGCGCCCATTCGGTGCAATCTGATTCGGTGGCGATGAACATCCAGCCGCGCAAGACGGGCCAAATGCTGATTGGCTCTTCGCGCCAGTTCGACGCCGAGGGCTCCGAAGCCCAACTGCCCATCGTCGACCGCATGATCCGGCGAGCTACCAGGTACGTCCCGAGCCTGGGGCAACTCTCGGCCATCCGAATCTGGGCAGGTCATCGCGCCGCCACTCCCGACAAGCTCCCGTTGATCGGACCGAGCATCGCCGGCGATCGAATATGGCTGGCCACGGGACATGAAGGACTGGGGATTACGACATCGCTCGGAACGGGACAGTTGCTCGCCGACTTGATGCTGGGGCGAAGTGGCGAGATCCCCGCAGAGCCCTATTCGCCAAAACGGTTCGCCGAAGGAGGAGATTGATCTTGGCGGAACTTGTCACCATCTCGGTCAATGGACGCAGCGTCAGCATTCCGCAGGGAACCGCTGTAGCTGCCGCCGTCGCCCTGGCCGGAGAATCGCAGTTTCGCAGCTCGGTTTCGGGCATGGGGCGCGGTCCTCTTTGTGGTATGGGCGGATGCGGCGAATGTCGCGTGACCATCAACGGACAACCGCACCAGCGATCCTGCATTACTCCTTGCCAAGAGGGTATGGAGGTCCGCACCGATGGGTGATTGTCGGCACGAATACGATGTCGTGGTGATCGGCGCGGGCCCGGCGGGTATCGCCGCGGCGTGCATTGCCGCCGAGTCCGGCCGCCGCGTTGCACTGCTCGACAGTACGCCTTCTCTGGGCGGTCCCATATGGCGAAACCGGTCGGGTGAAATACCGCGCACCGCACGTCGATGGTTGGCCCGACTGAAGAACTCCGGTGCAATCGCGTTCGACCGAACAACCGCCTTCGCGTCGCCCGACTCGCACCTGCTTCTTGCCGAACACCCTGACGGCGTCATGGAAATCCGTTGGGAGCAATTGATCCTGGCCACCGGCGTGCAGGAACTGTTTCTGCCCTTTCCCGGATGGACGCTGCCCAACGTGACGGGCGCCGGGGGGTTGCAGGCATTGAGCAAAACCGGATGGCCGATGGAAGGGAAACGTGTCGTCGTAGCCGGAAGCGGACCGCTGTTGATCGCGGCAGCGGCCTATCTGAAGCGACATGGCGCACGCGTCGCATGCGTAATCGAGCAGGCTCCGCTGATGAAACTGGCGAAGTTCACCCTCGCCCTGCCCTACCTTGCTCCCGGCAAACTTATTCAGGCCGCGGGCTTCCAGTGGGACCTGCTCGGTGTAAAATACCGGAGCGGTTGCTGGCCGGTGGCCGCCCACGGCACGGATTGCGTGCAGAGCGTCACGATCAGCAACGGGAAATCCACGTGGACCGAAGACTGCGACTACCTGGCTTGCGCGTTCGGGTTGCTTCCAAACCTGCAATGGCCCCACCTGCTGGGATGTCGGATCGAACGTGACCAGGTGCAGGTCGACTCGCTGCAGGAGACGTCCGTTTCGGGGATCTTCTGCGCGGGTGACGCGACGGGAATCGCAGGCGCCGACGCGGCGCTGATCGAAGGGCAAATCGCCGGTCATGCCGCCGGCGGACAGCCCGCAAGAGCTAAACGACTTTTCGCCGCGCGCCGCCGGGCGCAACGTTTCGGTAAGGCGCTGGCCCGCGCCTTTGCGCTCCGCGACGAACTGAAGCAGCTCGCCACGGAAAACACGATTGTGTGTCGTTGCGAGGATGTAACGCGTGGGCAGATCGCCGAACATGACAACCTGCGATCGGCGAGGCTCCAGACGCGATGCGGTATGGGACCCTGCCAGGGAAGGATCTGCCATGGCTCGCTACAATTCATCAGCGGTTGGACCGGCGCCTCAGCCCGCCCGCCGGTGCTTCCGATACGAGTCGAATCCCTCTCTGGCGATAGCAGGTAACAAAGGGCACTCGAAGGTGCGATGACATTAGGAGAAAACGGATCATGCGAAAACTTTTCTTGTGGTGCTTGCTGCTCCTGACGCCCGCGATCTGGTCCGTAGAGGCCGCCGCGGTTAAACCGGCCGATGTGTTCTGCGATCACATGGTTCTGCAGCGAGACAAGCCAATGCCCCTCTGGGGGACGGCGAAACCGGGCGAGAAAGTGACTGTCAAATTCGCCGGGCAGAGCAAGACCGCCACCGCGGACACCGGCGGCAAGTGGCAGGTCGTGCTCAAGCCGCTCACGGCCAGCGCCAAGCCACAGACGCTGACCATCACCGGGAAGAATACGGTAACGATCGAGGACGTGCTGATCGGGGACGTGTGGATATTTTCCGGCCAGTCGAACATGGGGCGCAACGTCGGTCGCCACCCCACACCGGACGGGATGAAATGGAACCACCCTTTGATCCGCTACTGGGGCGCCGGACGCGACGAACCGTTCCCAATCGAGAAGTTCAAGACCGCCCCTGAGGCCTGGACAATCTGCCGGAATGAGAAGACGACAAAGGGCTGCTGTGCAGTGGGCTTCTATTTCGCACGCCATATCCGGCAGCAGGGTATCAACGTGCCCCAGGGTATCTTGTGGCAGGCCTGGGCCGGAAGCATCATTCAGGAATGGATCCCGCGTCACGGTTTTCGCCTTGACCCGAAGTTGAAGGCCCTCGCCGACAGGGTGGACGTCTACTACCCCAACACCCCGCTCGGCCGCACAGTCTGGAAGAAACGCCTGACCGAAATCGAACGATGGCTCGCCCAAGCCGAGAAAGCAATGGCGGGGAACAAACCGTTTCCCTATCCCCAACCGCTGATGCCCGAACCGGGCCCGCGCGACCTGTGCGGGTTCTACAACGGTAAGATCCATCCGATCGTGCCAATGGCGATCAAGGGCGTGGTCTGGTACCAGGGCGAGAGCGATTTCCGTAACCGTCTGTGGGACATCGAGATGAAGGTTATGGCCCGGACCTGGCGCGACCTGTTCTCGGTCAAGGGCGACGGTGGTGAGATACCGTTCTACTGGATGCAACTCCAGCGCAGCGGCGACTACTGCAGCCCCCTCGTTCGCCAGGAACAGTTCAACGCCCTCAAGCTCGTGCCCAACAGCGGTCTAGCCGTCCTGCTCGACTTCGACGTGAACGTCCACCCCGCCAACAAGGTCGACGCCGGCATCCGCGCGGCGATGTGGGCGCTGAACCGGGACTACGGCAAGAAAGACGTCGTGCCTTCCGGCCCGCTCTACAAGTCTCACCGTGTCGAGGGCAACAAGGTGATCGTCGAGTTCGATTACACCAACGGCGGCCTGCGCGCCGGCGCAAAGGACGGACTCAAACCGGCCAAGCTGACCGACGCCAAAAAGCTGCCTAACGTGGAAGTGGCAGGCAAGGACAAGCGCTGGCACAAGGCCGTCGCGAAGATCGAAGGCAACACGCTGGTCGCCTCGTCGGACAAGGTGAGCAAGCCGACGCACGTGCGTTACTGCTACACCAACATCCCCCCCCCGCCGTTCCTGTACAACGGAGCCGGCCTGCCCGCCGCAACGTTCACCACCGACCATGATTGATCCGCCACTCACGCGCAGCGCCATGATGGAGTTAATCTTATGCACTCGATAATACGAATCGCACGCCTTGTTCTGCTGTTGGTTCTGCTTGCACCCGGTGCGGCTAGCGCGGTTGAACCAGCGATCATATTCTGCGATCAGATGGTGTTGCAGCACGGAGTTTCCGCGCCCGTCTGGGGCCGGGCTGAACCGGGCGAACGAGTGACCGTAAGTTTTGCCGGACAGAGCAAACAGGCCACGTCGGACGCCAGGGGCTTGTGGCACGCCAAACTGGATGCGATGCCCGCCAACGCAAAACCGCAGACCATGACCCTCAAGGGCGCCGGCGACGCGGTGGAACTGAAAGGCGTGTTGGTCGGCGACGTGTGGCTGTTCAGCGGCGACAGCATCGGTCTGGGATATTACCACGGCCGCTTCCAAAAGCGCAGCCGCATGGGCGTCTACTACGACATCCGCCCCTTCATCAAAGAGGACCAAGCCGCCGGCGGACCACCGATCATCCGAACCTTTGCCACCGCGCCGCGCGGTAAGGATCGCCACGCCCGTCACGTACAGTACCGTTTCGATACCGACGGCAACGCGAAGTGGACCGCTTACGACCCGGCCACTTGGAGTGGATTCCCCGCCATCCCCTACTTCTTCGGTCGCCAGTACTTCAAACGCGTCAAGGTCCCGGTCGGTTTGCTCGAGATCGGCCTGGACGATCTGGCGTCGATGACTCCGCCCGAAGGTTTCCAAGCCACCGCCGCGATGCGCGAGCTTGCAAACACAGTTGGCGCCTGGAACCCGACGTCGCCGACGGGGCGCACCGCTCATTTGAAGACTCTCAGCGATGTCAAGAAGTGGCTCGCCTCGACGCATCGCTCGCTGAACGCCGGGAGTACGGAGTTGGACGATTTCTCGCAGGCCCCGCGTTTGCCCGGCCCGCCGCCGCGTGCCGTAGCCCCTACCACTTACTACAACGGATCGATCCATCCCGTAGCTCCGTTCGCCATACGCGGCTTGATCCTCAAAACGCTCGATAAAAACCAGTACGACAAGCACTACTCGGATAAGGCCGAAGCGCTGATCCGCGGTCTTCGTATCGTGATGAACTCTCCGAAGGCGCCCGCAGCTTTCTTTCAGTACCGCCCGCCCATGTATTGGGAGGAGCGCGCGGTGGAAGACCAGTCGGTCTGGATGCGGTTTCGCCAGAGACAGCGGGGTGTCTCGAAGACGCCCGCCACTACCGTCCTGCCGGCGCACGATTACGTGAACGATCCCCGCGATCCTCGCAACTGGGCCCAGCGCGCCTCGCAGTGGGCAATCGCCACGGTCGAGAACCAGCCCATCCGCAGCGGTCCGGTGTACGATTCGCACAAGGTCAACGCTCGCTCGGTCACCGTTCGCTTCAAGCAGGTAGATCGGGGACTGATCGTCGGCGACAAGAAAATGGGCGAGCTGGTCAAACCGGCGACCGACACGCCGCTGGGCGGCTTCGAACTGGCCGGCGCCGATGGCCGCTGGCGACCCGCAACAGCGAAGATCGACGGTAAGTCCGTGATCGTCACGAGTAAGGATCTCGCCAAGCCGGTTACCGTGCGTTACGCCTGGGCGCCGCGGCCGAAGCAGGCCAATCTATACAACCAGGCCGGCTTCCCCGCCTTACCGTTCAACACGCATCCGTAAAGAAAACGCGTACTTGGGCACCTACTTGATCGTTTCGGCCTCGTTGACGACGATATTATTCTCGATCTGCTGGGTGCGTTTGACCCACCAGCGAATACTGGGCGCATACCACCAGGTGAGGATTGCAGAGCGTTTTTTCGACCTTCCCATCATAATCATCTCCGCCTCCTCCTCGACTCGTATGACGAACGTATCGAAGACACCAGCCGGTACGACCACCTTCTCGCTCTTTACCACCTGTCCGCTCCACTTGACCGTCCCGAAAGGAATCTTGTCGCCGGGCTTCTTGCACCCGAGGAACATCGCCGGAGGGGTCAGCGGATCCGGACCGATGAAGACGTACTTCGCGCTGCCTGAGGATTTGTTGCCCACCTTCAGCGGCCAGATGCCCTTGAGGGGCGCCTTGTCAAACTCGATCGTAAGCACCTGCCCGGTCCTGCCCATTGGCAAGATAGTGGGAAACAGGGTGCGGTAATAGTCGATCGTCGCGACGGGTGGCTTTTTCCTGTCGATATTCGGGTACTTCATGGTCGGCTTGATGCTCGTCGTATCGCCAGAGCCTGCTGCGACCTCGCGGACCAGGAAAGTCCTGGATTTTGGCGGTGGTATGTGCTTCTTCTTGAAGAAACTGACAAGCCCTCCGATAGCCTCCTCCATTTCATCCTGCTTGGGCGGTACGGCGCCGGCGGTCATCAGGTACGAGATCGACAAACCCTTCTTGGGTAGCTGGAAGGCCGCCGGCTTGGTCGTTGAGCCCGAGGCGCTTGCCTTTTTAACGAGCCGCTCAAGGGCCCACTTCGGACGGGACAGATTGGGATCCAGCAACATCGCGATCGCATTGTCGTGGATGGCCCTGTCGGGTTTGCCCGCCGCCTCGTAAGCCTTTCCGCGCACGGTGTACGGGTAGACGTAGTAGGGATTAATCGCCAGCGCGCCATCGCAGTCCTTGATGGCCTTGGCGTAATCCTTGAGGCGCAGATGCACCCAGGCGCGACCACCGTAAGCCGAGGAGTAGCGAGGGTTCAACTCCAGGGCCTTGTCGTAGTCCTTCAAGGCATCGTTATACTTCTTCAGCATTACGCGGGTCCGTGCCCGCTTGTACCAATTCCAGGCACGTCGCGGTTCAAGCTTGAGGGTCTTGGTGAATTCGGCATCGGCCTCGGCATATTTCTTGGAATCGTAGTAGACCCAGGCTCGATACCGGTGGACACGGGGATTGTCCAGCTCGAGTTTCTCGGCCTGGCTGAAGTCTGCCATCGCCGCGTCATACTTCTTCATATGCCTGTAGAGAACGCCCCGCGTGGTCAACACCCAGACGCGCTCGGTTTTGGAAAGCCCCTCTATGGCGAACAATCTCTCGCAGGCCGCCATGCGTGTCTTGTTGTCCAATTTCGTGTTGCCCGCGACCCGCTTGTCGGCGTCTTTGTCCCCATACGCCGGGGCGGCGAGCAGCAGGACAAATGCGACGGCGACAATTGACAACGATTTTGATAGGGTGCGATATGCCATGATGTGCTATTCCTTCGGTATGTTTTTGATGTGTTCAAAAGAGCCTGACAAAAGATCCAGGTCACTAGTCTATTCTATGGATACGCAAATACCGCTGTCAACCGTGCCAAAGGCGGAAACGAATGAGGCAGGTTCCAGGGGAACGGAAACAACCTGAAACCTCGATCCCGGAACCTGCCGCAAAGGCTGACCCTGCTTGCCCCCCGTATCGTAGACGCGGCTTCCAGCCGCTTTGAATCACGCGGCTGGAAGCCGCGTCTACGTTGTCAAATCGGACAGCTTCTTCAGACCGAACCATTTTCTAGATGACGATCTTATTGACGATCTTTGATAAGCAAATGGCAAGGGTAGAACCAGTGATCCCGCCTAGGCGGATCTTCGACAGTGTACAGCCCGTGATCAGTTATCAGTTGACGGACTGATGGCGGACGGCGTCCCGACGTTGTCAGGAATAGGCGGACGCGTGAGTCCTGCCGCTAACGGGACGCCGGGCGGGTGCTGGTGGCGGGTTGTGTGGTGGCGGGTTTCTTCATGGTCGAAGGTTTCTTACCGCCGCCGGGCATATCGTAGTAGCGTGAGATGACCTTCATCGCGGGTTTCAGGTAAGGTACGTACGACAGGTCGACGTTGGGGCGGTGGTCCTGCCCGAGGCTCTTGCGCCATTCCCAGATCATGAACCCGGCGACTTTGGGCTCTTTGATCCAGGTGTGGAAGAACGCTTCGAAGCAGTTGGCCTGTGCCTGCGGGTCGGTTTTCTCGCTCTGGTAATAGTTCCATGGGAACTCGGCGCAGGTGTCCTGGTTAGGCCAACCAAGTTCGGTAAAGAGTATCGGCTTGCCGATGGTTTTCTGCCAGTCGAGGATCTCTTTCTTCAGCGGTTTCCACGCTTTTTTGAGGCGATCGAGCGTGGGTTTCTTTCCGCCGGTGAGGTCGTAGTAGGCGGTCATGCCCACCATGTCCAGGTCGCTCCAGAACTGCGGTACGCGGTAGTGGTCCCAGTTCGACGAGTAGCTCAGCAGCCCGTCGAAGCCCTTGCGAACTTTCACTATGAGCGTCCGCCAGCGTTCGGTATGCGTCTCGGTCGACAGCAGTTCCGAGCCGATCTGGAACGCCTCGACCTTCTCCTCGTTGCACAGGTAGGCGTAGCGGAGGACGTAGTTGGTGTACTGGCGCCACCATTCGTCCCAGTCCTTGGGTTTGATCTTGCCCCGCCACTCACCGTCCTGCGGGTTCATCAGGAGTACTATCGGCATGAAGATAATGCGCAGGCCCTTCGACTTGGCGTGCCTGATGATCTTGCGGATGCGATCGCGCGTGGGCACCTTGCGCTGGTCGATGAAGATCGAACATGCCGTCCCGTTCTCCTGGTAGCCCGGGATGACGAGGCACACGGTATTGGCGCCGGTGTCGGCGATCTCGTCGATGAACTTCTCGTACGGGTGGTTCTCGTCGCCGGGGTTGTGCATCTGCAGGGCGATACCGCGAAACTGCCCCACCAGCTTGCGGGCCGCGGTCCCGCGGTCTGGAGTGACCTTCGGCGCCGCGGCGCCGCCGAGGTACCGGAAGCCCAGCGCAGTCAGACCGGCCAGCAGGAACAGTACCAGGATCGTCCACTTACCTTCAGCCATAGAACCGTTCATCCTCGTGTCGCGTGTGGGCCCGCACCGCTGGGGGCTGGCTGGGAATTCCGCTTGTGTCATTATATTTATCCATATCCTTCCAATCGGCCGCGAGGTTGTTGACGCGGCTTCGATCGACAATATAATAACGTCATGTCGTCGATCTTTCCCGTAAGAATCACAATTATGTAACAGGAGTTCAACGATGAGCCAGGATAATGACAGCATTAGTTTCGATGACGAGCCCATCAGTATCGAAGGCGACGACGATGTGATCAGCATCGAAAGTGCCGACGAACCGCTCAGTATCGAAGAACCGGAAGACGAGCCTCTGACCATCGCGGAGGAAAGTTCGGGCAGGTCGATTTCGCACACCGCGGGAATTCGCGGAAATGCGGTAGCGGGGTTCAGTTTTTCGCGCCCAATGCAGCAGAGCGGGCAAGGCGCCACGCGATGCCGCATATTCAGATCCAAAATATCCGTGCCCGCGATAGAAGGCCTCCAGGACCACATCAACGAGTGGCTCGATTCCGATGACATTGACGTCAAGGACGTCGGGCACCTCATTGGAACAATGCACGGAAAGATCGACGAGGACAACGTAATCGTCCTGATCTGGTATTAATCGCCGCGGGCGCCGGCGGCGGTCAGATTCCGTTACCGGTATGGAAATCCTTGCGTGCCCGTGCGCCGTCGGGCGGGAGAAAGAGGGTGAATTCCGCCCCGTGACCCGGGGTACTCTTGCATACAAGGCGCCCGCAGATCAGACCGCTGAGCTCCTTTGCGATCGCCAGGCCCAGACCTGTCCCCGACGCCTCCTTGGTCAGCGAGGCTTCCATCTGGTAGAACTTCTCGAAGATTCGCGATTGTTCCGCTTCGGGAATGCCCGGACCGGTGTCCGCAACGGAGACCACTACTCCGGATACCGCTTCGGCGCCGGCGTGCGAGGCATCCGAACACGCCATAAGCGACACCGAGCCACCCAACGGCGTGAACTTCAACGCGTTGGACAGGAGATTGAAGAGAATCTGCTGAAGCTTGCCCGCATCGGTCACCACCATCGGCAGGCCCGCGGGCACCGACGATTCGACTGTGATCTGCTTCTTGTCTGCCACCGGCGCCATCAACGCCAGCAGCGTTTGGCAGATATCCGAGACGCTGGTCTTTTCAAATCTCACTTCGGCTTTGCCCGCCTCGATCTTCGCGATGTCCAGCAGGTCGTTGATCATCCCCAGCAAGTTCTTTGCCGCCAGCGTGATGTTCTCACCGTATCTCCGGATTCGATTGTCGGCGGACTCCAGCAGCAGACCGGCGAAACCGAGTATGCTGTTCAGGGGCGTCCGCAGTTCGTGCGATACGTTGGCGAGGAATTCGTTCTTCACCAGGTTGGCACGGTGAAGCGTCACGTTGACTTCGGCGGTTTCGCTGAGCTTGATATCCAATGCCTGATTGGCGGAGGTGAGTTTTTCGTGCTGTTCGGCAATTGCCGCCAGCATCTGGTTGAAACTGTCGCTAAGCCGCTCCAACTCATCGCCGCTGGCGATATGGCTGCGAACGTCCAACTCCCCTTCCGCCGCACGGTCGGTAATTTCGCGCAGGTGCCCCACCGGGCGCAGGATAAGCCTCTGTGCGATAACCGCGAATACCACCGAACCGACCACGCCGGCCAGTACAACGCCCACCAGGAACGAGGCCCTCGTCCACCACGTCAACATATTCGTACCCGACCCGCCGGGCACGCCGACATCTATCATCCCCACGAGCGCCCCCTGCTGGTACTGAAGCTTGATCGGCGCATCGGGCCCGTGGCAACTGGCGCACGTCGGAGTCACCCGGACCGCCCGGAAGCAGCGATACAACTTCCGCCCCGAATCGTCTTCGGAATCTATCACCGCCAGGTCCTGATCGACGTTTCGCACAAACGCTCGCAAGGCGTCCTGGGCGGGGAAGTCCAACTCGCTCGCCGGTGTCAGATCGGTGTTCAAACCGACAAACGAAGGACCCCTGCGAAGTTGCTTGGAGCCCCCGGCGCTGTAGATCGCCGCCACCCGGCTGGGCG
The DNA here is from genome assembly GCA_964607575.1 of uncultured Planctomycetaceae bacterium. GTDB lineage: Bacteria > Planctomycetota > Phycisphaerae > SM23-33 > SM23-33 > BS750m-G57. The sequence goes on along the minus strand of CAZSLS010000001.1, from coordinate 45,838 downwards.
GGGCGGTTTCGGCGGCATGGTCGACGATGAACTCGTTAAGACGAAGCCGCGTAAGCTCAGCCCCGGCGCGCTGGGCGCCCTGCTGGGGCATGAGCTCTGTCGTGAAGTACCAGGGCACGACCAGCGCCATGCCAATTATGCCAAGCACCGCCGTTCCGAACAGCAGGCGGAACTTGGTAGCCAGAGAGATTGTGACGTTCTTCTTGGCCATCGCGCCGACATTCTAAGCCAATCGAACTCAAATCCGAAGTAATTCCCCCGCCCGCACCACAATTTCCCAATCTACAGCGGAACGATCAGCGTCGATTCGGCCAGTACATCCGCCAGCAAATCCCCCTCCCCCTCGGCGGGCGGATCGTCACCCAGCGCCCGCAAATCTGCAGGCGACATCGCAGTTCTATACAGCACCCCAGCGGTCGAATCCGGCGGCGCGGGACCTGGCGCGGCGGCTGGGACGGTTAAATCAGCCAGGGGCGTCAATATCGAAATCCCGTCAACCGCCCCATCGCCCGCCGGCGGAGATTCCGCAAGCAAGTCTACACTCGATTCGGTCACGGGCGTAGCAGGCACAGCGGATGCAGCGGGCGCGGCGGGCGGCGTTGGCGTCTGTACTGTATTGCCATACGCGCCTCGCACGATCGCAAAGTCGGCGAGATTGACCTGCCCGCTGGCGTCGAAATCAGCCACCAGCCCCCCCAACCCTCCGCGCTGTCCAAATTCGCCTGCCAGCGCGTTGTAGTCGTCTGAGTCTACATGCCCGTCACCGTCGGTGTCGCCGGCGGAATTACCGAACAAGAACACGTCATCGGCGACTAGATTGGTATTGGCGTTGGCAATTACCACCACCTCGAGCCATTGATTGAGAATCGCACCGTCGGTCCAGACGAACACTACACGGTCGGACCCGCCGAAACCCTCGCCCGAACGGACGCTGATCGTGGGAATCGGGGTGGGTGTCCACGTGTCGGGATTGTCCGCTTCGTTGACCCGGAAGCCGAAATCGCCGCTGGTAGGAGTAGCAGGCGCGCCGTCAATATCAACCATGATCCCGTTAATACCGCGACTGTAGTTGGTGTAATTATTCGTCGAGGGCAATTGGCCCGGAAGGAGCGGGGTCTTGTCGATCGCGACGGCTGCGTCGTCGTCCCCGCCGGCGTCCCACGCTGAATTGTTGTAGAAGACATATCGCCCGGCGATGCTTGCGAATGAACCGACCTGTCCGGTAATCGCGAACGTGAACGGGTTTTCGTCCAGGCCGTCAGGCGACTGCGCCCCGTCGCTGCTGACCAGGGTCACATCACCGCTGAATATCCCGGCGACGCCCGTATCGAGCGTAACGGTGAAGAACGTCGATCCACCCGCCGCAACGTCCGCCGCCGGCGGAGACGTCACGGAGAATCCTACCGGGACTGCTATCGCGCCAAGCGACAGCGATTGTCCGCCATCGTTGCGGACTTCGAATACGATATCGACATCGGACGCATCCCGATCGACCTGCCCGAAATCGATCGGCGTGGTCTCGCCGCTGACCACGGGCACCGCGTCGTGGAGAACCGTAATCTCTTCCGCCGGCTCCACGAGGAATGAAGCGAGGTATTGGGCGTAAGTGGGGCTGTTGTCGCCATCGCCGGCGTTGATGGTGAAACTATGTCCCAGCGAGACCGGTCCGTCGGAATCGAGCGGTCCGACGATCGCGTAATAATCGCCGTCCAGCGCCACCGGAGCCCCGTCGACCAGCAGTTCGACCGGTCCGATTCCGCTCGAATCGACCAGGCCGGGATTCTTCGTGCCCATCGTCGAATCGTTGGTGCGGACGAAATCGGTTGCGGTGTCATTGTCGGAATGGCCCGTGCGCTCCAGGAACGAGTTTGGCGGTTCGAACACCGGGGTGACGCTGACATCGTCGATGCCCATCCCGTGGTCCGATACGCCCCGGTCGTTAACGTCGTGCCACGTGATATAGAAGGTCTCGCCGTCGGGGATCGGAGCGCCCGGGACGTACACGCCGCTGATTTCGGTCCGGTTGTCCGGATCGTTACCGTTAAGCCTCGTGCTGTAACCAAGGTTCGACGGGGACCCGAATTCGAACTGGTCGCCCATTGACACGAAACCCGAGCCCGGCTCCGTGGAAAACCAGACGGTCAGCATCTGGGGCAGGAATGTGTTGGTTCTCGTATTTCGCCACTGCTCGCCGGTATACGCCAAAGCCAGTTCGGTGATTTCCGAACCGGTATCGTTTGTGATCGCAACCTGCATGGCCCGGTCACCACTGCCCGTAGTGGGCACACTCCCGATAGCGCGGTCCGAATCGCCGGTTGTTCCGTAGTTGTACGAGCGGCCCTTTCTATTCGATGCTCCGTCATCCACGTGTAATGTCACATTGACCGGCGCGCTTGCCGGCGGCATGCGATTCTGAACGGACGCGTATCCCCCGGCGACCCAACCGTCCGGAGTCGCCGTTCCGCCGGAGCCCATCGAATCGAAGTTTTCGGTGTACGTTCCGCCGCTATATGTGATCGTGGCGGTAGCCGGCGGGGGCGCCGGAGGGGGCAGGATCGTGCCGATTTCGGCGCCGTCGCCGGTCCACTCATCGCCGACCGTAATCCCAGCAAAGGCGCCGTAGTCAATGGACATCGCGGCAATTTGAGCCGAAGAATATCCCCAAACCGCAAAGTCCTTAACGCCGCCGCCGTCGTCGATGATCATCACCCAACCCGGACCGTCGTTGTCCCATTGGATATCGCCGCCAAGATAGTTGGCCCCGGCGCCGGGGTCTTCGGTTCGATAGAGCACCTGCCCGGGCGAGATCGTACCGCTCAGCGTCCATGCCCGGGCGTTGACGGTATCGATGTCCGGCGCGGGCGTCGTAGAATCGTTGAACAGCACGGTCCAACCGGTCGCATCCACCGGCTGATCCCAGACATTCTGGATCTCGACAAAGTTCGTAAGACCGGTCGCCACCTCGGTAACGAGCAGTCCCCTTGCGATCGAATCGGTCAGTTCCCAGGATATCCGAACCTGCTCGTCTGCGGCGATAATCCCGTCGCCGTCACCGTTGTATTCGTCAATAACTACGTTGAAAATATCGGGTCCGTCAGTGTCGTTGTCGGATACGGTAATCGACTTGTGGGCGGTATTGTTGTCCTCGAGGTCTTCGACAATCGCATCGTCCGGATCGACAACCACGTGGATATCGTGCGGACCGGCGGTATCGGGAGTCCATACTACCTGCGCAACGCTGGAGGTGAATCCGTCCAGAGACGCCACTACGAAATCGCTGTCGATCTGAACGCCTCCGGCGTCGGGGTCGCCATCGTAGAATCTCACCGCGACGTCCGTGAGATCCGTGTTCCCGAGATTCCGGACCGTCGCCGAAATCGTAATGCTGCCAGTGTCGTCCGGCGCCGCGGGGTCGAAGTCGATATCCGAATCCGCCACGCCGAGGTCTGTCACGTCGGGTCCGCCGAGGACCCCCGAGACAGAGTAATACCCGAGGCTGCCGTAATCACTGTAACCCGTATCGGTCGGGCTCTTGCCCGTTCCCTCGACGCTCAGGTAGTACGTCCCGGCGGGCAGGTCCAGGTTGAAGTTGGCGTCCAGGACGGTCGCGGAGTTATTCGCGGCCACCAAACCGCCGGCGGAATCATACAGGCTGGCGAGGATGTCGAGATTGGGGCTATTGTAGAACGGGTCGATGTCCAGCGTGATCGCCCCAGCGGTCGTGGTAAACGAGAAGAAGTCCAGATCGGTATTCCGCTCTACGATACCCTCGCCGGAAACAGCATTGTTCCCGTCAACCGCCAGGGCGGTGGCGACCGCCTGAGTATCGCCGTGGTCATCGCTTCGATACCCGAAACCATTAGCGCTGACAATGATCGACAGGTCGTCTTCGTTGTTATTCGCCTGCGGGTATTCGCCTTTGCTCCACTGCACCAGGTTTTCGTAGTAGCCGACTCCCATGATGGGAGCCCAACCGGTGGCCCCGCTGCCATGCCCCTGGTAGTACTCCACTCCGTTCGGCGGATCCGTCCCGTCGTGGTACAAGCCTACCGTGTGGCCGGCCTCGTGCGAGATTGCCTCGGCTACGTTCTTCTCGCTGTTGAAGAGATTCTCGGGAAACACGAAAGCCGGGGTATCGGAATTCCAGTCGAACGATCCGATATACGCCACCCCGCCGGCGCCGGGGTCGAACCAGTCGCTCGAATCGCCTCCGATCACCACGCGCACGCCCCATTCCTGGTCACCAAAACCAGACTTCATCAGCGCCGCGATGTCTGGGTCCGGGTCTTCGGTGGTAACGTCAACATCGAACGGGATGTAATCTTCAGCGACACGCTGCCAAATTCTCTGGATGCGTTCCTTCTCCGCGTCAGTGAAGCTGGAGTCTCCCTGGTAACTGAAAGCCGGCGATGTGAAATCACTGCCTCCGTTGTACGTATTGTTCCACGAAGTGCCCGAGGTCGTATGCCCGTCAAAGTCGAGATAGATCATCTTCGATGCGTCCGGAGCACTGTGGAGACCGAACGTCTGGTCCAGGGGAAAAGGCGCTGCCGCAAGTTCGCCCGCCGAGGCCACCTCCGGCTGCGAAAACGCCGGATCCGGGGCCGGATCGAATAAAACGAGGTCTGTAAAATTCACAATGACCTCGTCGCCCGACATTACAGGCACAACATCGGCGCTCAACAGCAAACGCTGCTCGAGAGCTTCGAAGATCGAAACGGCCTCAAATTGGTCTCCGACAGTATCCATACGTCTCAGTCGCCTCGCTATAAACGGGAGACACCCGCGGAAACAAGGGCGCATTTCGACCCTTGCCCCACCGCAGCGGGGGCTTCTCCATCTATCAGTATATCACAGAATCCGAAATCCCGCCGAGAAAAGACCTGCATTGTCCCCCGTTAAAACACCGCCCTCAGCGATCTGTGAGATAGGTTTCGCGGATATCGCGGAGTGTATATCCGGTTTTGTTGAGTTGTCGGATCAGGCGGATGCGTTTGATGAGTTCGTCGTCGAAGAATCGCCCGTGACGCCCCTCGACACGCACCGGTTCTATCAGTCCGAGCATCAGGTAGTATTCGATGGTCTGCCTGCTCACGTCGGCAGCCTCTGCGGCCGCCGATATGCGAACGAGCGATTCGGGTGATGGTTTTTCTGCGGGCATATTAATACAAAAGTACAAAAAATCTTCCGCAAGGATTATCGCCATGTCGGGGTGGAAAACTTTAGCTTCCCGCCCCCAACGCACGTTACAATCGATGTTCATGGACACACTGCAAAGCATACTTTTCGAGAACCCGCTGGGAATCTACATCGCCCTGGCGATAATCGGGGCGTTGGGACTTGTCAGCTACCAGAACTGGCGGACGTTCAAATCGCTCTGGCCGACGGTGATCGCCCTGGTCACCGGGGCGATGGTGTTTACCGTCTCTACTCTGATAGTGACCAACCGCGAGCATATCGGCGCCAATTGCGAGAAAATTGTTGATGCAATAAACAACCGTAACATGCCGCTCGTGGAGCGTCTCCTCGACAAGGATTTCGACGGTCAGCAGCGCTACCAGACCCGGAACGAGGCAGTCCGCCGGCTCACCGCCGACCTGAAAGCATACGGAGTAACGAACGTGAAGTATCGGATCGACGACCTGAAAGTACAGGGCGACCTGGCGACTATGGCGGTTCGCACCGATATTACGAGCGAGACTATTCCTGCAATGCGATTGAACTGGCACGTATCATGGATCAAGCGGTCGAAAGAATGGCTGGTCTACACGGTCAAGATCAAGATACCGAGACTCGAACCGGATGAATCGGAAAACTGACATGATCGACAGGAAACAGGTTTTCGTCACGCTGGTTGTGATGCTGGCATCGGCAGTCGCGGGCTGCCGCAACGCAACGACCCCGGCGCCGGGGAGACCGGGAATCTCCCGGCCGGAACCCTCGCAACCGAAAGTCCCGGAAAACACCGCAGCGATAGACAAATGCAACGCCGTGATGCTGGAAACAGCCAGGGAGGCCTTGAAACTCACCTCCGTGATGGTCCTGAACGCCAGGTTGTCTCCGAAACTTCTGGCCGATCAGCAACTCTGGGCTCGCAGGATTCTCGATACGGAGGTCAGGGCGGCCGGGACGTCGAAACAAAAGCTCGCATCGACCGCCAAATACGTGAAAGCCTGCGAGAAGTCGCTCGCGATAATCAAGGTGCGGCGCTCATTAGACGCAAGTCTATTTGACCTGTCCTCTGCGGAGTTTCACCTGGCGGAGGCCCGGTACTTTCATACCACCATCCTGAACGACCCTAATCCCACCGAGAGAAAGCAAGCCGTGGGGAACATGCTGACCGCAGCCAAGAAGGCGTCTGAAACCCTGACCTTGATGGCCGAGAGCGGCTTTGGAGGACCGGGGATCACCGATAGGCAGCGCCTCTGGGGCAAGAGGGTCATGTCCTCGACACTGAAACTCAACGAGACACCGGAAAGGAAGATCGCCGCGGTCCGCCAATACGTGGATTTCTGCAAGAAACTGCTCAAATACACGAGAGGCAGGCGCCTCATCGACGCAAACAGGGCTGACATTGCAATAGCGGAGCTTGGCGTGGCTGAGGCACGGTACATTCAGGCCGATCCTGCTACACTTGGGGGCGGGCAGATCATAACGGCCGACATGAAGCAGGCGGCCCGGGCCATGCTGGCTGCGATAGATACCGCGATGGAGACCCTCGCCGTCCGTGCCCGCCTCAGGTCCGTAGCTATGGATTCCATGGCGTTCCTGATCCGCAGGAGAGCGGAAACACTGCTGATATTGGCAGAGACATCGAAGCAGAAGGTACTCGTCGCCCGCCAACACGTCGACGTGTGTCGCAGGATGCTGGATCTCGCCAAAATTCGCTTCTCCGGCGGTAATGTAGCAAGGATTCAGGTGGTGGCGGCCCGATATCACCTGGCCGAGGCGGAGTATATGCTGATCAAGGCCGGAAACGACAACATCAAACCGAAACAGAAAACCAGGAAAAACTGACATGACCCGACGAGATGTATTCAAAGCCGTAATCACCTTCGACGACCCCCCGCGAATCGGAATGTCGATGCCCGAGCCTTACGGGGACGATATGCTGGTATGCGAATGGGGCGGGCAGATCGAAGAGCCCGTCGAACCCCAGGGCAGCGAATTGAAACGCTGGCGCGACGCGTGGGGATGCGCCTGGGCGTCGCTCACCGATCACGACAAGGGCGAAGTGGTGCTCGGGGCTATCGAAGACTGGTCCGACCTGGACGCCTACGTCCCGCCTGACATGGGACGCGAAGAAGAATATCGCGCAGCGGACGAACAGTTCGCCGCCGATGACGAACACTTCCGCGTCGGTATGCTTCCAGGTTTCACTTTCAACATCTCCCGCAAGCTCAGGCGCCTGGGCAACTACCTGTGCGATCTGATGTGCGAGCGGGAGAACATCGACCGCCTGCACGATATCGTCCGATCGCAGTTGCTGACGTCGATCGATCGCTGGGCGGCCGCCGGCGCCGACGCGATTGGCTTCAACGAGGACTGGGGCATGCAGGACCGCCTGATGATCTCGCCGGACATGTGGCGCGAGATTTTCAAGCCGGAGTTCCAGACGCTTACGGCCCGTGCGCGCGACCGCGGTCTGAAGGTATGGATGCACTCGTGCGGTTTAATTACCGATATAATCCCCGATCTGATCGAATGCGGGATCGACGTGCTGCAGTTCGATCAACCGCGCCTGCACGGTATAGACAAACTTGCCGAGTTCGCGGGCAAGATCACCTTCCAATGTCCCGTCGACATCCAGACCACCCTGCAGAGCGGCGACCCTGAGCTGATCCGGGCCGAAGCTCGCGAGCTGGTCGAGAAGCTCGGATCGGCTGGCGGCGGATTCGTCGCGGGCTACTACTGGGGCAACGAGGCGATCGGAATCACGCCCGAGATCCAGGACCAGGCCTGCCAGGCGTTCGCCGAATACGGATCATATCGCTAGAGCTCCAGCACCCTGACCGCGTTGGCGCCGAGGATCATTTCGATTTCTTCGCCCGTCAGGTCGAGTTGCTCGATCTTGCGTCTCTCCTCGACAGGATTGGACCAGGGCCAGTCCGTACCGAACAGGATGTTCTCAATTCCGTGGGTGCGAAACAGTTCGGTCTCGCGCCGCGGGTCCAGATCATGCAGCGTGAACGACGTTTCCAGCGGGACGTCCTTCTTCCCGATCAGATGCTGCTCCGACTCATCCCACATACGCCATCCTCCCAGGTGCGTGCAGACCAGCTTCAGGTCGGGAAACTTTTCTATCACGCGGGCGATCCGCTCCGGCGAGGCCCGGTTAACGTCGTCGGGCGCGGCGGTGTCGCGCCCGCAGTGAGGCGTGATGATAAGTCCGGTCTCGGAGGCGGCTTGGTATATCCCGTCGAGAATGGGGTCGTCGACGCAGTAGTCCTGGTACACCGAGTGCATCTTTATGCCCGGAATCCCTTCGTCAACAATTCGCCTGACCCAGCCCGCGGCGTCGCCGCCGGCGGGGTGAACCGACGCGAAGGGGATGATCCGCTCGCTACGGATGCTGCAGCACCAGCGAAGGATGCCTTCCGTCAGATCGGGGCGCGTCGCGATCGTGCAGATTACCGCGACGTCGATCCCCGCGTCATCCATCGATTTGAGCCTGTCGTCGATCGTACCGGTTCCGAACGCCTTCCAGTCAGCTTTCGCCTCCAGAGCGTCTATCGCCTTGGGCGCCAACTCGTCAGGAAACGCGTGTGAATGCATGTCAACAACTATCATGGGAGGAGAGTATAGCAACCCAGCGCACAATCGCGAATCAAAACCGCTTGCGGTTTCGCGCGCCATTGGTTTACCGCGGGAGCTTTTGACCTGCCCGGCGCATCGGTGTACACTCTGTCGATCATGACCAAACCGGTAGTATCGATAATAGTCCCGCACTACCAGACCCCGTCGCTGGCGCGTCTCTGTTTGCGGTCCATTCGTCGATACACCACGCGGACGCCGTATGAAGTTATCGTGGTCGACAACGGGTCCGCTGACGGCGCATCGCTGGAGTATCTGCGAAGCGTCAAGTGGATAAAGCTGATCGAGCGGACCGAGGGGATATCCGACATTCCCGGCGAGGCGCACAAGGAAGCACTCGACGCGGGGATAGACGCCGCGAGCGGGGAATTCCTGCTCAGCTTCCATACCGACACGATCCCGATAACCGACCGATGGTTGGCGTGGTTGGTCGGGAAGATCAACGCTCGCCCGCAAATCGGCGCGGTGGGAACCTACAAACTCGAACGCAAAAAACTGCTCAAACGCATCGAACACTGGTTCAAGGATGTGATGCGGCGAGGGGAAATCCCCCGAACGGACAAGCCCTGCATTCGCAGCCATTGCGCATTGTACCGCCGCAGCGTGATGGACGAACTGGGCCTGAAGTTTATCAACGAAACCACAGTAACAGGACAGGGCGTGCATTGGGCGATCGAAGACGGCGGGTACGAAGCGCAGATGCTGAACGTCAGCGAAATGCTGCGGTACGTGGTGCATCTGAACCACGGAACGATGGTACTGCTACCCGAACTGGGCGCCCGAAAGAGTACTATCCGCAAGGGACACGGGCGGATCGACCGCTTCGGCGACCGCCCGGAAGTCCGCGAAATACTGCAGGACGACTCGCTGGATGGTTAACGACTGGCAACAGGCAACTGGCAAATGGCGACGACAACGGCAAGACCCAACATTGCACCGCCACACGGGAACTGTACGCCACGCGCCGTTGGGTTTTGCCAGTTGCCACTTGCCAGTTGCCATTTGCCATGCCGTTCCATATCATACCGCAATTCGATAACCCGGTTGAAAGCGGACGAGAAATGAGCGACAAGAAGAACGACAGCGGCGATCTGATGGAAAAACTTGTGGGCCTGTGCAAACGCAGGGGCTTTATCTTCCAGTCATCGGAGATATACGGCGGGATCGGCGGTTTCTGGGACTACGGTCCGCTCGGGGTCGAACTCAAACGGAACATCAAAGCCGCATGGTGGGAAGACGTCGTCCGCGCCAACGACAACATCGTCGGGCTGGACTGCTCGATCATCATGAACCCCAAAGTCTGGGAAGCCTCGGGACACGTCGGCGGATTCTCCGACCCGATGGTCGACTGCAAGGGATGCAAGGCACGCTTCCGCACAGACAAGATCGCATACGTCTCGCTGACCAAGGGCGACAATGTCCTTCTGGATACCGCCGTCGAAGCCGACGACGATAACGAGGCCGTCGCCGCGGCGATGGCAGGCGCAAACTCCAAGACGCGTCGGCGAATCGAAAACGCCGGCGACGAACTTACCACCACGGTAACTTTCCTCAGCAAGATACCCGACGGAGAAACCGGAAAGTGCCCCAAGTGCGACGGCGAACTGACCGAACCGCGAGAGTTCAACCTGATGTTCCAGACGTATGTCGGGGCGCTGCAGGACTCCACATCAGTGGCCTACCTCCGACCGGAAACCGCACAGGGCATATTCGCAAATTACAAAAACGTACTCGACACCTCGCGCCTGAAACTCCCCTTCGGAATCGCGCAGATCGGAAAGAGTTTCCGCAACGAGATCAATCCGCGAAACTACACCTTCCGAAGCCGCGAGTTCGAGCAGATGGAAATCGAATTCTTCTGCCATCCCGACGAGGCCGAAAAGTGGTACGTCCACTGGCGCGACGCGCGGTACCAGTGGTATATCGATCACGGGCTCGAGTCCGACAAGCTGCACCTCCGAGATCACGATCCGGACGAACTGGCGCACTACGCTCGCGGATGCGCCGACGTGGAATACGACTTCCCATTCGGACAGGCCGAACTGGAAGGCATCGCCAACCGCACCGACTTCGACCTGAAAGCCCACCAGGAACATTCGGGCAGAGACATGACGTACTTCGAAGACGAACTCTGGAAAACCGAAGCCCCGAAATACACCGCCGACAAGTTCGACGGTGACAAGAAGGCCGCCAAAAAAGCGGCTGAAGAGGTAAAATCCAAGATGCCCTACCGTTTTACACCGTTTGTTATCGAGCCCTCCGGCGGTGTGGACCGTGCGACATTGGCGTTTTTGTGCGAGGCTTACACCGAAGACGAGGCCCCCGACGAAAAGGGTAACATGCAAACCCGCGTCGTGCTGAAGCTGCACCCGCGGTTCGCTCCGATCAAGGTCGCGGTGTTCCCGCTGGTCAAGAAAGACGGACTGCCCGAGATCGCACACAAAATCCACGCCGAAGCGCAAGCGGCTGGACTGGCAAGCTTTTACGATGAAAAAGGCGCCGTAGGAAGGCGATATCGCCGCCAGGATGAAGTCGGTACACCGTTCTGCGTGACTGTCGACGGGCAGACTCTCGAAGACCAGACCGTGACGGTGCGCGACCGCGACTCGCTGGCACAGAACCGCGTGGTGATCGGCGAGGTTGTAAACTACGTCCGGGACCGGATAATCAGGTAGACCCTGACCGCCGGGAAAACAGAAGACCCGATTAGAGTATTGACACCGCCGCGGCGGGAAGTATTATCAGAGAAGAACATCTTCCAGAAAGGAATTCGCCATGAAGAACTTCAAGTATGTCGCACTCGTCGCCCTGCTACTCTCGTCCATGCTTGCCGGATGCAACGCCAGTTGGAACCCGTTCAGGAAGAAACCAGTCGTCGCCGACCCCCCACTTGCCGCTGTTACGACGCTGGATAACACCGGCGCGGGCGCCGAGGCCATCCGTCCCGATACCAGCACCGGAACCGGAACCGGAACCGGAACTGACCTTACCGCGGGAACGGATACCACTGGTACGGCGGCCGACACGACCCCACCACCTCCGGTGGCGGGAGAAACCACATACACAATCAAGAAGAAAGACACTCTCTGGTCGATCGCCGCAAAGTACCTCGGTAACGGGCAGCGGTATCGCGAGATTCTCGCGACCAATCCCGGTCTCGACGCGAAGAAACTCGCCGTCGGACAGACCATCAAGCTCCCGCCGAAGTAGCCTGCGATCTCAGGTCAACACTAGAGTACCGAGCCAACATTGGCCCAACTTGAACTGGGTACGGAAGTGAGTTCCATAAAGGGCGTGGGACCCGCGTGGGCCCGTAAGCTCACGGAACTCGGAATCAAAACGGTAGAGGATCTGCTCCTGCACTTCCCCTTCCGTTTTGATTTGCGCAAACAGGCTCAGGCCATCGCCTCGCTCGCCGGCGACGAAGCGTCAGTCACCGTCGCCGGGGAAGTAACCGCTCTCGAAGACAACCGCTTCGGACGCAGACCGTTCTTCCAGGCAACTATCCGCGACGAGACCGGATCGGTCCTGGTAAAATGGTTCGGCGGAAGTTATCTCCGCGACAAGATCAAGCAGGGCATGCAACTGGCCGTCAGCGGAAAGACAAGCATCTATCGCAAACGGATGCAATTCATAAACCCGCAGTTCCAGATCGTATACAATCCCGAAGGAACGAACCTCGACCGCGACGAACTCATGCCCGTCTACCCCGCGGGCAAGCAACTCACAAGCCGCATGATCGGCTCGGTTATCAAACGCATTCTGGGCGAGGTCGAGAGGCTCATCGGGCGATGGTTCGACGCGGAGTATCTCGAAAAACGCGGGATGATGTCGCGACCGGCTGCCGTTTCGGCGATGCACAAGCCCGAAGAGAAAGACCACTGGGCACAGGGACGACGCCGAATCGCATACGATGAATGCCTCATAATGCAACTCGGCGTGGCGCTGATGAGAATGCGTCAGATCAGCCGTCCCGCACACGCGCTGGAAAACTCAGAACTCATCGACCAGCGAATACGAGCCCGATTCCCATTCGCGCTCACCGACGCCCAAGACCGCGCCATCGCCGAGATCACCACCGACATCGCCCGCGACAGACCCATGAACCGCCTGCTTCAGGGCAACGTTGGTTCGGGCAAGACGGTAGTGGCGCTGTATGCGGCGCTGCTGGCGGTTGCAAGGGGCAAGCAGGCGGCGATCATGGCGCCGACCGAGATTCTCGCAACGCAGCATTACGACAAGGTGCGGGATTACCTCGCCGGTTCGCGCGTGCGAATCGCCCTGCTGGTCGGAAGGCAAAAACCCGCCGAGCGCAAGGAGATACTCGATTCGCTGGCCGGCGGGCAGATCGACATAGTGGTCGGTACGCACGCACTGATAAGCGAGGGCGTGAAGTTCTCGGACCTGGCGCTGGTCGTTGTCGACGAGCAGCATCGATTCGGCGTGACCCAGCGGACGACCATTCGCGGAAAGGGTTTTGCCCCGCATTACCTGGTGATGACGGCTACTCCGATCCCGCGAACGCTGGCGCTGACGGTGTTCGGCGACCTTGACGTTTCGGTGATAGACGCCCTACCGCCCGGCCGCGGAAAGACAGAAACGCTCTGTGTACCCCACGCGAGGATGCCCGAGGTGTTCGATACCGTCAGAGAAGAACTCGATGCCGGACGCCAAGCGTATTTCATCTATCCACTGGTCAACCCCTCGCCGGAGTTGGAACTGACCGCGGCGGAAGACGCCTACCGCGAACTGGCCGACGGACCGCTGAAGGATTACAAAATCGCGCTGATCCACGGGCAGATGAAACCGGCTGACAAGAACGCCGCGATGGCCGCCTTCCGGTCCGGCGACGTCCAGGCGCTGGTGGCCTCGGTGGTGGTCGAAGTGGGCATGGACGTACCTGCCGCCAGCGTGATGGTGATAACCCACGCCGAACGATTCGGACTCGCCCAGTTGCACCAGCTCCGAGGGCGCGTCGGGCGGGGAAGCGATGACGCGGTCTGCATACTGGTCGCCTCGCCGAAAACACCCGACGCGAAGCAGCGTCTCAAGGTACTCGTCGACACCAACGACGGATTCCAAGTGGCGGAGGAGGATCTGCGTATCCGCGGTCCCGGCGAAATCTTCGGGACCCGCCAGCACGGGCTGCCCGAACTGAAAGTCGCCAACCTGATCGAAGACTTCGAGCTGCTGAGACTTGCCAGACGCGACGCCTTTGCGATAGTCGCCGACGACCCGGGTCTCAACGCCCCCCACCACCAGCAATTGCGCCGCGAAGTAATCAAAGCCTACGCGGGCAAACTCAACCTCCTGGCGGGGGCGTAGCGCCCATATCCATCACTCCCGCACATATCCCCGTTTAGCGGTCGAGCACCGCTCGACGCTCGCCGTCCGACACAATGCATCCGACGCAGCGCGAAACGACGAGCGCGGGGCGATGCCCCACCGCTACACGCGATGGGCGTCGTCGGGTGACAATAGCATTATGAAATCCTAGTGTTCCGGTTCACGCGGGATTCGTGTTGGATATTCGTGTTTTCCCCGCGAAGGGGATTTGACCGCGGCGCCCCGGAGCGATAGGATGCTGTGATTCGCTTTGAAATAATGAAGAATGAATACCAAGCAAGGAACTGAATCGTGGAAATAACGCAGGAGACGCTCGATAGTCTGAAATACGACGCCAACGGACTGATACCGGCGGTGGTTGTGGACGCCGAGACCAACGAAGTACTGATGGTGGCTTACATGAACGCTGACTCGCTGGCGGACACCGTCCGCACCGGAAAGACGCACTTCTGGTCGCGAAGCCGTCAGCAGTATTGGATGAAGGGCGAAAGCTCCGGTAACACGCAGGAAGTCCAGAGCATCTACATCGACTGCGACGTCGACACCCTCGTGGTGAAGGTGACCCCTGCCGGCGCCGCCTGCCACAACGGATATCGCTCATGCTTCTATCGCAAACTCAACGACGCGGGCAAGTTCGAAGTGGTGGACGAACCGCTATTCGATCCCGACGAGGTATACGGCAAGAAATGAATGGACGATTTGCTTGTTCCATCTTCTCATGACGGGCGGAGCGGTCGGCCCCGGCTCCCGGTGATGAACGTCATTCTGGCGTCCGCGGGGATCGCTGCGGTCGCGGCGCTGGTGCTGGAATACGGCTTCGGGAAGAATCCCCCGGTCGCAACGTTCTGGTTGCACGTAATCCAGGGCATGGTCGTGGCGGTCTTCATCGCCGATCGCATCATCAGGCTATTGCTGGCCAGAGAGCATCTGAAATACCTTCGGGAGAACTGGACGGACTTTGCGCTTATGGGCGTGGCGGTGATTGTTCTGGGCGTCTATTCGCGGAATGGGGAGGTGCTTTCTGCCAGCGCGATCTACGTTGTCGTCACGCAGGTATACATCCTGGCGGCGTTGATAATCCGCGGGGTGAACCTGAATCTCCGATTCGCCGACAGCGGGATTCATCCCGCAAGGCTGCTCGTCGGGAGTTTCGTGTTCATGTGCCTGTTCGGATCGGGTCTGCTGATGCTTCCGGCGGCGATTACCGATGGCGAGTGGGCGAGGTGGCATTATCTCGATTCGCTGTTCACCGCGACGAGCGCCACCTGCGTGACGGGGCTGGTGGTCAAGCCCACCGGAAGCACGTTCACGCCGTTCGGGCAGGCGGTTATCCTCGCCCTGATCCAGTTGGGCGGGCTGGGGATCATGATGTTCGGTACGGTGATGGCGATGATGGTCGGAAAGATGCTGTCGGTGAAGGGGCGCAGTGCACTGGGGCAGATGCTCAATACCAACGAGGTCGGGCAGATCGCGCGGGTCGCCCGTTTTGTTATCGTGACGACGTTCAGTATGGAACTACTCGGAGCGGCGCTGATGCTTCCGATGTTCCTCAATGCCAAAGGGAACACCGGGGCGCCCCTGAGCGGACCGCAGGCCCTGTGGTACAGCATTTTCCACAGCGTGTCGGCTTTCTGTAACGCGGGATTTTCTCTGTACGACCAGAACATGCTGGCCGGCGTCGGCGACAACTGGTCGGCGCTGCGGGACAGATGGCAGATAATGGGCGTAATGGCGCCCCTGATCGTCCTCGGCGGGCTGGGCTTCCCGGTACTCCAGGATATCGGGCGATGGTTCGGCAATCTCCTGGGGCGCATGCGCAGGGCGATGCGAGGCAAGTGGTCGATGGACTTTTCGCCCCTGCCCCGCTGCCGCCTGACGCTGCATTCGAAGATCGTGCTGTCGACTACGGCGATCCTGCTGATCTGGGGGGCGGCGGTCCTGTGGACCGTCGAATCAGTCGAAGCTCCCAGGCCCTTTACGCCCGGGCGGGATCCGAACGAAAAGACCGCCGTATCGGACAACTGGCGCAATATGTCTGCAATCGACAAGGCGAAAGAATCGATCTTCGCGTCGATTACGGCAAGGACGGCCGGCTTCAACACGATAGACATGAATCAGTTGACAGACGGAGGAAAGCTCTGGATGTGCGCCCTGATGACCGTCGGCGGAAGCCCGGCCAGCACGGCAGGCGGTATGAAAACCGTCACGCTGGCAATACTCGTTCTGGTCGCCTGCAGCGTATTGCGGAACCGAAGCGAGTTGGAAGTCTACCATCGCAGCATAACCGTCGACGTAATCCGCAAGGTCGTCGCCCTGGCTGTGCTCTACATGTGCCTCCTGATTACGATCACGCTGTTGTTATCGATTACAATGGGCGGAACTTATCATTTCATCGACCTGCTGTTCGAATCGTGCAGCGCGTGCGGAACGGTGGGGCTCTCGACGGGGGTTACCGATAAGTTGAACGACCCGGCCAAAGTCGTTGTCATGGCGGGCATGTTTATTGGGAGACTGGGCCCGCTAACGCTGCTGCTTGCACTGGCGGGCAGAACCAGGCGAACGAAGTACTCCTATCCCTCTGAGAACATAATCATCGGGTGACACTATGGAACGTTTTGCAATAATAGGATTGGGCAGATTCGGAATGATGCTTGCCAAACTGCTCGCCCGGGACGGCGCCGACGTTATCGCCGTAGATTCCGACAAGGAATGCGTCGACGCCATTCGCGACGAGGTATCGCTGGCGGTATGCCTGGACGCCACAGACGCCGAAGCATTGAGAAGCCAGGGTATCGACAAGGTTGACGTAGCCGTCGTCGGAGTGGGCGAATCGTTCGAGAACAGCGTCCTGGCGACCGTAACGCTCAAGGAACTCGGCGTACCGACCGTTATCAGCCGCGCCACCAGCCGCGTTCGGGCGGAAATACTCGCGCGCGTCGGCGCTGACGACGTGGTGAATCCCGAGAAAGAATCCGCACAGCGATGGAAGAGCCGCCTCATGGCCCCGAGCATCATGGAGCGAATTGAACTGGCGGAAGGCGCCTCCCTGGTGCAACTCGAATCACCCGAAAGTTTCTACAACAAGACTCTCGCCCAACTCGACCTCCGCAAGGGATTCCAGGTGAACATAGTGGCCATCCGCCGAAGTGTCGAAGAGACCCAGGACGGTCAAACCGTCACCAGGCAATTCGTCATATCGGTACCGGCGGGAGATACCGCCATCAAGAAAGGCGACGTCCTGATTCTGATCGGCACGAATGAAGCGATCGAAGATCTGCCCGCGAATTAGGCCGGTGATCGGTGATTACTGATTACCGCCCCTAGCCGTTCAGACCGTTGCCTTCGGATATGTAACAGTTCGGGTCTGCCTGCTCTTCGATGCAACCGATCTTGCGAACCCGGCGCTCGTGGCGTCCCCCGCCTTCAAATTCGGTATCGATCCAACTGCACACGATCCGGCGGATAAGCTCGTCGCCGAGTACGTCGCTTGCCAGACATAGTATGTTCGCGTTATTGTGCCTGCGCGACATCTGGGCGGTAAGTTCGTCGTGACACAGCGCCGCACGGACGCCCAGGACCTTGTTGGCGCAGATGCTCATACCTATCCCGCTACCGCAGACGAGGACCGCCAGGTCGACTTTCCCGTCGGCTACGGCGCTGGCGGCGGGGAAGGCAACGTCCGGATAGTCGCAACTCTTGGAGCTGTTTGTGCCCATATCGATAACTTCATGGTTCCGCTCATTGAGCAGCACCGTGATTTTCTCTTTTACTGCATGGCCGCGATGATCAGCACCAACTGCGATCTTCATTGTCATTCCTTTTCAAGCTTTTCCGCGTCTCTGAGATACGCCCTGAACGATCTATCAATTCGCTCGGCAATGGCCTGGTAGACGCTGACGTCGGCCCCGATCGGATCTGGTATGTCACCGTCCTGATCCAGCAACCGGATTCTCGCAGTAGCCGAAGGAGCCAGGCAACGTGCCTCGGACAAATGTTGTCCTGTGCAACAGAATACCATATCCGAGCAGTTAATCAACTCTGAAGTGAGTTTTTGGCTGGCATGTTGGGTTATATCGGACCCGAGTTTTTCCAGCGCCTGGACTGCCTGCGGTGAGGCCCGCCCACCGGGAAATGCGAAAACTCCCGCAGATTCAACACAGAAACCCTTTTCAGCAAGCTGGTTAGCGTCGCAGTTGAGTTTCTCGGTCAAGGCTTTGATCGCCATTCCCTCGGCCATGGGAGAGCGGCAGGTGTTGCCCGTGCATACGAACAGATACATGGTAGCCATTATCCGTTCGATGTCGGCGGCGCCGCGAACTCCGGAGCGAAGGGTCTCCCACCGATCGCCGCTGCACGCCAGGATCGTCGAGTCGCCGCCGTATTCGGTTTGCCCGCTATCTATCAGCAGGTCGATCTGTCCGTCGAGGTCTGCAAGGACCTCCTCGCCGCTGCGTGGAGAGGGATGTCCAGCAAGGTTCGCACTGGGGGCGACGACTACCCCCTCGACCTCCGCCAGCATCATCCGCGCGAGGGGAGCATCGGGGCATCGCAGACCTATCCGCCCTTCGCTGGTCAGCACGTCGTGCAGTCCGGCGGCCTGGAGCTGCGGATCGGCCAGTTCGCCGCCCGTCTCGAGAACCAGCGTGATCGGACCGGGCCATGCCTTGTGTATCACCTTGCCCGCCGAGGGAGCCACCTCCCCGACATATCGCCTGACGTCCTCGGGCCAGGGAATATGCACGCTGAAAGGGCGCTCGGGGCGGTTCTTCAGCTCGCGCAGGCGTTCCATGGCCGCGCTATCGGAAGCAACTGCCCCCACGCCGTAGACGGTTTCGGTGGCGAAGGCGACGAGCCGCCCGCGCTGGAGGGCTTCGGCGCCCTGTCTGGCTGCGGCGGTGGTGCCTTTGGGGTCGCTCGGATCAACTTTTATTACACGTGTGGACATACTGTCTGGTTTGAGATGCGTCTATTTTTTCTTGAGTTTTTCAGCCGCCTCGATTGCCAAAGGAGACTCCGGGAATACTTTTACGATACGCTTGAGGGTTTCGGATGCTTTGTCGGGTTTGTCCATCTTTCGGTATGCCTCCACCGCAAGCATCAGCAGTTGGGCTCCGTAGTTGCTGGTGGGATTCACGCGCGTGAGTATATCGGCTTCGACGGTGACTTCGCTATAGCGCCCCTGCACCATCCATAGCCTTGCTGTAAGGAGCGAAAGGTACCCGTCGAGTTTGTCGGCGGGAAAAGCCTGGCTCCACCTCTGGATATACTGCTCGGCCCACTCGTAGTTTCTGGATGACTGCGTATATGACTCCACGTGTCGCGCCAAGTCGCCTCGCAGGATGGGATGCTTTTTCCGCGCGGCTTCGGGACCGAAACCGGCGGTCTTGTATGCGGCGGAGGCTTTCTCGTAGTCCCCGCGAGCCCTCCAGACGTCCGCGATACCGATCTGCGCGTCGCGGGCGGTCGCGGGGGCGATCTTCTTACCGTAACGGTTTTGGGTGCGAGCGAGGAGTTTCATCGCCTCCTTGTCGTCCCGGACGACGTCCAGAACTATCCTTGCAGCCCTGATCGTCATGCGGGCCGAGGTCTCCGGCGAGTCGCATTTGTCGGCGGCTACCAGGAGTATCTTGACGGCGTTGTTCGTCTGCGCGTTTTCCAGCAGGAGGTCGGAGACGACCGGAACAATCGCCGATACACCGTCGGCGGGCAGTTTGGTGCGCTTCAGGAATGCGGTGCATGCCCGGATCATATCCTTCGTCAGTTCGTTGCGTTTGAGCAATTCGAAGGCGGGGCCTACCGCGTCGGACTTGAGCGTTTCGAAGTTGTACGTGGCGATGATCGCGGCGTGGTCCTTTGTGCTGTCGAGTTTGCGGTGGGTTATGCGGTCCCATGGACGGGAGACGTAGATTCGGTTTGTCCGGATCAGTTGTCCCCGGGGCACCTTGGCGGTAAGGGTCACGGTGTACATTCCATCGGTGATGTAAACGTGGTCGACAATATCTTCGGTCGACACCTGCCCGTCCCCGAAGTCCCATGCCCATTTGAGTCCCTTGCCCTCCCTGCCGACCGTCTGGGCGACAAAGCTGTAGCGCTGGTAATAGCGGTTTGCGGCGAATGTCTCGCCGGCGTAGACAGGCGAGAAATCTATATCGAGCCGCTTGGTGACCTGCTGCATGGTCCCGGACTTGCCCGCATGCACCAGCGAATACGCAGCCGGCGGAATCACGCGCACGCGTTTTTCCCCGGGGGCCTTCCACGCCACAACGAGCACCGGGTTGGACTTTCTGTTGATGTGGTAGAAAGTCAGTTTGTGCAGCCCGGCCTTGAGATTGATTTTGGCGTTCTTGCGGATGTCGCGCTGCGCTCTATGCCAACCTCCGTTGCTGATCAGCAACTTGTCGTCCACGAGCAGGAACGAGGCGTTGTTGCTCGAGCAACTGAAGGTATACTCACCGCTCTTGGGCGCCGTCACGTATCCCGTCATCAGATTAGCGACGGCCTGGTCGGGACCGAACGGATTGTAGCCCAGGAACATCCGGTCCACGAAACGCCTTCCCATTATCGCCCCGGGCTTCTGGAATATCTTTTGGGCGTCGCTGAATTTTCGCGGCGGGTCGGCCCGGCAGCGGTAAGTCTCCAGGAGAACGCCGCGCCGAATCGGAAGGACCGCGCGTCTGGGCGGCGCGTCGGGGTTGCCCAGGTAAGCGTAATATTTTTTGAGTGAGCCTTTCTTTGCAAAAGCCAATCGGGCGCGATCTCCCGGTCCGGTCATCAGCACCGTCGAGACTACCTCCTTGCCCATGGACGTCGTTACGCGAATGTCGCTGCCATCAGGTTTGCTGACGCCGCCGGTGGCTATTTCGACCGTTATGATGTCGGTCCCGCCCAGGCGTGTGGGCTTGGTGTCTTCGATTGTAATCTCGCGGCGATATCGCCATTTGGGGTTCCACCACGGGTCCGCCGCATGCGCCGCGGAAGCACATAACAGAACCAGCAGTGGAAACCTGACGCAAAATGCGGTATATCGGTATCTCATGAGAGGCTGCATTGTACGCGATGATTGAACGTTTTGCGAAAGTACTGTCTCTTCGCCGCCGGTGAATCGGTCCGTCTGTTGGGCATGACGCATCGGCGATGGAACCGATTGCTCGGGTAATACTATGGCCTGGCTGCCCCTTGCCAACATAATGCATCACAAACTCGCCAGCGCGCTCAACGCCCTGGGCATAGGTATCGGTATCTGCATGCTCCTGACGCTCAGCGGATTGGCCCGCGGTACGCTGTTCGAGATATCGGATCGCGCCCAGGCCGTCGACGCCGATCTCATAGTCTGTCCCAGAGGCTGGGGTGACGGTGTGGTAACCCGCAGCGGAGTGGGCCTGTGGGAAAGCTACGCCAAGCTGATCGACAAGAAACACGGCGATATCGTCGAGCGGATTGTCCCGGTATTCATCTGGCCGATCAAACTGGCGGGGCAGGACCACCGCGCTACCGGGGTGTCGCCGGAGATGTGGCATACCCTGACGGGCGGGCGGAAGCTACCCGAAGGCAGCAGGCTGTTCGACCCGGACAACAAGTTCGCCAAGTGGCTCGAAAACGAGCTGCTCGCCCCCGTCGAGACGCCCGATGACGAACCGGCTGAGGAATTGGACCTGACCAAAGCTCCGCATAACGGTCTCGAACTGATAATCGATTCGCGTCTGGCCAGCGCCGGAGGCTTCCGGGTAGGCCAAAAAGTCGTCAGCGCCAACCACACCTGGACGATAGTCGGCATCGTGCCCCACGGGGTCGTCACGCGAGTGTTCATGCCCCGGAGGACCGCTCAGTACCTCTTCGGCGACAGCATCCAGCGATGCACGTTGATGTTCGTCAAGCTCAAGGACGGATGCGACATCGGACCGGCGGCCGCGGCGATAAAGGAAACCACCGGGCAGGACGTGATGCCCCTTACGGCATATCGGGGGATGCTCCGGGCAAAGTTCGAGATCATGTTCGGATATGTCGACACGGTAAACTGCGTCGCCCTGGCGATAGCATTTCTGTTCATCATGATCACGCTGCACACGATGGTCGTCCAGCGTAATCGCGACATCGCGATCCTCAAGTCATCGGGCGCCTCGGATTGGTGCATAATGCGTCAGGTGATGAGCGAGTCGGCCCTGCTGACGCTGGGAGGAACGGTGTTGGGCATAGGCCTGGCATTTTTGGCGGGATGGATCATCCGGACACTGAAACCGCTGTACACGGTGGAGATCACGTGGCTGTGGGTGCTGATCGCTTGCTTTGCGGCGGGGCTGGGGGCAACGTTCAGCTCGCTCTATCCGGCATGGTGCGCGTCCCGCGTGGACATAGCCGAAGTACTCGCACAGGACTGATTCAATGGAAGGCGATAACGAATACATCCTGACGGCCGAAGCGCTGCACAAGTCCTACGGGCGCGGTCGCGGGCGCGTCGAGGTCCTGCACGGTCTGGACCTGGCGGTCAGGCGAGGTGAGTTCCTCGCCATCATGGGGCCCAGCGGATGCGGGAAGAGTACACTGCTGCACGTCCTGGGCCTGATAGCGAGCCCGGATTCCGGACGGGTGACGATTGACTCATGGGAAGTGCCCAATATCAACTATATACGAACGGGATTGCGACGGATGCTGATCGGACTGGTCTTCCAGCGGTTCAATCTCATCTCCGTTCTCAGCGCCGAAGACAACGTCAAGACGTCGCTCCGCGTACGTGGGATCCGCCCCGACGGGCGAACCGACCGCCTGCTGGAGTCGCTGGGAGTCTCGCACGTAGCCAAGCGGAAGCCCGGCGAGATGTCCATCGGCGAGCAGCAGCGAGTGGCGGTCGCAAGGGCCCTGGCGCACCGCCCGCAGGTACTCCTTGCCGACGAACCCACCGGGAGCCTCGATTCGGTCAGCGGTCACGCGCTCATGGAGATCATGCAGCAGGCCAATCGCTACAACGGACAGACAATTGTAATGATAACGCATTCAGCAGAACTGGCCTCTTTCGCCGATCGTACAGTGTATATGCAAGATGGCATCCTCGTTGACCACAACTGATGAACTGGCGCACCGCGGCGAACCGGACGGAATATCCGTGGTGCGGTGGTTTGCGCTGTACGCGGTGATACTCGCGGCGGCCGGGGGATCGCTGGCGATACTCCTGGCCAGGCAGACGGGCGGGTCGCTGGACTCCTGGGCCCACTTCAAAAGCTCGCTACCGGAAATGTCGCAGGCGGTCAAGCTCCTGACGTTCGCCATTTACGTCTCGCTTGGATGCACGTTCCTTCCGCTTCCGGTCAACTGGATCGTGGCGGCGGTGGCTACTCGCACGGTCGCTGTGGGGACGGGGATGTGGGACACCGTTCTGCTTGTCGGCACGATCGGGGCGGCGGCGTCGACGATCGCCAATCTCAACGACTACCACCTGTTCACGTGGATGCTGCGAAGCCACAGGATCGCATCGGTCCGCCACACGCGAATTTACGCACTCGCCGCACGCTGGTTCGACAAGTCGCCCTTCTTCCTGGTAGTCGTGTTCAACATACTGCCCATACCCGTAGACGTGGTGCGCATGCTTGCCGCTTCGCACCGATACTCGCGTGCAGCGTTCGCCGCGGCCAACTTCGTCGGGCGATTCATCCGGTACGGCGCCATCGCATACCTGGTGTATTACTTCGAGCTGTCGGTGGAAACCGCGATGCTGATAATGCTCGCCCTGGCTGCTGCAATGCTCATCGCCAAGGTCCTGCCTCGATTATGGTCGTCGGAAAAGGCGCCGGAGGCAAGCTGACAGCGTTCGTTGCGTTTATCCTTATGAGGAGTTTTCGAGCATGAAACTTTACGTTACATTCGCGACAATCTGCTTGCTCCTGGCGGTATCGTGCGCCGCGAAACCGATGGCGACAACCGCGCCGGCGGTTGACCCGGCGGTAAAAAAGATCCTCGATGCGATGGAAGCCGCGGGCAAGACCACCAAGACAATCCTCGCCGACTTCACATACAAACAGGTCAATTTGAGTCTGGGCGACAGCGAATTCCGGACCGGGTGGGTGGCATATCAGAGCAAGCAAACGGTCAAGTCAGGCAACAAGAGCATAACCACGCCTGCTATGTTCCGCGTACACTTCGAGACGATGCGGTTGGGCAGGGGCAAGACCGTTACCAGAAAGGTCGACTACATCTACGACGGTGAGAACTTCATCATAGCACGGGCCGCAAATAAGAATATCGTCCGCATGCAATTGCCCGCGAACATGCAGGGCGCCAACATGATGCAACTCGGTAAGGGGCCCATGCCCGTCCCGTTCGGGCAGAAGACCGCCGATATGATCAAACACTTCGTATGCACGACCCGCCCAAAACGATTCAACGATCCCAAAGACACCGTCTACCTCAATCTCGTCCCACGCAAGGCCCAGGCCAAAAAACTCAGCGCCATTTACATACACATGTGGGTCAGCACGAAAAACCACCTGCCGGTAAAAATCGTCACCAGAGACAAAACCAAGAACATCATAACCAGCACATTCAGCAAAATGAGCATCAACAAGGCAGTCAAAAAAAGCCTCTTCAGATTCCCAAAACCGTTCGGGTGGAAGGTCATTGTCCAACCCTTCAAAGCCGGGCAGAACATCAAGCCGTAATGCATTCAGGAGACACCCAGATGATATCCAGACGGAACTTCCTCCAGGCCATCGGAGCCGGAACGGCCGCTCTTGCGATCACCAGACCAAACCTCGCCGCCACCACCGCCGATCGCCCGAATATCGTCTTCATTCTCATCGACGACCAGCGTAACGACACGCTCGGCTGCGCCGGACACAAAATTCTCAAAACGCCCGTAGTCGACTCACTGGCCGCAAAGGGCATACGGTTCACCAACATGTTCGTCACCACGTCGATCTGTGCGGCCTCCCGGGCGTCGATCTTCACCGGGCTCCACGAGCGCACACACGGGTACACGTTCGGCAAGCCGGCCGTCAGCGAAGCCCACACCGCCGCCAGTTACCCCATACTGCTCCGCAAGGCCGGTTATCGCACCGGGTTCATCGGAAAATTCGGCGTCAGGATGGCCAAAGGGGCGACCGGCAGGATGTTCGATTACTTCAAGTCGTTCTACGGCCCGCGTTTCGTCAAGCAGGCCGACGGATCGAAACGCCACACCGCCGAAATCTGCGGCGACAAGGCAATCGAATTCATCCGCGCCGGAGCGCCCGAGCGAGCCAAGAAGACTAAGCAGGACAAACCGTTCTGCCTGTCGATCAGTTTCCCGTCGGTTCACGCGGTGGACGGGAACAAGAAACCGGGCGACGGGCACTACCCCTGGCCCAAGGCCGTCGACGGAATGTACGACGACGTTAAAATCCCTCCGCCCCGCCTGTCGGAATCGGAAGTATTCAACAACCAGCCGGAGTTTCTCAGGAAGTCGCTGAATCGCCAGCGATGGTTCTGGCGATGGGACACGCCCAAGAAATACCAGACGAACATCCGCGCCTACTACCGCATGATCAGCGGCGTCGACCGCGTGATCGGGCGAGTGGTCGAGGAACTCAAAGCCCAGGGCCTCGACAAGAACACGGTGATCATCTACACAGGCGATAACGGTTACTACATGGGCCAGCGCGGATTTGCGGGCAAGTGGTCACATTACGAAGAATCGCTCCGCGTACCGCTGGTCATCTACGACCCCCGCCCCGAGGCCTCAAAACGCGGGAAGGTCAACGACGCGGTCTCGCTGAACATCGATCTGCCGGCGACCATGCTGAACCTCGCCGGCGTGCCCACGCCGAAGCATTACGGCGGCAGGCCCCTGGTCCCGATGCTCAAGGGCGCCGCGCCGGCTGACTGGCGGACCGACTTCTTCTGCGAGCACCTGATGGAACACGGGTCCATACCCAAATGGGAAGGCGTTCGCGGACCGCGGTACGTCTACGCTCGCTACTTCGCCCAGAAACCCGCCCACGAGTTCCTCCACGACCTCAAAACCGACCCGGACCAGCTCAAAAACTTCGCAGCCGATCCCAAGTACGCCGAAACTCTCAAGAAGATGCAAACCCGCTGCGACACTCTGAGAGACGCCCACGGCGGACCATACAAACGCCCCGCCAGGAAGAAACCCAAGCGAAAGAAGTAACGGTCCCAGGCAGGAAACGTCATGAATCGCAATATTACACAAATGCTCCGCCCACTAGCCTGGGCTGGCGGAATCCTCCTCGTACTGATCGTGAGCGCACCGACCGCCAGCGCCCCGAAGGCGGGAGGAAATTGGAAAACGTATTGCGGTAAGGTCGGGCCGACCGGATGGCGGTGTAACGTTGTCCAGCCCGACCCCAAGAACGCCGGGCCGGATGGTATTAATCTCCACGATTGGGATGGCGACGGCGACCTGGACGTCTTCGTCAATTATGAAGAAGGCGCACACTCCCGCCTCTACTTCAATCCGGGCAAGGGCAAGATCCGCGACCTGTGGACCGATTACATCGAGTTCAAACACGGAAAGTGTGAAGACTCAGGGATCGGCGATCTGGATAACGATGGTGATATCGATTACATCGCCAATGGCGGATGGGTTTACTTCAATCCCGGAAAGACCGATCTTCGCGATCCAGCCAAATGGGTCAAGATGACGCTCTTCAACAACGAGGCCCGCGTACCGGTCGTCTCCGATGTCGACGGCGACGGTTTGAACGATCTGATCGTCGGGGCAAGGGCCTGGTACAAGCAGCCCGTCAAAGACAAGCACGACGCGAAGAACTGGAAGAGCTACAAGCTGGGCAAGGCGCTCTGGCCGATGAATTGCTTCGTCTATGACATGGATAAGGATGGCGACGATGATATTGTCGTCCAGGACCGCAGGAAAGAGACGTTCTGGTTTGTTAATCCGGGGAAAGACAAAGTCACCGCCCAATGGGACCGCAAGACGCTTTATGCGAAAAGGGATGGCATGTTCATGGCTATTGGGGATGTCAACGGCGACAAGATCGACGATTTTGTCATCACCAATCAAAGGGCCAGGAACATCCATATACTCCTGCGCACCGGCAAGGCCGGCGAGCCGACCCTCAAGACAATCGTTCTCAATCAGCCGCCGGACAAGACGGGCGCCGGCGGCAGCTACTTCCCCAAGGGAGCGGCCGTCATGGAGATCGACGGCGATCCGAGCAGGAAGGAAATCCTCATCGTCCCCAAATCGGGCAACATCTGGATGGCGACATGCAGCGGCGATTCGACGGACGCGAAGAACTGGAAGGCGACCGCCATAGAACTTCCCGGCGCCGCAACCCGCAAGAAGATGGACAACGCCTTCCTCGGCGACATCGACGGCGACGGCGACATCGACATAATGACCACAGAAGAGAATGGCGGTTGGGGCGTAGTCTGGTTCGAGAACCCGGCGAAAAAATAGAATGCAAAATCCGGACTGATTGACCTTTGCGCCCTTGCCCAACGCGCCGCATCGGATACAATCATCGCAAATGCACCGCGATCCCGATGTGCCTCAAGGAGACTCCGATGGCAAAAGGACACAACGCACGCAAGAACGTCAAGAAGCCCAAGAAACCCAAAGGCCCCAAGGGCTCCAAGGGAAAGAAATAAGCCAACCGTTGAACGGCGGGAGGCATCGATGAAAGCGGCGTCCCTTCGGTATCTGTTGTTTGCGGTACTGGCGGCTGCGCTTGGATCGTGTGGATCTCCACCCCTCCAGCAAGAGCCTGAGCTTCATCTCTACGGTAAAGGAGTCAAGCTCCTCCAGGTCAACTGCGCCGCTCGTATAGGCGCCATTCGCCCGCTGATCGACACGAACCGCGGACCGGTGAACTGGCCGGCCCCCAATGCCCCGACCTGGGACTTCTCGGAAAACTTCCGCCAGTTCGGTATCGAGGCGATCCGCAGCCACGACTTCTATGGACCGACCGATTGGTGGGTCATCTTCCCGGACTTCACCGCCGCTACCACTTGGGCCGCAAACTACGACTTCGCCTTGTCGGACGAGCGTATCGGCGCGATTCGCAATGCGGGTTTCGAATGTTTCTACCGGCTCGGTACGAGCTGGAGAGGCAACAACCCACTGCCGATCAACGACCCGCCGGGAACCATTCGCGATCAGGGCGGGCAAATCGTCCATGAAGCCGACCGCAACGACTTCCAGAAGTGGGCCCAGATCTGCTCGAACATCGTGCGCCACTACAACCAGGGCTGGGCCGGCGGTCACAACTACGGTATCCGCTACTGGGAAATCTGGAACGAGCCCGACATGAGCGCGGAGTTCTGGACGGGCACGCCGGTGCAATATTACATGCTCTACGAGGAAACCGCCAAGGCGCTGAAGGATCTGGGACCCAAGTTGAAGGTCGGCGGACCGGGCCTCAGCGGCGCCTTCACCGACGAATACCTCGACGGCCTGCTGCGATACTGCCGGAAAACCAGCACGCCGCTGGACTTTTACTCGTGGCACTGCTACGGGGGGCGAGATGACTACAACCCCTACTGCTATTACGAGTACGGCGTAAAGGTTCGCGAGGCGCTGAACAGTTACGGGTACTCTCAGGCCGAGAGCATCGTCACCGAATGGAACGCGGGTATTCACGACGAGGTGTTCAGCGACACGCCGGCGGGCGTGGCGTACTACGCCTCGAGCCTGATGAACATGCTCAATGCGGGCGTGACCCGCGCCTTTCAGTACGTCGGCGACAACCACCCCATGCTCGGCCTGCACGGACATGAAACCGGCCTGCCCGTCCGCGCCACCCAGTCCCTGATTGCCTGGAAACGCATGCTGGAGACCCCGCTGCGCGTGACGGCCGGCGGAAGCGACCAGCATGGATACAACATCCTCGCCGGTACGAATGAGTCCTCCCACCGGGTACACATCCTGATCAGCGACTACCAGTCGCGCCACATGGGCTGGGACCTCCGCGTGACGAACCTGCCATGGACCGACCAGACGCCCTACGAAGCCACACGCTGGCTGCTGGACCCGTCGCGAACGCAGTTGGAGGCGGTGGAAACTGTCAAGGGAATCGGCCGGGATTTCGTGCTCAAGCGCAACATGGGCCGACGGACGATCTGCCTGATCGAGATTCGGCGTGCCTGGCCAAAACAACAGGCCGAACCACACCCAAGAGATCTCCTCCCGAAGCGCGTCCGGCCGCGCCGGGCAATCCGACGCCCGCGCAGGCGACCGCCGCTTCGAAAACCCCCACCGGCCCGCCGCCCCAAACACCCCCTGCCGCCCTCAAAACTGCGTTGAGTTCACCTGGAGGCGCCGATAGAATCGTCGGAGATGCCCGCGATCGTCGTGAGCAGAACCCACGTGAAATAGCTCGACTGAGGACGATTATGCGACAGCAGGTGATACGGGGGCAAATCGTAGCGATTCTCCTGGCGATGCTTCTGTGCCCCTGGCCGGTGTCCGCGGCGCCGAAACGGGATACGCCCCGTATCGACGCCGGGTGCCCCGACCAGTTCGTCAAACAGATCAAGATTATCGCTGACAAGGCCCCGGACTGCTCGTCCATGAAGAGCATTGTCGATACGGTCACGCGTGGCTGCAAGACCAATGACGAAAAAGCCATCGCCATCTACAACGCCGGACGGTTTCTCTGGTACCACCACCAGTACCCCAGCGAAAAAGGCGGAGTCGCCACGCTCAAGTTGATCAACGTATACGGATGGAGCCTGTGCGGCGGACAGCACACGGTTCTGGCTGCTATGTGGCGTGCGGCCGGGTGGGACTGGCGATACGTGGGATGGCGCGGGCACACGACCGTCGAATGCCGCTACGACGGGAAGTGGCATTATTTCGATACGTTCCTGAAGGTCTACGCCTGGCGAAGCGACCCCAACGCCCCCGGCGGCAGGACGGTTGCCTCCCAGGCCGACATCAAGGCCAATCCCGCGCTGATCGATGAGCGGTTCATCTTCGACAAGCCCCGGAAGGTCTGGTACACAAGAGACAACCGCTTTGAGATCATAAACGATCGGGCCAACTGGGTCGCCCCGGCGTTCTTTGTCTGCGGTGACCACCCCAAGGGCGTAGTCAAAGGCGTCAAAGTCACCAGCCCCAGCGGGGTCAGTTCGAAGTTCGGACATGCGGGTATCAAGTTCGCCGAAGATGGATACGACACCCGCGTCAATCTGGCGCCGGGCTACAGCCTCGAACTGATGTGGAAGCACATCGACGCGGCCCAGTGGTTCAAAGGCCGCAAGTACTCGCCGCGGCACACCTGCGGTGACAAGGAATACCGCAACTGCCCGGCCATCGGCCCGATACTGGAACCCTACCGCTATCTCGATAAGCGAGGGGCGCGAACTTTCTCCAACGGGATCCTTCGCTTCGCCCCGGACCTCGGCAGCAAGGCCTGCCTTTCGGCGCTGGCGGAAACGCAGAACGTCAAGTGGTCCAAGGGACAGATCGCCCCGGCCGACCCGTCCAAACCGGGCTCGGTCACCGTCTATCTTCAATCCCCGTACATCATGACGCGGGCCGGGGGAAAGGTCGCAGGCCTCGACAAGGCCGAAATCTCCCTGGATGGAGGCAAGACCTACAGTAAAATCAACCTGAGCAATTTCGATGACGAGGTCGGCGGCAGGTACGCGTGTCATCTGCGGCT
This sequence comes from uncultured Planctomycetaceae bacterium, assembly GCA_964607575.1. Lineage (GTDB taxonomy): Bacteria > Planctomycetota > Phycisphaerae > SM23-33 > SM23-33 > BS750m-G57. Next base: position 15,062 of record CAZSLS010000001.1, on the reverse strand, counting down.
GTCGTTTTCAAAACCGGTGACGTCGTTGGATATCAAGGTCATCGTTCAGCACAACCGCTGCGCCCTGCCGTACCTCTCGCCGGGTCCGAACAAGGTGACGGTCTCGGCTGCCGATCCAAAATCGCTGGGCGACAACAAACTGGTCGTAACCTACGCATACACTCTGGGCACACGGAGCGGTACATATGAAGGGCTCTGCGACCAGGGCGCCGAATTGGCCCGCGCACATTCGGCAAGTTGGTCCGAGACGCCGACCGTGGTGCAGAAGGTGTTCTCCGCCGGCGACCTGCCCGCGACGTTCGATATCCCCGTCCCCACGCCGAAGGACAAATCCCCCGTGTATCCGCGAATGCTGTTTCTGCGGCGCGAAATAATCGCGGGCGGACAGAAACCCCTACCGCTCCCCAAAGGCGCACTTGCCGCAAAGGTGGGCGCAAGCCAACAACTCAAGACCCTGCCAACTCCGTTCCTGATGGGCATCGCCAAGGGGCCAAAGCGAATCGTCCGCCCGAGCGTTACCAGGAAGCTGCCCCTCGAGTTGAGCCACGTTGTGTCGCGAGACACCGAAGGCAAGATGCGCGCCGAAGTGTGGAAGAATCACTTCATCAAAACACGCCCCAAGAGCGCAGAAGCGTGGGTGATGCTCGTCGGTGGAACGCTGAAGAATCTGCCCGAGCCGCGGGACATCGCCGCGGGGCGCCTGTGCGTTCCCGTGACGAACGCCATAACGCAGGCGCCCACGCAACTCGGAGCCGCACTGCTCAAGTCACCGTTCAAACCCATGCGTCCGTACGATCTCAAGGAAGTGGGCGCAGTTGTCGGAACGACGGTCGTACCGAAATACGCCAAACCGGCCGACGCGAAATACTACAAGCTCGATATCACCAGGGCGATGAAACGCCTGGCGGCCGGCGAGGTGAAATTCCACGGGCTCGCAATCCAGACCGTGCCCAATCGAGGCATCGATGATGGCTGGACCACCAGCATCACCATCACCGCCAGGAAGCCCATGTACATCGAACTGGACGTGTACAGTAAGTAGCGAAACTGACAACACAGTAGTGGGGGTCGGCGGCGTTGTTTGGGTAAATTGCGGCTAAATCACGGTTGATTGGAACTTATTCGGCAATTCTGCGTCTAAGCGACAGTCGAGACGTTTTCTCGATCGCCCTTCGGAGATCAGAGCGCAAACGGGCAACGAAAAGAGATATCAAAAAATCAAAAACCCGGAAAGGAAACGGATATGCATAAGATAACCATCATTATCGTCCTGGCGATAGTGGCGTTGGCGCCCCAGTTCGCCCAGGGGCAGGCAGACGCCAAGGAAGCGTTCGCATCGGGCAAGACGCTGTACGCCCGGGAAAAATTTGAAGAGGCACGAGACCTGTTCCTCAAGGCCTCGTTCACCGACGGTAAGAACGCCGAAGTGTTCCTGTGGTTGGGAAAGGCCAATTACCAGATCGGCGAGATCGACAAGGCAATGAAGGCCTGGACCAGGACGCTGCAACTGGCGCCGAAGGAAGCCTACGCGATCAGGATGCTCAAAGCCCTGAAAGGCCACACCGTCAAACCGGCCGCCAGGATCACGCTCGTCAAAACGCTGATCGCCGAAGGCATGCACGCTACCGCTGCGCCGTACTGCCTGTCGCTCGTCAACAACGAAGCCGCCACCGACGCCCAACGCGCCGAGGCGCTGAGACTGCACGCCGAAGTGCTCCTGGAGACCGGTAGCCCGACCGGCGCCATTGTCGCCCTCCAGCAAGCGGTGGTGAAATATCCCGCCCACCAGGACAAACCCACCGCGGCGCTACTGCTTGGACGGGCGAGGATAAAGATGGGCGGCAAGTCGACGGCATCGGGACTGGCGATGCTCAAGTCGGTAGTGACCGACTTCGCCAAGACGCCCCAGGCAGCGGCCGCACAGTATGAGCTGATCGTCGTCGGCCTGGCGCAGAAAACCGACGCCGCGGGCGCTGAGGCATTGAAGACATGGATCGCGGCCAACGCAGATCACCGCTTGGCGCGCGGCGCGACAAGCCGCCTGATATCCACATACCTGACGCTGACCGGACAAACCGCCAAACCGAAACCCGGCGCCGCACTCGGGGCCTTCGAAGTCCAGGCGATAACGCTGGCAGGGCAACAAATCGCCAAGAGCGTAAGGACGACCGATGCAATCGCCGCCCAAACGCTGATACTCGCCCACATAGAGGCGCGCTACGCCTCGGTCAGGGCTTACGCGGCCGCAATATCGGGTATCGAACTGCTCCTCAAGGCTCCCCTGCCCAAGAGCGGACAGTTGACGGCACTGCGAGCAATCGCCAAGTATCGGACGGACGCGGCGATCAATGAACTGACCGAGTTCGCACGCGCGGGCAAGCTGCCGGCCGGGGCAATGCCCGAGTCGCTGGTCGCGGCCGCCGCGGCATGGAGCACCGTCGCCAAGGAATTCCCCGCCTACGCGGTACACGCCGACCAGGCCGATCTCGCCCAGCAGGTCCTGGGTCTGGCGAAGAACTTGTCGTGGACGAGCAAGGTCACCAAGCCGCGCCAGCCCTTCGTCTGGTCGGTCCAACTGGCGTCGCCGGCGATCCAGGCGGACGACAAGACCGGCGTGGCGATGGTCACATCGCTGCTCGGGCACATTAGCACCTACTATACCGCACGCGGTTCGACTGACGCGGCAATCACCGCCGTATCGACCGTCCTGAAAGCCTCCCCGCCCAAAAGCACTCGCGCCGGAGTGCTGATCGCGATAGCGCAACTCCGTTCGGCGCTGGCGATCGAGGAACTGACCGACTTGGCGAAAGCGGGCAAGCTGCCCACCAGAAATACCCCAAAAGCACTTGCCGACGCGGTGGCTGGGTACAAAGCCATAATGACCGAATTCCCGCTCCAACCGACCTGGGCATACCTTGCATCACTGGCCGGTCAGGCAAACGCCTTCGCGTCCAACGTCCCCTTCCCTCCGAAGGTGACCGCCCCCAAGGCACCGCATCGCTGGGCGATAGCAATCGCCTTGGACATCATCAAGGCCGACGCGGACGCCAAGTCCGTCGCAAGCGCCCTGACAATCGTAAACAGCATTGAATTGCAGTACGCCACCTTCACCGAGGACCCGGCGAGGGGAATTGCGCTCGACATTCACGCCAGGCTACTGGCAGCGGTCCCGCAGGACAAGTCGGCGTGGACAACCCTGATGCTCAAGCAGATAGAACTGCTGAACACGTACGCTTCGCGGATCTTCGCCGAAAACATCAAAACCGGGCGCGACGAGGCCAACAAAACCCTCACCGACCACCAGAAGCAAATACTCGCCGCAATGGCGAAGATCCTCACCCGGGACGCCGCCCAGGGCGCAGCGATGCTCACGAGACTCACCGCACACATCCGCCCGTGGTTGGCGCGGGGTCACTACGACCTGGTCCGCAAGGCCTACGAAACACTCGCCGCAACAATGCCCAAACCGCAAAGGCCCTCGGTGCAACTTGCGATAACGGGCGTATGGGTCGCCCAGGCAAACGCCGCCCACACACGCCTGCTGACCGCCGGATTCACCGTCCCACGCAAGCTCGATCCGTCGCACGCCAAGGCACTGGAAGCATGCTACACCATGCAGGCCCAGCGAGGCGAGAAGGACGCAATAGTCCTCCAGGCAAGGACCATCACAGCACATATCCTGCAGCACTACAAGGACCTGGAGTACTTCGACATCGCCGCCCAGGCGATCGGCGTCAAAGGCGCTGAGGCCGTTGACACCGCCGACGCCTTTGCCCAGATAACACTCGCCGGATTCCACCTCGAACGCGCCAAAGCAGAACTGGTCGAGTCGCTGAAACGCTACAAGGCCAAAGATAAGATCGTCCTGACCGACGCGTTCAAGAAGACCCTCGCCGACTACAAGAAGTTCATCACCGACCGCCCCACCCACAGCTACGTGCCCGCCGCGGTCGCGAGCATCTACGGTATCGCCAGGATATTCGAACAGCACAAGGCATACGACGTCGCTATCGAGGTCTACAGAGACTTCGCCGCGTTCGCCGCAAAGTCCAAGGTGCTGTCCCAGGGCTCACCCACCACCGCCAGCGAAGCCGAAACCGCCGAACTGATCGTCGCAAACGCGCTGTACTCCAAAGCCGACAACGCGCTGACCAAGACGCTGACCGACAGAAAGCCCAACGCCCCCCCCCCGGCGAAGATCAGCGCGGATTTCACCGCGGCGATCGATTCGTACAAGGCGTTCATCAAGGCCAGACCCGCCAGCCCGCTGGTCGGCAGCGCTGTCGCACGGATCAGCAAGGCGGCGATGCGGTATGTCGGCATCGATGCATGGGATGTCGCCGAAGGAGTCTTCGCAAACCTGCTCGCCGCCGGTCTGGACATCCGCAGGCCCGAGCGTCTGGAGTTCAGCCGCGGACTTTGCCACCTCGGTAAGGTAATGCCCGCCCACGCCAAAGAGGTGCTCAAGGCGCTGACGGCGCCCAGACGCCCCCGCAAAGACGGGGGTAAAGGTGAAGGTGTTTCCGCACTGGCGCTGCTCACGGGGGCAGACAGTCCCGTGGCGGCAGATCCGAGCGCTCCACCAAAACCCGTCGTATCCGGACCCGCGCCCGGGGGATCAGTCGGCACTGGTGGTCGCGGAAAGAAGCCCGCGAGTGAGGCACCGGCAAACGGGGACGGCAAGCTCAAGGAACTCAACGATAAGATGAACGAACTCGATGACGCCCCCGATCTGCACAAGAGCGACGTCCTGGCGATGGCGGCGATCAAGCGTCAGAATATCAGCCGGGTCAACCGCATCGCACGGCTGCGAGATGAAGAACTGCAGTACAGGTACGCCGCCAAGACCAGAACCAACGCGAAGGTCGTGGCCCAGCAGAAGGCAACTACACGCACATCGGTGGCAATCCCGGTACTCTCGGACGCCGAAATCGCCCGCCAGGAGAAGTTCCTCTCCCTGGCGTACGGCGTGTTCCAGTCGATCCGCGTCAAGTACCCCCAGACCGCCACCGCGGACCAGTCGCGTGGCGAGATCATGGTGATGGTCGGACATTGGCGGGGTATCGCAAAGTGGTCCAAGTCAGCGGCGATGGTCGAGCGATTCCTTGCCGACAACCCCACGGACCTCGAAATGCCCGCGCTTCGAATGTCGATCGCCAGGGACTACTTGTCGTGGGCGGCCCAACCGGTAAAGACCAGGGCGTCGATGCAGGAAATGCTTACGGAAGTCGCCGGGCGATTCGGAAAGGCACGCAAGCAGCTCGAGGCGATCGTAACCGACCTCCCCGACGAAAAGACAATCGTCCACGAGGCCCAGTGGGCAATCGCCAACAGTTTCCTGAGGCAGGCACGAGTGGTGAACGCATTCAGCGCGACCCTCGCCCGCGGGCAGTACGTCCGATCGGGCAGGGAGCTGCTGAAAGTGGCCGCCAAGTTCCACGATCATCCCCAGATCGGAACGATCCCGCAGATGCTCTGGACCATATCGAGCGAGCTGTCGTCCAGGGGATACCACAACGAGGCGATCGTGGTATGGACGGACCTGACAAACCACTACCCGACAAACGCACTGGCATCTCAGGCGTCGCTGCGAATCGCCCAGACCTACCAGAGCAACCTCCGCCGCCCACTCCGCGCCGCCGAAGCGTATATCGAACTGAACTTCGCCCGCGGCGGTAGCGACGCGACCGCCCAGGCCGCAATGTTCCAGATCGGCACGCAGCTAAAGGGCGAGAAACGCTGGGTCGAGGCACTGCACGTGCTGGAATCGTTCGTCGACAGTTTCCCCCACCACGCCCAGGCCGGACAGGCCCTGACCACCGTCGGGCAGATTCACCAGGCCAACGAAGCATGGGAAGACGCCATCGCCGCGTACAAGCGCGTCATCAGCGAGTTCGCCGGCGGAGTATGGGTCCGCGAGGCAAAGTGGTCTATCGCCGGGTGCAGGATAAACCTCAGCCGCTGGCGGGAAGCATCCAATGCGTACAAGGACTACGTCAGGACGTACGCCGCCGCCGGGCCGGTTACCCCCCTCGCCGCGCCCGGCAAGAAGGTTTCCCGACCCGCCGCCATCAAAACCGACCCCCGCATCGCCGAAGCCAACCGGCGAATCGGCGTACTGAAAGACCTCGCGCGATACCAGGTGCTCGTCGACGAGAAAGGCCAGCGCAAGGCCTTCGACGCCCAGTACCAGATCGCCGCGATAGTCGCTTCCAAGCTGTCCAATTCCGTCAAGGCGATTATCGAATACCGCAAGGTCACCGCCAACTGGCCCGCCTCCCACTTCGCCGACGACGCCCTGTTCAAGGTCGGAACGACCTATCTGGCGATGGGCGAGACCGCAAAAGCGCGCAAGGCCCTTCTCGCCGTCGGAGCGAAATACCCCAACAGCCCGCTGGCAGACGACGCGCTGTACATGGTCGGGCAGAGCTACGAGACCGAAGCGGCGGCGCTGGGCGCGGTCACCCGGGCATCGACAATCACCAAGCAGCGGGACGTCGCTCAAAAACTCGCATACGCCAACTTCGCTTCGGGCAGGCGGCGAATCTCGGCGGACAACAAAAAGCGAATCGCTCAGTTCAAAGCCGGAAAAGATCAACAGAGCGCCGAACTCGAAATGGCCAGAGGCGCTTTTCAGACCGCTCAGTTCAACACGGCCAACGCGGCGATTATGGCGGACTTCGCCGAGCAGCAGGTCGTCGTCCTGACCGCAAAGCAGCTTGCCGACCGACAGGACAAGATAAACGCATCGCTCCGCCAGGCGGTAACATCCTACCGCAAGGCCGCCGGAGTCGCCGCCGCCGACAAGGCCGACGAGTCCCTCCTGCGAATGGCCACTATCTACGCCGACAGGCTCAAGGACGCCGACGCCGCGATGAAAACCTACCTCGAAATCGTCCGCCAGTTCAGCGGTACTAGCGTCGCCGAAGACGCCAGTTGGCGCATCGCACAATACTACGAGAACCAGGGCAAAGCCGAAGACGCCATAAACGCGTACAAGGCGTTCCTGAGGAACTACCGACGTTCGACCCGAGCGGACGCGGCACAGTTCGCTATCGCCGAAAACTACGAACACGCCGGAAAATGGGTCCAGGCAATGGACGCCTACACGAACTATATGACCAACTTCCCCAAAGGACCCATGGTCGCAAAAGCCAAAGAACAGATCAGTTGGATAAAAACGTACCGGCTGTAGACGCCGCGGAAATCGAGAGCCAATACAAGAACATAAGAACTATCCGAAACCTCGGATCATGGAGAACATAATCATGCAGACAAGAAACTCAACGCTTCCGGGAGCCCTGACAACCCTGACGCTGCTGGCTGTGATACTGGGAGCCTCGACTCTCCCGGCGCAACCAAAAGCCGCCGAGAACAACGACAAGCCAACCGCCGCACAGAAGCTGTTCCAGGACGGCAGGAAGGCGATGTTGACCGGCAATTACGACGCGGCTATCAAGCTGTTGAAACAGGCCGTCGACGCCGACGACTCGAAAACCAGTTACCGCCTCTACCTCGCAAGGGCGTACCGGTACGCCGACAAGCCCCAACTGGCCGAAGCGCAATTGAAGATGATCCTCAAATCCGCGCCCGACCACGTCGAGGCCGGACAACTGCTCGGGCAAATCTACGCCGGGCGAAAAGACTGGAAGAACGCCGTCAAGATACTCGAACCGCTCCTGAAGTACCGACACGACTACACGACCTATCAACTGCTGGCAGAAGCGCTCTACAACCTCGACCAGCACAAGAAGGCCCGAAAGTACTACCAGGAAGCCATCAAACTCAACCCGAAAAACGCAGCCGACCATTACCGCCTGGGAAACATACACCTGGCGGGGAATTCGTTCGCACTGGCCGCCGGGTCATACCAGAAAGCTCTCAGTCTCAACCTCGACAGCCCCGTCCTGCGCTACAAACTCGGGTCGGCGTATTTCAACCTGCGGAACTACTTCGGAAAGGTCGCGGTGGTAACCGTCAAGGCCGGAAAAACCGGAACGATCAACGGAAACTGGTACCTCATCGAGCCCGAGCCGGGCAAGAAGGACACATTCCGCGCCGCGCCGAGCAACTCGGCGATATACCAGGTCGCACGCGCGATCGCAGACGGTATCAAAGACCGCCCGGACATCCATTTCCTCAAGGCCAATATCTACCTCAACGCACGGCGATACGCACGCGCATACGAGATGTTCGCAAAGATTCGCAAGACCATCCCCAAAGAGGACAAGGCGCTGTTCTTCTACTACTACTCCCAAGCCGCATTCGGTATCGACAAGTACGATGAGTACCTCGAACTGCTCGCCGAGGCCATCAAGCTCGACAAAGCCGCCTACGAACCGACGCTGGTCGAGGCGTATTTGAAAGTCGCCGGGCAGTACAATCAGGCCGGTAACTTCGCCAAGTACATCGTATTCCTCGAAAAGGCCGTTTCCGCCAGCCCGCAGACCACCTCGCTGCACATGAACCTCGGAAACGCCTACCAGGAGGCCCGCCAGTACGCAAAAGCGGTCCTTCAATGGCGCCTCGTTCTGGACCTCGAACCCGACCATCCCAACCGGACAAAGCTGCTGAACCTCATCTCCAAGTACCGCAGAATGACCAAACCCCCAACCCCGACCACCAAACCCGCAAAGCGCAAAAAAACCGTAACTAAAACCGCCTGAAAACCGCCGCATAGATCACCATTGATGTTCCAATCCCGCGTTTAGCGGCACGGCGTCACGTCGGCCTGTTCCTGCCGAAGTCAGGACGCCGTTCGCTGTCGCCAACTGCTCCGCCAGAGGCGGACCAATTGACAACTGCCAGTCTTTGTAGAAACTTCTTTGCGATATGGGGATCTGTGGTACAATTGGTCGTAGATATACTCGGAGGTATGATAAGTTGCGCCATTTTCGCGTACCATACCTGGAAACACCTTCTTCTTGACAGTAAGGCAATCGCGTTAGTTATATGAATATCCCTAAAGCCAGCCAGAGCGACGTTCCGCTCTTTGAATCGCTCGAGCCGCGTCTGCTTCTGTCGGGTTCGGTCGTGATCTCCGAGTTCATGGCCTCCAACGACACGACTCTCCTGGACGGCGACGGTAACTCCTCGGATTGGATCGAACTGCATAATCCCACGGCTGCACCGGTCGATCTGGGAGGCTGGTTCCTGACCGACGACGCGGCCGCTCTGACGCAGTGGGAATTCCCCACTGGCGGCGGGATCAACTCGACGCTCGAGCCGGGAGAGTATCGCATCATCTTCGCTTCGGGTGAAGATGACGCATACCCTTACGTCGATCCCCTGGGCTACCTGCACACGAATTTCAAACTGAGCACCAACGATGGCAGCCAGCATGAGAGCGTCCTGCTGGTCAGAGACGACACCACAACGATCGAGCACGGGCGCATCGATTATCCAGAGCAATACACCGACGTGTCGTACGGTATCGAATGGGACTCCACCGCTTCGATCGCACTCGCCACAGGCGACGCGGTAAGGGTCGTCGTTCCCGACGTGAGTTACAGCGGCACCGCGACGGCGTGGACGGAGCTGTCGGGCTATGACGATTCGGCATGGTTGAATGGCGCCACGGGCGTCGGGTTCGACACAACGCCCGCGCCGTCGTTCGACTCCCTGATCACTCTTGATATCGGCGTTATGGAGGGGCTCAACACTTCGGCGTATATGCGGATACCGTTTACCTACGGTTCGCCGACCGACGACCTGCTCAGGCTCACGCTGAACGTGAAATACGACGACGGTTTCGTCGCGTATATCAACGGAGTGGAAGTGGCTCGGGCCAATGCGCCCGCCTCGCCGGCGTGGGACTCATCAGCCACCGACAACCGCCCGGACGATGACGCCCTCGAGTTCGAGTCATTCATAATCGACGCGGCGGCCTCACTCATCCAGACCGGATCGAACATGCTGGCGATTCACGGTCTGAGTGCTTCGATCGGCGATGGAGATTTCCTGATCGCGCCGGAGTTGGCAGCCGTCACCGGCGAGATCGGCGATTTGGAAATTGTCAGCTATTTTGCGAACGGTACGCCCGACGGGCCTAACGTCAGCGCGCCGGGGGGCGATCCGCTCAAGAGGATCGTCATAAATGAACTGCACGTCAACCCGGACGACAACACCAAGCGAATCGAGTTCATAGAACTCTACAACAATACGGATGAATCGGTCGATCTGTCGGACTGGTATTTCTCGGACGGTGTGGAGTTCACCTTCCCCGCCGATACCATCATCGCACCGCGCGGGTACCTGGTCGTCGGGGAGGACCCGGGGGACGTTCAGAGCGAATTTGGTATCTCCGGCGTGTTGGGCCCGTTCGCAGGAAGCCTGAACAACGAAGGCGAGTCGGTGGTGCTGCGAAATTCGTCCGGGACCAGGCAGGACGAGGTGGACTATGGTTGGGGTTTCCCCTGGCCGACAACGGGCGGCGATCCGGGCCACTCGATGGAGCTTATCAACCCCAATCTGGACAACGACCTGGGGGGAAGCTGGCGGTCATCGTTGGGTTCAGTGACGACCGCCGGTGCGGAAAACTCGGTCTTCGCCGCCAACGCCGCTCCGCAGACCCGCCAGGTGCGCGTCGAGCCGGACCAGCCGGCCTCCGGGCAGGCCACCGTCCTCACCGCCAAAGTCACCGATCCCAACGGCGTCGCGGCGGTCGATCTGCACTACCAGTTCGTCCTCCCGGGAGCCTATATACCGGCGTATCTGCCCCTGACCACCTCGCAATTGATATCAAATCCGGCCCAGCCCCGTCCGGCGAACCCCGCGTTCGAGGCCCCCGCCAACTGGACGACCGTTGTTATGGTCGACGACGGGACGGGCGCCGACGCGACGGCCGGCGACGATATCTACACCGCCACAATCCCCGCTCAGATCAACCGGACGCTGGTCCGATACCGCATCACCGTTACCGACACGCTGGGCGCATCGGTCCGCGCGCCGTATACCGATGATCCATCGCTGAACTTCGCCTACTACGTCTACGACGGTGTTCCCGATTATACCGCCGGGACGCGATCTATCGCCGGGGGCGCCGGACACGTCTACGACAGCGACACGTTGACTTCGCTACCGGTCTACTCGCTGATCGCGCGGGGACAGGACATGGTCCAGATGATGGCCTACGACGGGTCGAATCAGGTGCCCCAGACTTCCGATCAGGCAATACGGCGGGCGTACAACTGGCAGGCGGCTTTCGTTTACGACGGTGTTGTCTACGACCACCTGGATATGCGCCTCCGCGGGGCCAACGGGCGGTACTATCAGGCGGGAAAACGATCCATGCGGATCAAGTTCAAGCGCGGGCATTACCTGCAGGCACGAGATGAAAACGGTGTCGAGTATCCCACCAAGTGGCGCCAGTTGGTCGTCAGCAAGATGTTCGGTAACAAAAATGACGCCAACTACGGGCTGTCCGAAGCGGTCAACAGCGAGATGTGGAACCTGGTGGGCGTGCCCGCTCCGGAAACGCACTGGTTCCACTTCCGTGTCGTCGACGGCGCCGAGGAGGCCCCCACCGGGCCCAACGCGCAGTACTACGGCGATTTCTGGGGAATGTTCATGGCGTTCGAGCCTTACGACGTCCGTTTCCTCGAAGCCCACGACCTGCCCAAGGGCAACCTCTACAAGCTCACCAACCGGGTATCCAACGGGAATCTCCAGCAGCGATACCAGGCAGCCGACGCCCCATCAAACGCCCAGGACTACAACAATATACGAAGCAGTCTCAATTCCGGACGCTCCGAGGACTGGCTGCACAACAACGTGAATTACGACCAGTGGTATCTCTACCACGCGATCGTCGAGGCCGTCAGGCACTACGACTACTGGCCCGGCGCGAACAAGAACATGGCGTGGTACTTCGAACCCGACGAGACGAACCCGATGGGACGCCTCTGGTACCTGCCCTACGATTCGGATGCGAGTTGGGGACCGACGTGGAACGGCGGAATAGACGAGGCGAAGTCGGCGATCTATGACGGCGGCGGGAAACCCGCGATGAAGACGGAGTACCGCAACGTCATCCGGGAGATTCGCGACCTGCTCTTCGTCCCGGAGGTCATCAACCCCTGGATCGACCGCACCGCCGCGGTTATCTCGGACTTCTGGCAGGCCGACTACGATCGCTGGGAAGACGCACCCTCCGACGCCGGGCGGCATAATTGGAACAGTAATACGCTGTGGTGGAAAGTCGCCGACATGAAGCAATTCGCTTTCGTTGGCGGTAGTTGGCCCGGCGGAAGCGTTGGAGGGGGCGGGCAGGCGGCTTATCTGGACCAACTCGCCAACGCCGAGGGCGACGCGACGAGTATCCCGGACACGCCCACGGTTGCTTACACCGGTCCGGCGGGGTTCGCCATCGATTCGCTGACCTTCCAGTCCAGCGAATTCAGCGATCCCCAGGGTGACGAGACGTTCGCCGCCATGGAGTGGCGAATCGGCGAGATCACCGACCCCGGGGCGCCGGCTTACGATCCCGAGGCGCCGCATATCTTCGAGTACACCGCCGTCTGGGAAAGCGGCGAACTGACGGGTTTCAATGACACCATCGCCATCCCGGGCTTCGACCTGACCGCCGGGCGTACCTACCGCGTTCGCGTCCGCATGAAAGACACCACCGGACGGTGGAGCCATTGGTCGGCGCCCGTCCAGTTGGTTACCGGGGACGCGGACCCGTACATCCTGGACAATCTGCGGATTACTGAACTGAACTACAATCCCTACGAGCCTGCGCCCGACGAGTTTGCGGCGGGGCACACCAACGCCTACGACTTCGAGTTCGTCGAATTGCAGAACACGGGCACCAAGAGGATGGATCTTACGGGGGTGAGTTTCGTTGACGGAATCACGTTCGATTTCGCCGGTAGCGGCGTCACTTCTCTGTCCGCCGGCGAGCGGGTGGTCATCGCCGGGAACACCGCGGCATTTGAGTATCGCTACGGTGCGGGTATCAACCTCGCCGGCGCGTACGACGGCTTCCTGAGCAACGGCGGCGAGTTGGTTATGGTGACCGATGCTTACAACAGGGCGGTAGTCAACTTCGCTTTCAACGATGCGGGCAGTTGGCCCGGGCGGGCTGACGCCAAAGGCGCGGCGCTCGAGATCATCGACTCGGGCGGCGATTACAACGATCCGACTAACTGGCGGTCGAGCGCGGCCTTCGGCGGTACGCCCGGCGATGCGTCCGAGGCGCCTCTGGGTGTCGTTATCAACGAGGTGCTGAGTCACACTGATCTTCCGGATGTCGACTCCATCGAGTTGTATAACACTACCGGCGGGACTATTGACATCGGCGGATGGTATCTCAGCGACAGTTGGGGGTGGGCGTCGAATCCGAATAACGGAGACTACAAGAAATTCCGGATTCCAGATGGCACATCGATAGATTCCGGGGAATATCTTGTTTTTGATGAGACTGACTTTAACTCATCCGGCGGCGTTGATCCCCTGGACTTCGCCCTCAGCGGGGCCCACGGCGACGATGTGTGGTTGATGAAGGCCGACGGAGCGGGGAATCTGACGCACTTTGGCGATCACGTCGATTTTGGCGCCGCGGCCAACGGCGAATCGTTCGGTCGCTGGCCCAACGCGGTGGGTAATCTGTATCCCATGACATTGGTTACTCTCTATGGGACCAACAGCCCCCCGCGTTTCGGTCCGGTGATAATCAGCGAAGTCATGTACAACCCGCCCGATCCTGACGGCGTGGGCGGTGTGGATCCCGGCGACCTGGAGTTCATCGAACTGTACAACCCGACGCTCAGCGCGATCGAACTTGCCGTCTGGACGGACAACCCGCACGCCGCGGGCCAGTACCTCGCCGGTTGGCGACTCCGTGGCGGCGTGGACATGGAATTCGATGAAGGCACGACTATTGCCGCCGGCGGTACCCTGGTTGTACTTTCGTTCAACCCGAACGACCCCGCCAACGCCGCCCGCGTCGCCGACTTCCGAACGTATTACGGTATCGATACCGGCGTTCCACTGACGGGCGGTTACGGCGGCAGGTTGGACAATGGCGGGGACCGCATCAGCCTGCAGCAGCCTGACTCGCCACCGCTCCTGGAGCCCGGTTTTGTTCCGCACGTGGTCGAGGACGAGATCGAGTACGACGACATTGCGCCCTGGCCGATCGGTCCCGACGGTTACGGCGATTCGTTGCATCGCGTCCACTTTGAGATATTCGGTGGTGATGGGGGCAGTTGGCGCCCCGACGGGCCCAACCCCGGAGTCGCTTCCGATTTCAGCATGCCGCCAATCGTCGTCACACCTGTTGACGACGTCGCCGTGGACGAAGATTCCTCCCCCAGCGTTCGGGATGTGTCCGCGACGTTCGACGATCCTGACCCCGGAGACACGCTGACGCTCTCGGTCAGCGGCAATACGAACCCGGGGCTTGTGACTACGGATCTGACCGCTGGTATCCTTACGCTGTCGTACGTGACCGATATCAACGGTACTTCCAACATTACCGTCCGCGCGACAGACCAGCTTGGCGGATGGGTCGAAGACACGATCGCTGTAACTGTTAACCCCACAGACGATCCGCCCAACCTGGCCAATCCCGTCGCAAATGTCACCGTCTATGAAGACGCCGACGATACCGTGCTGGATTTGTCGGTTATATTCGACGACCCTGACATCCCGCTCGATACGCTGGTGTTCTCGGTAACGAACAACTCGGATACCACCCTGGTGACGACGAATATAGTCGGCGAAGACCTTGTCCTGTCTTATGTCCCCGATCGGAACGGTACGGTTGACATTACTGTCCGGGCGACTGACCAGAATGGAGCGGGGGCCTCGGTCGAAGATACGTTTACCGTGACCGTCGATCCGGTCAACGACGCGCCGACAGTCGTCGGCCCCATCAATGGTGTTATAGCCGATGAAGATGACCCCGATACGATCGTTGACCTCGCAAATGTATTCGATGACCCCGATCTTCCAATCGACACGCTGTCGCTGACGGTATCGGCCAACAGTAATCCGGATATTCTGACTGCAAACGTGATCGGCACGAATCTGACGCTGTCCTTCCTGCCCGATCAAAA